>DATIXO010000214.1:0-6385 GCA_035518495.1 Streptosporangiaceae bacterium
CTACGAGGGCATGAAGGTGTACCCCGGCCATCTGAAGACCGTGCAGTTCGAGCACGCCACGCACGAGGAGACGGCGCCGCGGTTCGAGGGCGGCTTCTCGTTCCAGACCACCGGATTCATGCTCAACGACAACGGGCCCACGCACGTTGACTCGTTCTCGCACCTTGATCCCGACCCGTCGGCCCAGTCCATCGATCAGATGCCGCTGGACCTGTTCTACGGCCCCGCGGTGTGCCTGGACGTCACCGGCTTCCAGCCGCGGACCGACATCACCGCCGATGACCTCGACAGCGTGGAGGCCGCCTCGCCGGTCGACGTGCTGCCCGGGGACATCGTGCTGCTGCACACCGGGGCCTGGAACCGCTTCGCCGGGGACCCGCGCTACCTCACCGACTTCCCCGGGCTGGGCGGGTCGGGCAGCGAGTGGATCGTGCGGCGGCAGGTGAAGACGTTCGGCGTGGACAGCCCGACCCCGGACAACCCCGCCAGCACCAGCTACCCGTGCCACATGATGTGCCGCAGGCAGCACATCACGCACTACGAGAACCTCGCCAACCTGGACCAGGTGGTGAACACCAGGTTCACCTTCGCCGGGTTCCCGCTCAAACTGCGGGGCGCCCACGGCGGCCCGACCCGGGCGGTGGCGCTGGTCGGGTAGGCCTCACCAGTTCTGGATCGAGGCGGCGAAGATCGCGGCGATGTCCTCCCCGGTGACCGGGCGAGCGCACGTGGCCAGCAGGCGCTGCTGCTTCATCGGCCCCGGCACCAGGTCACCGATGTCAGCCTCGGTGTAGCCGCCCTTTAAATCGCTTGCTTCAAGACTGCCCGCAGAACAGGGTAGAGAGGTAGCCAGATCGTGGCCGTTCGTGAAGGTAGCCAGATCGTGGCCGTTCGTGATGGGCGGCCGGGACGGGTGGCCGGGTGGCCCCGCCATCGTCACGGCGCCGGTGTATCAGGCCGCCCCGGTGTGGCTCTGCATAGCTAACAGGCCGTCGCTGTCAGCGGTAGGAGGTGTCGTCATGGCGTTCGCACAGCAGCGGATATCGGCCAAGCGCATTGCGCGGCCGGGTGTGGCGGCCCTCACCGCCCTCGCCGTCCGGCACTGAGCTAGCCGCCTGATCGGGGCCGGCCGCCCGGCGGTGGCCCCGGGGGCCCCGGGGGCATCGGCCGATCCCGGCACCTTGTCTGGCCGCTCCGCGGTCGCCATCTGCTGAGTGACCTGCACCTGACCGTGATCATCAGCAGGGGACCGGCGGACAACAGCCAAGGTTCCCATTCCAGTTTTCATTCCTCAACGGCACAGAGAGGAGGTGAGTCACGTGCAGATGCATCCATATGTGGCCAGCCAGGTCGCCAGGGAACGCCAGCGCGACATGCAGGCGGAGGCCCAGCGGTACAGCCAGGCGCGGCAGTTCGTCGCGCAGGCCAGGGAATCGCGCCGCGCCGGGCGCGCCCGGCGGCGCATGCGGCAGGCCGTCCGCCGGGCCGCGCGGGTAGAGCGATGATCGCGCCGCTCCGACGGCCGCGCAGGCACCGCAGGCGCGACCGGACGCGTCCGATCCGCAGCGCGCGGCACAAGCGCCCCGCCACCAGACAAGGTGGCGGGGCGCTTCGCGTCGGCGATGGCGCTGGTCCGCACCGTGATCCTGCCCGGTCCCTGTTCAGGCGACCTGCGAATGTGCTGTTACGCGCGGCGCACGGAGGGTAGGGCAGGAGATGCTGTCCCGCCAACAGCGGCGCGAAAGGTTATGAGCTCCTCACGTACGTCCGCACCGCCGACGCTTCTCCCGGCCTACCGCGAGCATGCCTGCTCTTACAACGGGGACACCGGAGCGGCGGCCTGGCCACTCACGGATGTCTCAGGGCAGCGGTAACGAGGACCGGCGGCTGGTGTGCAGCGTGGCGAGCGGGCCGCGGCTGCGGCCGGGCGCCACCGACCAGCACGCCTCGAGCAGCGCCGGGGCGAACAGCTGCGGTGCGTTGATGCACACCCCGTGATCCGCCCGCACCTCGTGGACCGACGCGCCCCGGAGCGCCCGGGCCAGCCGGAGCTGGCGGCCCGCTGGCACGATCCGGTCCCGGGTGGTGACGACGACCGCGGCCGGGACATCGACCTCGCTGATCCATCCGTCCGACGAGAACTCGCAGACGGCCTGGACGGCCGAGACAGCGGCGGCGAGTGACGTCCGGCTGAGCTGGGCGCGGGCCCACCGGGCGGTCGCCGGGTCGTCGAGGTGGCCCAGCAGCGCCATCCCGAAAGCCTCGGCGCTCATCAGCTGCAGGAGTGGATTCCACCGCAGGGCCGCCGCGGCCGTCGGCAGCGCCAGGGCGGCCAGCCACTCCGCAGGTGACTCCCGGACGTTTCCCGCGGTGGAGCACAGCACCAGGCCAGACAGCAACGAGGGATGCCGCCGGTGCAGCAGCTGGGCGACCATGCCGCCCATGGAGTATCCGACGGCGACGAACCTGCGGATACCGAGGGCCTGCGCCAGCGCGGCGGCGTCGTCGGCGCAGTCCTCGAGCCGGAACCGCGGGCCCACGCGCATCCCGTCGCCGTGGCCCCGCAGGTCGGCGGCGACGACACGGAAATGCCGGGCAAGCGGTGCGAGGACCTTTCCCCAGTTCAGCTCCGCTGTCACCGCGACCCCGTGGATGAGGACGAGCGTCTCGGCGCCGCGCGGGCCCGCAGACTCCCACACCCGGGTGGTTCCACGGCCGGGCAGTTCCACCAGGCGTGTGCGGGGGCCCGCTGCCTCCCCGAGCACCCGCCGCACCACTGTCACGCTCCTGCGCTGCCAGTTAGCGAGGGCCAGCGACCGGCGCCCAGCCCACGATCTACCCGAATTATGCGTCATGTGAATGATTCCGCACAGCACCGACAGATTGATTGCATGCGTCCCGCGGGCTGCCCGGCCGCGCGGGCGGCCCGCCGGTTCGCCTGCGCGCTCTTCCCCGGGAAGCGGTTGTGGTGCGTCCAGCGTGGCGGCCCAGCCGTGCCGGATGATCTGGCTACATTCGTGTTCATGTTCGATTCGGCGAGCCTGCTGGACGGGCTGAACGCACAGCAGCGGGAGGCGGCGACACACCCGGGCGGGCCGCTGCTGATTCTCGCCGGGGCCGGCACCGGGAAGACCCGCACGCTGGTGGCCCGGGCGGCCTGGCTGTGCCAGCAGGGCATGCAGCCCGGCCGGGTCCTGCTGCTGACCTTCACCCGCCGGGCCGCCGACGACATGCTGTCCCGCGCCACCCCGCACGCCCGGTCGGCCAGCGGGCGGATCACCGGCGGCACCTTCCACGCGATCGCCCACCGGATCATCCGCCAGCACGCGGAGGCGTTCTCGCTGCCGCCCGAGTTCACCGTCATCGACCCGGCGGACATGGCCGACCTGCTGGATGCCCGCCGGGTGGACCACGGGCTGGCGGGCACCCAGCGCCGGGCGCCGCGGGCCGCGGTCTGCGCCGACATCTACACCCGGTGCGTCAACACCCAGCTGACCGTCGCCGACGTCGTCCACCGCGGCTTCCCCTGGTGCGACGAGTACACCGGGCAGCTCGCCGAGCTGTTCCGCGCCTACGTCGCGCACAAGCGCAGCCACGCCCTGGTCGACTTCGACGACCTGCTGCTGCTGTGGCGGGCGGCGCTGGCCGACCCCGCCGCCGGGCCGGTGCTGCGGGACATGTTCGACGCGGTGCTGGTCGACGAGTACCAGGACGTGAACGCGGTGCAGGCCGACATCGTGCGGCTGCTCCAGCCCGAGTCTGGCTGCCTGACCTGCGTCGGTGACGACGCCCAGGCCATCTACGCCTTCCGGGGCGCCGATCCGGAACACCTGCACCGGCTGGCCGCCGCCTTCCCCGGCCTCACCGTCGTGCGGCTGGCCAGCAACTACCGGTCGCGGCAGGCGGTGCTGCGGCTGGCCAATGCGGTGCGCCCGCAGTCCCCCGGGCTCGAGCTCGCGCTCACCGCGGCCCGCGAGGCCGGGACGGCCCCGGTGCTCGTGCGCTGCCACGACGAGGCGACGCAGGCCCGCGAGATCTGCGCCCGGATCCTCGACGCTCACGAGGCCGGCACGGACCTGCACGACCAGGCGGTCCTGGTCCGCGCGGCGCATCACAGCGACGTGCTCGAGATAGAGCTGGCGGCCCGCGGCATCCCGTTCGTGAAATACGGCGGGCTGCGGTTCACCGAGGCGGCCCATGTCAAGGACTTCCTGGCGGCCGCCCGGATCGTCGCCAACCCCGCCGACGACGTCGCCTGGTTCCGGGTGCTCCGGCTGCACGAGGGCATCGGGGCTGCGAGCGCCCGGCGGGTCATCGACATCCTGCGCCCTGCGGACCCCGGGCCGTTCGGCCGCTGGGAAGAGGCGGTCGCCGCCGCGCCGCGGCGGGCGCGCGACCATCTGGCCGCCACCATCGGCGGCCTGGCCAAGGCCGCCGTCGCCCCGCATGACGGGGAGCTCGCGACCGCGATCCTGGCCGCGCTGCAGGAGCCGCTGCGGGCGCGCTACCCCGACGCGGACATCCGCCTGGCCGACCTGCAGCGGCTCGCCGACGCAGCGGCGAGCCGGCCGTCGCTGCACGACGCGCTGGTCGAGCTGGCGCTCGACCCCCCGGTGTCCGCATCCGATCTCGCCGGGCCACCCCGGCAGGATGATGACTTCCTGGTCATCTCGACCGTTCATTCGGCCAAGGGCCTGGAATGGCCCGTGGTGCATCTGCCTCACCTGGTCGACGGGGCCGTGCCCAGCGACATGGCGCTGGCCTCCCCGGCCGGGCTGGCCGAGGAGCGGCGGCTGTTCTACGTCGCGGTCACCAGGGCCCGGGACCAGCTGTTCCTGTACGCGCCGCTGCGCCTGCACCACCACCGGCTGGCCAGCGACGACCGGCACGGCTACGGCCAGCTGAGCCGGTTCCTCGACGGCAAGGCCCTGGCCGCCTGCGAGTCCGTCGACGCCGAGCCGCCGGCGCCGCTGCTGCCCCGCACCGGGCGGCTGGCCGCGCGGATCGACGCGGACCTCGACGCGCTGTGGGCCGGCTGATCTGGTCGCGGCGGCGCCGTGGCCGAGGCGATCCCAGCGTTGCGGCGGCGCCGTGGCCGGGGCGATCCCAGCGTCGCGGCGGCGCCGTGGCGGGGGCGATCCCAGCGTCGCGGTGACGGGTATCCGGATACCTCCGGAGCCGGCGGGGGCTGGCCGCCCGGGCCTACCGGACCTAGGGTGACAATCAAGGTCATCATCGGACTGCGCCGGTCTGGGTGACTGTGGGCCGCATCCCACCCGCCACGCCTCACGGTCCGGGGCCCCGGTCCACAGCCGCCCGCGGGCTGGGGAATCTGGAGGGATCAGTGAAGACCAGGGCTGCGATCCTGCGCGGTACCGGCCAGGACTTTGAGATCACCGAGCTCGACCTGGACCCCCCCAAGGCCGGCGAGGTGCTCATCCGTTATGTGGCCGCTGGCCTGTGCCATTCCGACGAGCATCTGCGCCACGGCGACATCGTGCCGCGCTTCCCGATCGTCGGCGGCCACGAGGGCGCCGGGATCATCGAGGAGGTTGGGCCGGGCGTCACCCGGCTGCAGCCCGGCGACCACGTCATCTGCTCCTTCCTGCCGGTCTGCGGTCACTGCCGGTGGTGCTCGACCGGCAAGTCGAACCTGTGCGACCTGGGCGAAAACCTCCTGGTCGGGTGCCAGGCCGACGGCACCTTCCGTTTTCACTCCGGCGGGGAAGACCTCGGCGGCATGTGCATGCTCGGCACGTTCGCCGAGCGCGCGGTCATTTCCGAGCACTCCGCGATCAAAGTGGACCCGGACCTGCCGCTGGACAAGGTCGTGCTGATCGGCTGCGGGGTGCCGACCGGCTTCGGCTCGGCGGTGCACGCCGCGGCCACCGAGCCGGGCGACACGATCGCGATCTACGGCATCGGCGGGATCGGCATCAATGCCGTCCAGGGGGCCGCGCTGGCGGGCGCCAGGAACGTGGTGGCGATCGACCCGCTGGCCAACAAGCGGGAGATCGCCGAGCAGCTCGGCGCCACGCACAGCTGCGAGACCGCCGAGCAGGCGCAGGAGCTGATCACCGAGCTGACCCGCGGCGTGGGTGCGGACAAGGCCATCGTCACGGTGGGCGTGGTGACCTCCGATGTGGTCACGAACGCGTTCCACGCGATCCGCAAGGGCGGCACGGTGGTGGTGACCGGCCTGGCCGACCCGACCAAGAACACGATCGAGCTGCCCGGGGCGATACTGACCCTGTTCGAGAAGCGCATCCAGGGCAGCCTGTTCGGTTCCGGCGACCCGTTCCACGACATCCCGCGGATGGTGGAGCTCTACCGGTCCGGCGACCTGAAGCTGGACGAGCTGATCACCACCACCTACACCCTCGAC
>DATIXO010000215.1:0-11542 GCA_035518495.1 Streptosporangiaceae bacterium
TGGGTGGAGCTGAGGGGATTTGAACCCCTGACCCCCTCGATGCGAACGAGGTGCGCTACCGGACTGCGCTACAGCCCCAAAGGAACGGCTGTCAGCGTAGCAAACCTGGCCACCTGTCCGTGCCGTCGGCGACCGCCGCGGCGCCCCAGCCTTGAGCCGGGGCTCAGTCGCCGACGGCGCGCACCTCGGCGTCGGCGTACTGGTCGTAGAGTTGGTCGCCGACCCGGGCCGAGATATCGATGATCTTGGCGTCGGCCGGCCCGGCCTGGTCGCGGCGGGTCGGCCTGGCCAGCTGCCGCCGGTGCCGCGACGCGGCCGCCCGGGCCCGCTCGGCGTCGGCGCGGGCCGCTTCGCGCAGCAGCAGCATGAAGCCTGCCAGCATCACCACCGGCGGGATCACCACCCAGTCGGCGGCCAGGTGGGCCATGGCGATCAGCACCGCCCCGCCGGTGAGCACGAGCAGTGTCACCAGCGTGCGCCGGCGGGCCTGCAGGATGCGTGCCCGCCGGTCCGCCGCCGTGGCCCCGGCGGCCCCGCCGGCGGGGCGGGACAGGCTGTCCCCGCCGCCGTCACCCTCCCCGGCCAGATCCTCGTGAGCCAGGTCCTCGCGGGCGCCGACGTCCATCGGCTCGGCGAGATTGCTCTCCAGCGTCCCGGAATTACGGGAGGGGCGCAGCCAGCGCGGCACGAGCACCACGGCCCAGATAGCGACGATCGCCAGGTAGAGGATCGCGCTGCTCAACGCCGCACCCCGTGCCCGGGTTCCAGGCACACCAAACTGGCCTGCCCAGCAGGCGCCAGTGCCAGTGACGCGGGCATGCTCACGTGACGCACGGTAGGGCCCGGCGCGGGCGATGACGAGCATTCGGCCCGGTGTGTCGTGAGATCGGCTGCCGGTGATCGCCCGGGCAGCCCAGGCCGGCCGGCCAGGAACTCAGCTCGCGGTGCCCGAGCGCTGCGCCGACAGGGTCTCGCGCCACCGGGCGAGAAGGCCGCCGCGCACGTCCTCTGCGGTCAGCGCGTAACACAGGTGATCGCGCCAGGAGCCGTCAATGTGCAGGTAGCGGCGGCGCACGCCTTCCTCCCGGAAGCCCAGCTTCTCGACCACCCGCCGGCTCGCGTGGTTCTCCGGCCGGATGCTGGCCTCGACCCGGTGCAGCCCGACCACACCGAAGCAGTGGTCGATGGCCATCGCCAGCGCGGTGGGGATCACCCCCCGGCCGGCCGCCGACTCGTCGACCCAGTAGCCGACCTGCGCGGAGCGAGCCGACCCCCAGATGATGCTCCCGACGGTCAGCTGCCCGGCGAACCTGCCGCCGTAGGTGACGACCCACGGCAGGGCCAGTCCCTGCCGGGCCTCGCGGCGCATGGTGCGGGCCATCGCGATATAGGGGCTGATCCCCGACCGGTACAGCGGCGTCTCCGGGTTGGTCGGTTCCCATGGGCGCAGCCACGTGGCGTTGCGCACGCGGGAGTCGCGCCACACCCGGGCGTCCCGGACCCGCACGGGCCGCAGGCCGACCGGCGCGTCCAGCAGGGCAGGCTCAGTGATCGACACCGGCCAGCCACGCATGCGTCCCACAGGATCATCATTCCCTGCCCCCATGCCGGATGCCACGCCGTGCACAGATCCGGCAAAACGCCGCCGTCACTGCCTGTCCGTTCCGCCGCACGCGCCGTCACCGCGTCAGGCGGCCGGTGTCGCAGATCGTTTGGTATCTGCTAACCGCTGGCCGGGCGCGGGTGGTCGCCGCCGTGCGCCTGGTCGACCGCGTGGGTGAGGATCGGGCCGAGCACCGCCATCCCGTCGCGGACCCCGCCGGTGGAGCCGGGCAGGTTGACGATGAGGACGGCCCCGGCCAGCCCGGCGATCCCGCGGGACAGGATCGCGGCCGGGATCCCGGCCGCCGCCCCGCCGGCCCTGATCGCCTCGGCGATGCCCGGGATCTCCCGGTCCACCACCCGCCGGGTCATCTCCGGGGTGAGGTCGCCGGGTGTCAGCCCGGTGCCGCCGGTGGTCACGACCACGTCGTAGCCGGCCGTGACCGCCTCCCGCAGCGCCACTTCGACCGGCTCCCCGTCCGGCACCACCAGCGGCCCGTCCACGGCACAGCCCGCCTCGGCCAGCAGCCTGGCGAGGACCGGCCCGGACCGGTCCTCGTAGACCCCGGCGGCGGCCCGGTTGGACACCGTCACCGCGAGCGCCCTCACGGTGCCCCCGGCCGGCGCCAGGTGCCGGTCTTGCCGCCGGTCTTCTCCTCCACCCGCACGTCACTGATCACCGCGGCCGGGTCGACCGCCTTCACCATGTCGATCAGCGCGAGAGCGGCGACGGCGACCGAGGTCAGCGCCTCCATCTCGACCCCGGTCCGGTCCGCGGTGCGGACCGTCGCGGAGATCTCCACGGCATCGTCGGCGACCCGCAGATCCACCGTTACCGCGTGGATCGCGATCGGGTGGCACAGCGGCACCAGGTCGGGGGTGCGCTTGGCGGCCTGGATCCCGGCGATCCGCGCCACCGCGAGCGCGTCACCCTTGGGGACCTGCCCGGCCCGCAGCGCGGCGATGGCCTCCGCCGACAGCAGGACCCGCCCGGACGCGCGGGCCTCACGCGCGGTCACGTCCTTCCCGGACACGTCGACCATCCGGGCGTGCCCGGATTCGTCGGTGTGGGTGAGCCTGCCGGGCCGCGTCATGGCAGCGACATTACGTCGGCCGGCTTGCCCTCCTCGATCCAGACCACCCGCTCGGGGACCACGATCAGCGCGTTGGCGCGGGCCAGCGCCCCGAGCTGGTGGGAGCCCTGGCCGGTCAGCGGGGTGACGGTGCCGAGGGTGGGGTCGAGCACGCCGCGCATGAAGGACCGCCTGCCCTGCGGGGAGCGCAGCGAGTCGGTGAGAACCGCGCGGGTCACCGGCAGCGGCGCGGGGGCCAGGCCCTGCAGGGCCTGCATGGCGGGCCGCACGAAAAGCTGGAAGGAGACGAACGTGCTCACCGGGTTGCCGGGCAGGGTGAAGACCGGCGTCCGGGCGTGGCCGGTCACGCCGAAGCCCTGCGGCATGCCGGGCTGCATGGCGACCTTGCGGAACGTCACGTCGCCGCCGGACGTCAGCGCCGCCTTGACCACGTCGTGCTCGCCGCCCATGCTGACGCCGCCGCTGGTGACCAGCAGGTCGGCGGCGGCGCTGAGCTCGTCGAGCGCGGCCATCACCGCGACCGGGTCGTCCGTCACCCGGTGCCGGTACGCCAGGCCGCCCGCCTGGCGCACGGCCGCGGCCAGCATGTAGCTGTTGGAATCCCAGATCCGGCCGGGCGCCAGCGGGGTTCCCGGGTCGGTGAGCTCGTTGCCGGTCGCGATCACGGCGACCCTGGGCCGGGGGCGGACCAGCGCCGACCCGTGGCCGCCCGCCGCGAGCAGCGCGATCTGGGCCGGGCCGAGGACCGTGCCCGCCGCCAGCATCACCTCGCCCTCGGCCACGTCGCCGCCCCGCCGCCTGATCGCGTGGCCGTCCGGCGCCGGCTTGCTGATGACGACCTGCCCGGTGCCGCCGTCGGTCCACTCCACCGGCACGACGGCGTCGGAACCCGCGGGCAGCAGCGCGCCGGTCATGATCCTGGCGCTGGTGCCCGGTGCGAGCGTGAGGGCGCGGATGTCCCCGGCCGGGATCTGCTCGGCCACCGGCAGGGTGACCGGCGAGCCGGGCGCCGCCGCCGCGACATCGGCCGCGTAGACCGCGTAACCGTCCATCCCGGAGTTGTCGAACGAGGGCAGCGGGCACCGGGCCGTGGCGTCCTCGGCGAGGGTCCCGCACTCGGCTTCCTCAAGCTCGAGCCGGACCGGGGCCAGCGGGCGGACCGCCGCGAGGATGTCGGCGAGATGAGCCTCGACCGGCACCATGTCGGCGGTCATCCGAGGTTGTCGAGGTACTTGCGCAGCCAGGGCACGAACTCGTCGGCCACATCCGGCCGCTCGCACGCGAACTGGACGATGGTGCGCAGGTAGTCGGCCCGGTTGCCGGTGTCGAAGCGGCGCCCGTGGAACAGCACCCCGCGCACCCCGCCCCCGTCGGCGGCCGGCATCTGCGCCAGGGTCTTCAGCGCGTCGGTGAGCTGGATCTCGCCGCCCCGGCCCGGAGGTGTGTTACGCAAAACGCCGAAAACGGCCGGGTCGCACACGTAGCGCCCGATGATGACCTGATTGCTGGGGGCGTCCTGGGGGGCCGGCTTCTCGACCAGGTCGGTCACCCGCACCACGTCGTCGGAATCGGTCGGCTCGATCGCGGCCGCACCGTACAGCGAGACCTGATCCATGCCGACCTCCATCAGCCCCACCACGCTGCCACCGGAGCGCTCACGGACCTGCAGCATGCGCCGCAGCAGCGGGTCGCCGGGTTCGGTGAAGTCGTCGCCGAGGAGCACGGCGAACGGCTCGTTCCCGACGTGCTGCGCGGCGCACAGCACGGCATGGCCGAGGCCCTTCGGGGCGCCCTGCCGGGTGTAGTGGACCGCGGCGAGCTCGCTGGACTTGCGGATGAGCTCGAGCCCGGCGGCGTCGCCCTTAGCCTGCAGCACTTCCTCAAGCTCGTGAGCGCTGTCGAAGTGGTCTTCGATGGCGCGCTTGCCATGGCTGGTGATGAGCAGGATGTCGTCGAGCCCGGCGGCGACCGCCTCCTCGACCACGTACTGGATGGTCGGCTTGTCGACGACCGGCAGCATCTCCTTGGGGATCGCCTTGGTTGCGGGAAGGAAACGTGTTCCCATGCCCGCGGCGGGGATGACCGCCTTCCTGGCTCCCGCTGTCGTGGCCATGCCGATACCCTAAACGAGTTGTTCACCGGCCGGGCCGCGGCACCCGCCAGCAGGCGGGCCGGGGCGGCGGCTTCCCTGACACTAGGGCTACCACGCACCGGGGTGAACTAGGGCGTGTCCTGTGGATCTTGGCCGTCGCGAGCGGTCGCCATGAAGGGGGATGGGGAGGCGGGTGGGGGATCGCAAGGCGGAGGAGGAGACGATAGTGGAGCTATCGGCGACGAGGACAACGCCGCGAGACGCCCGTCCGGTGGCCGCGCAGCAGGCTGAAGATCCACAGGACATGCCCTAACGTGATCGTGGGCAGGAGCGGTGGCGGACGCGGCTAGCGGCGGGCTGGCCGCTGAGAAGGCCGCCCTGCGCCGGCGGCTGATGGCGGACCGGACGCGGCTCGGCCCGGACCAGCGGGCGGCGGCCGGGCGTGCCCTGCGTGACGCGATCCTGGAACTGCCGCAGGTGCAGATGGCGGGCACCGTCGCCGCGTACTACTCGCTGGCCTCCGAGCCCGGCACCCACGGCCTGGTCTACGCGCTGTGGAAGCGCGGCAGTTACGTGCTGCTGCCGCTGCTGCGGCCGGACGGCGACCTGGACTGGGCCTCCTACGAGGGCCCCGATTCCCTGCGCCCGGGCCCGCGCGGCCTCGCGGAGCCCGGTGAGCCGGCCCGCGGCCTGGGCGCCGTCGCCCGCGCCGACCTGGTGCTGGTGCCCGCCCTGGCGGTGGACCGCAGCGGCGTCCGGCTCGGCCGCGGCGGCGGCAGCTACGACCGCGCCCTCGCGCGGGTCGGCCCCGGGATCCCCACGATCGCCCTGCTGTATGACGGCGAGCTGCTCGACGAGGTGCCGGCCGCCGCCCACGACCAGCGGGTACGGCTGGCCGCCCGTCCCTCCGCCGGGATCACCAGGCTGCCGGTCGCCGCTGGCGGCGCGAAGATCAGGGCAGCGGATTAGAGAGCGGGCCATCTGCGTTAACATTTGGCAGTCGGTGGCTGTGAGTGCCAGCGTCGTGCAAGGAGGAACAAGTGCCGACGTACCAGTACGCGTGCACCGCGTGTGGCGAGGAGCTGGAGGCTGTCCAGAAGTTCACCGACGACCCGCTGACCGTCTGCGACGCGTGCGGCGGCCAGCTCCGCAAGGTGTACTCCGCCGTCGGCATTGTGTTCAAGGGGTCCGGCTTCTACCGGACCGACAGCCGCAACGGGTCGGGCCGGCCGGGAGCCAAGGACAAGCAGGTGAACGGCTCCGGCGACGGCTCGTCCGGCAAGAGCGAGGCATCCGCGGACCCGGGATCGTCGTCGGGCGGCAAGTCCGAGACCGGCAAGTCTGAGACCGGCGAGGCGAAGCCCGCGAAGAAGACGGAGAAGGCCGGCAGCTCCGGCTCGGGCTCGAAGGTGGCATGAGCCCGGCGGCCGGCCAGGCCAGCATCGCCGTCATCGGCGGATCGGGCTTCTACGAGCTGCTGCCCTCCGGTGAGGAGATCAAGGTCGAGACCCCGTTCGGCGCGCCCAGCGACACGATCGTGGTCGGTGAGGTGGCCGGGCGGCGGGTCGCCTTCCTGCCCCGGCATGGCCGCGACCACCGGTTCCCGCCGCACCGGATTCCCTACCGGGCCAACCTGTGGGCCCTGCGCTCGCTGGGTGTCCGCCAGGTGCTGGCGCCGAGCGCCGTCGGCGCGCTGACCAGCGAGCACGGGCCGGGCACCCTGATCATCCCCGACCAGCTGGTGGACCGGACCACCGGCCGCGAGCAGACCTACTACGACACCGACCGCGCGGTGCATGTGGCGTTCGCCGACCCGTACTGCCCGCGGGGCCGGGCCGAAGCCGTCGCGGCGGCGCGCGCGTCGGGCTGGGACGTCGAGGACGCCGGCACGCTGGTGGTGATCGGCGGGCCGCGGTTCTCCACCCGCGCCGAGTCGCGATGGTACGCCGCGCAGGGCTGGACGCTGGTCGGGATGACCGGGCATCCGGAGGCCGTCCTGGCGCGGGAGCTTGCCCTGTGCTACACGTCGCTGAGCCTGGTCACCGACACCGACGCGGGCGTTGCCGAGGGCGAGGGGGTTACCCAGGAGGAGGTGTTTCGCGCGTTCGGGGAGAACGTGGCCAGGCTGCGTGAGCTCGTCTTCGCGATCATCGCCGCCCTGCCGGCTGAGCGCCGCTGCCCCTGCCCCGACGCGCTCGGCGGGATCACGCTGCCGTTCGAGCTTCCGTGACCGTCTTGCTGCCTCAGCGTGTGAGCATCGGCCTCGCACTTTCCCAGGCTGCGGCATCGACACCAACGTCGACATGGTGCTGGGCGGGGGAAACTGCCCATTCTGGAACTTCCCCTCCTTGCGGAGGCCGCCGGTTACACCTTGCTGGCCAGGGCTACCTGGCAGAGCTCCGGCATCTTGCCCTCGCCGGTAGCGGCTGCGATCCGCACTCCCGCCCAGGCCAGCGCCAAGCCGTAGGCGGCGGCGCAGACCGTGAGCACCGGGGCCCGGATCACCAGCGGAGCGCCTGCAGTGAGCACCGCGGCGACGATCACCGGGGCGACCAGCGCGGGGATGCCGAACAGGGTGCCGAAGGTGGCCGCCACCCGGCTGGACCCGTAGCCCGGTGCGGAGGTGTAGATGGGGGTGCCAATCCGCTTGACCACCGGGTAGGCGCCGTTGACCGTGATGATGTTGCTCAGGGCCAGCGCGGCGCCGAGGGCAGCCAGCGCGACCGGCATGGTCTCGAACCCGAAGGCGGGGAACCCGGCTGCGGCCCCCAGGCCGAAGGTCAGCGCGGTAAGCAGCGGTATCCCGATCACGGCGAGCACGATGTTCTGGCCGGACAGGTAGGCGCGCAGCGCGTTGCGGCCGGTCAGCGCGGTGGCCTCCATGACGAAGGCCGGCCCGGTTGACCCGACCGTGTTCGCGTGGAAGAGCCCGATGAACGCCGCGCCGAGGACGGCGCTCAGGAACGTCACGCCGGGATGACGCTGGGGGCTGATGATGGCGCCGGCGGATGCGGCGGCCGTGATGACCGCGGTCATCCCCCAGTAGACGAGCGAAATGGGCTCACGGCGCTGGTAGACCCAGAACCGGGCGGCCACCGCGCCGCGCAGCCCGTAGCGTGCAAACGGCAGCGCCGCCGCGCGGACCTGCGATGACTGGGTGGAGGAGTCGGGGGAGACCAGGGCGCGGCTCAGCGACCGGATCCACAGCCAGCCGAGCACGACGATGACAGCGGCCAGCAGTGCCAGGCGCAGCAGGGCCGTGCCAAGGTGCCCGTCCGAGGCGTCCTGGATCGCGTGCGCGGCCAGGCCCGGCGGCAGCCAGCGCAGCCACGCATCGGAGCCGGTGAAGCTCGTGGCGGCCAGCTTCCCGGTGGCGGCCAGCCTCGGCACCACCTGGGTGAAGAACTCGTAGCCGGCGATGATCGGGATGAACAGGAAGACGGCCAGGTCCTTGCCGCGGCGGGAGCGCAGCAGCCCGGCCATGCTGGTGGTGACGAGCCGGGCCAGCACGATGCAGAACAGCACCTGCAGCAGCACCGCGACCAGGGCGACGAGCACGCCGAGCACGCCGCGGGCCAGTCCGATCAGCACCCCGAGCAGGCCGATCACGTTGGCGGCCGGCCAGGCGCCGGTGGCCGAGGCGGCCAGCAGCCCGGTGGCCAGCGGGCGGGTCCGCAGCGGGTACAGGGCCATCGTGGCCGGGTCCAGGGTGCTGTCCAGGCCGAAGGCCAGCAGCGGCAGGATCAACCAGCCGAAGGCGAGGAAGGTGAACACCACCGAGGTCAGGACCACCGCGGTGCGCTGGCCGTGCAGCGAGGCCAGCAGCGCGAACATGCCGAGCGCGGTCAGCACGGCGAAGGCCGTGCTGGTGATGAACGAGGCCTTGGCGCGGTTGGACGACCGCAGCGCGTTGGCCAGCAGGCGCAGCTTCAGCTGGACGAGGAGCCGAGCCATGACAATCCCTCCTCGCTGGCCTTGGAGCCGACCAGGTCGATGAACGCCCGTTGCAGCGTCTTACCGCCGCGCACCTGCTCCGTGGTGCCGGTGGCCACGATCCGGCCCTGGCTGATGATGGAGACGTGGTCGCAGACCTCCTCGACCAGTTCCATGACGTGACTGGAGAACAGCACGGTCGAGCCCGAGCCGACATAGTTGGTCAGCATCCGGCGGATCGAGTCGGCTGATATCGGGTCGACGCCCTCCAGCGGCTCGTCGAGGAACAGCACCGACGGGTTGTGGATCAGCGCGCAGCCGAGAGCGGCCTTCTTGCGCATGCCGCTGGAGTAGTCCGCGACCAGCCGTTTCGCGTCCGCGGTCAGGTCCAGCACGTCCAGGAGTTGCGCGGCCCGGGCTCGCGCCTCGGCGACCGGCAGGCCGCGCAGCCGTCCAGCGTATTCCAGCAGTTCTTCGCCGCTGAGCCGGTCGAACAGCCGGGCTTCGGCCGGCACCACGCCGATGATCGCCTTAGCGGCGGGCGGGTCGGCCCACACGTCCAGCCCGTTGATCAGGATCTGCCCGGCGTCGGGCCGCAGCAGGCCGGTCATCATCGACAGCGAGGTGGTCTTCCCGGCCCCGTTCGGCCCGACCAGCCCGGCGAAGGAGCCGGCCGCGATCTCCAGGTCGATCCCGGCCACTGCCTGCTTATCGCCGAAGCTCTTCCGCAGTCCGAGGATCTTGATCGCTGGTCCGTTCATGATCGCCTCCCTGGCCGGATCCGTGGCTCTGGTGACCGTGCTGCCTTCCGTGACCCTCCGCTTGGGCGCGGTCACGTCCCGGACGGCCGGGGCCGGGGCCGCCATGACAGGTTGGGGGGCCTGCTCGCGGGTCGGAGCGGTGGCCGCCATGACCGGTTGCGGGGCTTGCTCGCGGCCGGGAGTGACTGGTGGCCCGTCCGTCCGCCAGTCCCTGAGCCGGTCGGGCAGGAACAAGGTCAGCGCGGTGATGAACGCCAGGATCTTCGACACCACGTTCATCGTGATCGGCAGCGCGGACTGCGGGTAGCCGAAGCCGGACAGGGCCCAGATCCCGAACACGCCGATCATCAGCGCGAAGCAGAAGAACGTGGACCTGCGCACCCGCACCATAGGCGACAGCGTGAGCAGCCACAGCGTGGTGAGCTCGACCATGATCAGGGGCGTGAAGAACACCGCCCGGTAGAAGGCCGGGTCCGGGGGCAGCGCAGGGTAGGTCCTGGCCATCACGATCAAGTCGAAAGGCAACTCAAAGATCATCGGTGCGGCCATCGCGCCGACGACCGCGCTGCCCAGCCTGGTCTGGTAGCGCCATCCGGTGCGGGTCATGATGATGCCGAAAATGGCCGCCGCGGCCAGCAGCGTCACCGGGGTGATGGGGTTATGGACACCCGATCTGATGTGCGGATAGTCGGACAGGAATTGCTTGACGTAGACCGCGAGGCCGACCAGGAACGCAATGAGTGCAACGACCCACAGCGAGAACATCAGGACCACGACCGAGGCAGGTGGCCGGACAGCCCGCACGGGGCGTCGCAGCCGGATTCCCGCATAGGCCGCGCAGCCCGCCACGGCCATCAGGCCGGCCGCGAGTTCGATCTTGGCGTCTCCGCTGTAGCCGACCCACCCGCCGTTAAGACTCATGGCGCTACCCGCTTCCTGCTACCCAAGCCGATGTCGTCCAGGCGGGCTGGCCGCGGTTGCGGCCGGTGAGCCCGGCCATCGAGATCGCTGCTTTCACGTCCTGTACCTCCCTGCGCCGCCGGTCCGGCCGCGCTGCCCGCTTCCCGCCACGCCGGCGGGTCGTTGCCGGATTAAACTGATATCAATATGATAGACATATGTTATCAGGCACGTCAAGCGGAGGCGGTTTCCGATGGCCCTGCAGGCCTCAGCCGGGACCGCCCACCAGCTGGCCCCGCCGCCGGTGGCCGAATAGCAGGCCCGGGCGACGCGGGCCCGGCGGGAGAACGCTGTCGTTCGAGCTTCCCTGACCGTCCTGCTGCTCACCCGGCGCGGTGCCCGGCCGGGTTGCTGCTCAGCGGGGTTGCTGCCCGTCCGGGTTGCTGCCCGACCGGGTTACTGCCCGTCCGGGTTGCTGCTCAGTCGAGGTCGCCCTGCTCGATGCGGGCGAGCCGGCGTTCCCGTACCAGCTGATCGAACTCCTGCGCCATGGTGGCGGTGCCGGGCACGAGCGCGGCGAACACCCCGGTTACGTCGCGCATGCTGACCACCCCCAGCAGCTTGCCGCCTTCCACCACCGGCAGGTGCCGGATCCAGCGCGAGGCCATCATCCGGGCCGCCTCCTGCAGCGGCAGGTCCGGCCGCACCGTGAACACCGCCCTCGTCATCGCCGCGTCGACCGTGGTGGTGCCGGGGTCGGCACCGAGGGCCACCGCCCGCAGCAGGTCGCGTTCGGTGATGATGCCTGCCAGCCGGTCGTTGTCCATGACCAGCAGTGACCCCGTCTGGTGCCGCCACATACGCTCGGCCGCCGCCCGCAGGGTGTCAGCCGCGGAGTCGGTGATGGCCGCCTCGGTCATGACGTCTCGTACCTGCACTGCCCTGTGCTCCTGTCCGCCGGTCGCTGCCGGCTGCCTCAACACTAGGCTCCGCTGGGCCAGCGGCCGCGGCCGGGCACGAGCCAGCAGGCTCCCGGCCCGCCATATGCCCTAGGCTGGGTCGGGCTGGCTGTCCGATCCCGGCCCCGATAGCTCAGTGGATAGAGCGACTGCCTCCTAAGCAGTAGGTCGCGCGTTCGAATCGCGCTCGGGGCGCTCACC
>DATIXO010000216.1:0-19578 GCA_035518495.1 Streptosporangiaceae bacterium
CAGCGTGTCGTAGACGGCCTGCGCCCACGGGTTCATCTTGTCGGCCTCCGAGCCCGGCAGGTACCCGAGCTCCTGGCCGCCGACCGCGTACAGCGGGCGGAACACCACCACCTTGCGGTGCTGGCGGCGGTCCATGACCGCCTCCAGTCCCGCGCACAGGGCGAGCGCCGACTTGCCGGTGCCCGCCCGCCCGCCGAGCGAGACGATGCCGATCTCGGGGTCGAGCAGCAGCTCGAGCGCTATCCGCTGCTCGGCGCTCCGGCCGCGCAGGCCGAACGCTTCCCGGTCGCCGCGGACCAGGCGTACCGACTTGTCCGGCAGCACCCGCGCCAGCGCGCTGCAGCTGCTGGCGGCCCCCGCGGCCAGCACCAGCCCGGTGTGGCACGGCAGCTCCCTGGCGGCCGGGAGGTCGAGCTTCCCGGTCTCATACAGCCCGTCGATCTCGGCCCCGGCGACCTCGAGCTCGGCCATGCCGGTCCAGCCGGAGTCGGGGGGCAGCTCGGCCCGGTATTCCTGCGCGGTCAGGCCAATGGAGGCCGCCTTCACCCGCAGGGGCAGATCCTTGCTGACGAGGACCACGTCGTCCCCCTCGGCAGCGAGGCTGCGCGCGACCGACAGTATCCGCGTGTCGTTGTCACCGAGCCGGAAGCCGGGTGGCAGCACCTGGGGGTCGGCATGGTTCAGCTCGACCCGGACGGTCCCGCCGAGGCCGCCGACCGGGAGGTCGGCGTCGAGGCGCCCATGCGTGATCCGGAGGTCGTCCAGGTGCCGCAGGGCCTGGCGGGCGAAGAAACCCAGTTCGGGATGGTGGCGTTTGGCCTCCAGTTCGGTGATGACCACGACGGGCAGCACCACGCGGTGCTCGGCGAACCGGCCGATGGCCGCCGGGTCGGCGAGCAGGACGCTGGTGTCCAGGACGTACGTACGCCGCCGGGCGCTGGCTGCGCTGGCTTCTTCGGCACTGGGACTGGCGGGTTCGGTGCGGGTAGTGCTGTGCCGCGCTGAGCGGCGGGCAGAAGAACTGGCCACTCGTTCTCCCCTGGGCGCCTGCGCAGGCGCCACGTTCGGACACAGTTGTGTCGGCTAGACCGGGACCGGCCCGCGCAGGGCCGGTCGCCGGCCCTTCGCTCGTCTCGCCTGTGTGCTCTGGCAACAAGCTCGAGGATGTCGAGGGCCTTCCCGGCGGGCGGCGACGCACCGCCCATCCAGCTCTGACGGTACCCGGGGGTGGCCCGTCCCGGAAGTACCTGTGCCGCGGCTTCCCGTGGCGCTGGCCCGCCGGGTGGTCAGGAACCGAACCGCCGGTGACGCGCCGCGTACGAGCGGAGGGCGCGCAGGAAGTCGACCCGCCGGAAGGCGGGCCAGTAGGCGTCGCAGAAGTAGAACTCCGAGTGCGCGCTCTGCCACAGCAGGAACCCGCCCAGCCGCTGCTCCCCCGAGGTCCTGATCACCAGGTCGGGATCGGGCTGGCCCGCGGTGTACAGATGATCGGCGATGTGCTCCACATCGAGGATCTCCGCGAGCTCCTCGATGCTGGTGCCCTTGGTGGCGTGATCGTGGAGCAGCGAGCGGACCGCGTCCGCGATCTCCTGCCTGCCGCTGTACCCGACGGCGACGTTCACCAGCAGCCCCGGGTTGTCCGCGGTGGCCTCGGCGGCGTCCTTGAGCACCTGCGCCGTTTCCGCCGGGAGCAGGTCGAGCGCCCCGACCGGCTTGACGTGCCAGCCCTGGGCGACCAGCCCCTGCACCGTGCCCTCGATGATCCGCAGCAGCGCCTCGACCTCGGCGGCCGGGCGGGCCAGGTTGTCGGTGGAGAGCAGCCAGAGGGTCACCACCTCGACGCCGGCCTGGCGGCACCAGGCGAGCAGCTCGAAGATGTGATCGGCGCCCTTCTGGTGGCCGGAGCTCACGTCGGCCAGGCCCGCCGACCGTGCCCACCGCCGGTTACCGTCCAGGATCACCCCGACGTGCCGCGGAACCGAGTGCCCCGCCAGCGACGCTTCCAGCCTCCGCTCATACAGCCGGTAGATGAGATCGCGAACTCGCATCCGCATCCTTCCTCCGCTGTTGCCCTGCTGGCGCGCTGCGGCGGTGCCGACTGGCCCCAGCACTGCCGTGCGCACCCTTGCGCCAGACAGTCCTGCCGTTGCGTTGTTGCTGCTGTTCTGTTGCCGCACTGTTACCACGCGGGCGCACGTCCCGCGGCCCAGGGCCTGACCTCAGCTGCGTGACTGCCGTGAAAGCTTGCGGGCGGCGAGGCTGGCGGGGCCGCAGCGTCATCGTCCCTGAGCACCGTATCCAAGGATCTCACCCCGGGAGCCGGGATCGTGACAGCCGCGCCATCATGCCGGGCCCGGGCAGCGGGCGGCCCCCGCGTCCTGGCACCTGGCCAGGACGCGGGGGCCGGGGTGGCACCGCTACGGGCGCGGCGGCTAGCCGATCGACTTGACGATGGCCTCGTCGAGCGCGGCGAAGGAGGACAGGTACTCCCGGCGCTCCCGCTTGAGCCGGGCCACCATCGCCGCGTACTCGTCCATCCGGCCCTGCCGCTGGTAGAGCCGCCGCGGCTGGAGGATCTCGGGGTCGTCGACCCCCGGCAGCGACTCGGCGATCTCGTAGCCGAAGTCCGGGTCGCTGGTCCAGGTGATGGTGTCCTCCACGATCGCCTGGACGATGGCGGACGAGTACGGGATCGTCACCTTCTTGGATCCCTCGTGCTCATCGCCGCCGCCGACCCGGCCGGTGTTGAGCACGAACACCTTCAGCTCGCGGCTGTCGAGCAGTTCCAGCATCCGGTTGCCCATGTCGGCCATGTCGCGCGGGAAGAACGGGTTGGTGCCGGGCACCCGCAGGAACTTGCCCTCCTCGTCCTTGCCGCCGGCCGAGGTGCCGGTGGTCTCGCCCAGCATGAAGTACGCGGCGGCCTGGGCCCGGTCCAGCCGGGCCACGCCGGGCACGATGTTCTCGTTCCGGTTGAGGATCAGCAGGAACTCCGCGGGCGGGATGTCGTCCGCGGGCCATGGGTCGACGTAGGAGAAGGGCCAGGTCGTGCGGCCGTTCTTGGTATAGGAGGTGTCGAAGAAGTCGACCGCCCCGAGGCTGTCGACCGAGACGTTCTCCAGGTAGGCGTCCGGCTTGGTGGTGGCGTGGTAGATGGCGGGCTCGAGCCTGGGGTCGAGCCCGAAGGTCTTGGCGAAGCAGCCGTTCTCGGTCGTGTAGACCCGGCCGCCGGGCATGAGCGCGATGAAGTCGTCCTGGGCCGGCCTGCTGCCCAGCTGGGTGGTGAAGGTGGTGGTGGTCTTGCCGGTGCCGGACAGGCCGACGATGAGCAGGGCCCGCGCCCGCCCGCCGACGTCGGGCATCACCTTGCAGCCGGCGTGCAGTGCCAGCCCGCCGCGGTTGTAGACGATGTTGTTCCACATCCGCAGCCCGCCCTTCTTCGACTCACCGAAGTAGTCGGAGTTGAGCACGCGGGTGATGTTGCTGGTGAGGTCGACGGCGATGACCCGGTCGTTCGGGTAGCCGGGGGCGGGAAGGTTCGGCGTGTAGATGACGGTGGTCTCCGGCTCCCAGGCCGCCGGGTCGTAGTCCTCGCCCACGGGGTAGTAGAGCTGCTGCTGCATGCCCGCCACGTTGGCGTTGGCGGCCTCGATGATCAGTCTCGCCCGGGTCCGGAACTGCGGGTCCGACCCGATGCAACCGTCCACCACCACCATGTGACTGTCGGCGATGTAGGCGTCCTGGGCCGCCGCGATGCGGTCGAATTCAGCCCGGGTCATCGTTTGCTTGGTGGCATTGGTCGAGTCCTCGACGATGTAGGTCGACCGGCTGCTGCGGGAGTCAACCTTCGCCTTGACCGCTACATTGCCGAACTCGGTGACCACGGCGTTCGGCATTTTCTCCGCCAGCTCGCGAAGACGGGCCGCGGTCGGATTCCACTCGACCGTTGCCGCTTTTACCTCGTGCGCCACGTCCTCCTCCTCCTGGGGCGCCTCTCGCACGCTCCCTGCCCGGGGCCTGCTCCCCCAGCGCGCAGTCATGTGCGCCCTGCGCTGCGGGATTAGGGGAGTGTACCCCGGCGTGGCCCGGTCGATTGCCGGCGGTAGGGCAGTTTTGCCCGGGCCTCACGCGGCGTGCACGGCGCGCGCCTGCCGGGGCCGGACTACGGCGGGCCGGCAAGTACGGCGAGATGTCTTGGGAGAAGGCGGGAAAGTCACGTCCGGCGGGTCCGGGAAAAGACCGCATTTGGCTGGTCCACGGCCATCCCGGCGGCGCATTCCTGGGCTTTTGGTTTAGACCTTTGGTTTAAACCGCTGGCGGCCATTCGTGGCTGGTCACGCGTGCGGGCCTTCCGCACGTACCTGCTCCACGTGGCGCAGCGCCTCCCGCAAGTCAGACAGCCAGGAGTCCTCGTGCTCGCCGACCAGCCGCACACACCAGCCGAGCGCGTCGCTGCGGCTGCGGGCCACGCCCGCGTCCACCAGGGTGTCGAGCAACCGCCGCTCTGACTGGCGCAGCCGGGTCATCACCGGGATGGAAAGTGTGGTGAACATCACCTTGCGGTTGTCGCAGATGACGCCCCAGGAGACCTTGCGGCCGAACGTGTGCTCCGCCTCCCGGGCGATCTCGATCCGCGCGTCCCTGGTCTCCTCGCGGAATCGCCGGCTCCGGCCGGCCGCGGCCGCCTCGGCCTCCGCCTCGGACCGCTCGGCCGTGCTGCCCCCGGCGCCCTGGGCCGCGGACTCCTGCGCCGCAGCCTTGCCCGCGCCGGTGGTCTTCGCGGCGGTGTCAGCGCCCGCGGCCGCTCCCGGGCTGGCCAGCTGCCCGATGACCGTGATCTCCTCGCGGTCGACCAGGACCTCCGGCGCGCCCACGAACCACTCGTCAGGCAGCCGTCCAGTGAACCAGCCCCGTATCTGCTCCACCGGGCTGGCGGCATCACTCTGCTTATCCGTACTCATGTAATTATGATTACACAGCAATCCGAGCCACGCAACAGCCTCTGCTTCACACCCCCTCCGCAGCCGTCCGCGGTGCTGACCCGGCCCGCCCACCCCGCCCACACCGTCCCCGCAAGAGATCACCGTGGTCTGGCGAAGCTCACCCCACTGGGTTCGCCGCAGCCGCCGCCGCGACGGCCGGCGCCACCGCTACCGCGCCAGCGAACCCGCTGCCCAGGTCCACCGGCACGATCTGCACGTCCATGCCGGGCTCGGGCGCCTGGATCATCAGCCCCTTGCCGAGGTAGATCGCCACGTGCGAGATGTAGCTGGGGGCGGTCGGGTCGGTGTGGTAGAAGAGCAGGTCACCGGGCTGAAGCCGGTTGACAGGCACGGCCGGCCCGGTGCGTGCCTGATCCGCGGCGACCCGTGGCATGGCCACGCCCGCCTGCGCCAGCGACCATTGCACCAGCCCGGAGCAGTCGAACTCGGTCGGCCCGGCGGCGCCCCACACGTACGGCATGCCGACCCTGCTCACGGCCGCCCTGAGGAAGGTGCTGAGCTGGGCCGGGCTGAGCAGACCGCCGGCGGCGGCCGAGCCGGCCGCGCCGGGACGCCCACCGGCCGCCCTCACCAGCGGTGAGACGAGCAACTCCACCGCCGCCGTCCGGGGCACCAGCGCCTTGATCTTCGACTGGAGCGCGGTCAGGCTGACGTCCGGGGCGCTGACCACGATCGCGTTGCCGGCCGGGAAGCCGAGCGAGCGCGCGACGGCGTCGGAGACGACGGCGTCGACACCGGCGATGCCGACGGTGCCGAGCCCGCCGACCCGCAGGGTCTCCAGCTTCTTCCCGGCGACCGTGGCCAGGCTGCCGGCGGGGAGTTTCGCCTGCTGGCCCATGGTGTAGGAGACGACGATCGCGCCGTCGGCGACGCTGCGCCACAGCGCGCTGTGCAGCGCCGTCGGCCGGGCGGCGAAACGGCGGAAGGCCGACGGATCCACCCCGAGCACGGCGGCCAGCGCCCCGTTCACCCTGACCCGTGCGGCATCCAGGGTCTGCGCCGCGCGCACCCCGCGCAGCTTCCGGATCTTGGCAGCGGTTGCCGCGGGCAGCGGGGTGGGCGATACGACCAGCAGGTCGGCAGGCAGCAGGGTGCGCGGCGGCTTCGCCAGCGAGCGCCCGCTCCCGGGGACGACGCTGGGCGGCGAGCCGGGCTGCGGCGGCACCATCATCGCCAGGGACGGCACCCCGGCGGGAGCGGGGACGGGTGCGGCGGCATCGGATGCGCGGGCCGCGGTGGGCGGGCCCACCGCCACCGCCAGCAGCGCGGCGGCCGCTGCCAGGAGCAGCATGCCGCAGCGCCGGCGGAGCCTGTTTCCTGGCATCTCGCTGGCTTCCGGCACACGGCGGCCTAAGGCCGGCACCCCGGGAACCGGCACTGTGAACGCCCGCATACCCAGAACACGCATTCCGAGGACCCTTGGATCAAGGACCTGTCTACCCCGGACCAACATACTCCGGGCCTGCGCGTCATGTGCCTGCGCGTCACCTACCAGCCCGCCAGGTGCCTGCGCACCCGCCGCGAGCCCAGCCCGACGCATGCAGCGCTCCCCCCAACGGCCCAGCTGCCAACGCCCGCTCCATACCCGCCTCTCAAGATCACTACTCGGATGGTGCCTGAGCTGGATAGGGCAGGGCCGCCCGCAGGTCCGTGGGATCGGTGACCGGCATGCGGCAGGTGAAATCCCGGCAGACGTAGGCGGCCGGGGCGCCGGCTACCAGGCCCCTGCCCGCCAGCAGCGGGACGTCCGCCGCCGCCCCGTCGCCGAGCGCGGTCACCGCGCCTGGCGGTGCGGCCAGCATGGCCGTGGTGTGCAGGGCGGTGGTGCGCGGGTCACCGGCCGGGCCCACCACCGCGATCTCCACCGGCCCCGACACCACGGCCTCGGCCACTGCCAGGCCCGCGCCGACCGCGCGCGGATAGCGGGCGGCGATGGTGGCGAGCGGGCCGAGCGCGCCGAGCGCCGCCTCCCGGTGCCTGGCCGAGCCGGTGAGCGCCGCGTAGCTGAGCAGCGCACCGGCCGTGGCGAACGCCCCGGACGGGGTGGGGCCATCGAGCGGGTCGGCGGGCCGGTAGATCAGCGCCTCGCCGTCGTCGGCGGTGTCATAGAACCCGCCGTCGCTGCCCGCGAACCGGGACAGAGCCGTCTCCAGGAGCTCGCCGGCGGTGCTCACCAAGCCGGCCTGCCCGGTCACCCCCGCCAGCGCGAGCAGGCCCTCCGCCGTACAGGCATAGTCCTCCAGCACGCCCGCGCTGGGGCCGGCCACTCCGGCCCGGGAGGTCCGGGCGAGCCGTTCGCCGCGCAGGTGCACCCGGGTGAGCAGCATGGCCGCGTCGGCCGCCGCGGCGGTGAAACCGGGCTCGGCCAGCAGCAGGCCGCACTCGGCCAGGGCGGCGATCACCAGCCCGTTCCATGCCGCGACCACCTTGTCGTCGCGGCCCGGGCGGGCCCGCCGCGCACGGGCCGCGAGGAGGGCACCGCGGACCGCCGCGAACCGGTCCGGCGCGGCCGGGTCGGCCCTCAGCTGCAGCACCGAACGGCCGCGCTCGAACGTGCCGGCCCGGGTCACGCCGAACACGTCCGCCGCGTAGCGCCCGTCCGCGTCGCCCAGCGCGGCCGCCAGCTCGGCCGTGGTCCAGGTGTAGAAGAGTCCCTCCTCGCCGTCGCTGTCGGCATCGAGCGCCGACGCGAACCCGCCCTCGGGGGTCCGCAGCTCCCGGATCATCCAGGCGCAGGTCTCCCGGGCCACCCGGCGGGCGAGCCGGTCACCGGTGCGCCGCCACAGATGCAGGTAGACCCGGGCAAGCAGGGCGTTGTCGTAGAGCATCTTCTCGAAGTGCGGCACCACCCAGCCGGCGTCCACCGAGTACCGGGCGAAGCCGCCGCCGAGCTGGTCATACATGCCTCCCCGGGCCATGGCGTGCGCGGTGCCGGACACCATCGCCAGCGCCCGGCCAGCAGCGCCATCGGCACCGCCCGCCGCAGGCCCGGGCCGCTCGGAGCGGCGGAGCAGGAACTCCAGCACCATCGACGGCGGGAACTTCGGCGCCCCGCCGAACCCGCCGCGCTGCTCGTCGTAGCCGTCCGCCAGCGCGGCCACCGCCTGGTCGCCCACGGCCGCCAGGTCCGCAGCGGGCAGCTCCCCGGGCAGCGGCGCTGCCCGCTCCGACAGCGTGGCGGCGATCATCCCCGCCTGCCCGATGACGGTGTCGCGGTCATCGCGCCAGGCTTTCGCCACCCCGAGCACCAGGCGCTGGAAGACCTCACGCGGGAAGTAGGTCCCGCAGTAGAACGGCTGCCCGTCCGGGGTCATGAACACGGTCATCGGCCAGCCGCCCTGGCCGGTCATCGCCTGGGTGGCGGCCATGTAGACCGCGTCCACGTCGGGACGCTCCTCGCGGTCGACCTTGATCGCCACGAGGTTCTCGTTCAGCAGCGCGGCCGTCCGCGGGTCCTCGAAGGACTCGTGCGCCATCACGTGGCACCAGTGGCAGGCCGCGTATCCGACCGAGAGCAGCACCGGCACATCCCGCGCCCGCGCCTGCGCGAACGCGTCCTGGCACCAGGGCCACCAATCCACCGGGTTGCCCGCGTGCTGGAGCAGGTAGGGGCTGGTCGCGTCGCTGAGCCGGTTCATGGGAGCCTTCCGGTGGCCGTCGGTTACCCCCAGCCTGCCCCGCGCGGCTGCGTTCAGCCACGCCCGGGGGTCCCGGTGCGCCGGCCGCCCGCGCGGAGGAAGCGATCTTCCGGCCGCTGCTGTTCGCCTCGCTGGACGAGGAGGTCGCGCAGGCCCGCGGTGTCCGGGTGGGCGCCATCGGGATCGGCTTCATGCTGCTGATGGTGCTCGCCGTCAGCGAGGCCGTGCAGGTCTCCGGGGTACTGCTGATCTTCGCGCTGCTGGTGGCCCCCGGCGCCGTCGCCGAGCGGGTCGCCCGCCGCCCGGCCGCGGCGCTGGCCGTGTCCGGCTGCCTGGCCGTGCTGATCACCTGGATCTCGCTGGCGCTGTCGTACTACACGCCGTACCCGGTCAGCTTCTACGTCACCAGCCCGGCCTTCGTGGCCTACCTCGCCGCCCGCGGCTGGTCCGCGTGGGCCAGGCGGCCCGGGCGGCGGGCGCGGCTGGCCCGGCCGTGGCCCTCCGGGCGCCGCGGCGCCCGGGTCGAGTCCCGCGAGGCTGCTACGGTGCGCACATGAGCACGCCGGCCCGTCCCGCCCCGGGCCGGGGCACGCGGGTGCGCGGCACCCGGCAGGCCGAGGCGCTGGCCTCGGTCCTCGCCAGCCTGCCCGGCTTCTGGAGCGCGCAGCAGATCCACGCCGAGCTGCGCCGCCGGGGGGAGCGGATCGGGCTCGCCACCGTCTACCGGCACCTGCAGGTGCTCAGCGAGGACGGCCGGGTGGACACCATCCGGGAGGCCAGCGGCGAGACCCTGTACCGGCAGTGCCGCAGCGAGGCCCACCACCATCACCTGATCTGCCGGGTGTGCGGCGCCAGCGTGGAGGTCGAGGGACGGGCCGTGGAGCAGTGGGCCGCCAAGGTGGCGGCCGAGGCCGGATTCACGGCCGTCGACCACACCGTGGAACTGTTCGGCCTGTGCCCCCGCTGCGGCACGGCCTGACCGGTGGCCGGGGCGTGCGCGAGGACGCCCCGCAACCCACCGTGACCGTTGGCCACGCCGTGACATCATGACCGGGTGCGCCTCCTTCGTACCCCGGAAAACCGCTTCGAGGGCCTGCCCGCGCTCGGCTACGAGCCCCGTTATGAGAACGTCGGCGGCCTCTGGATGGCCTATGTGGAGACCGGGCCGGCCAGCGGTGAGCCGGTGCTGCTGCTGCACGGGGAGCCGAGCTGGTCATTCCTGTACCGCACCGTGATGGCGGTCCTGGCCGAGGCGGGTTTCCGGGCGATCGCCCCGGACCTGATCGGGTTCGGCCGGTCGGACAAGCCGGCCGCGGCCGCCGACCACAGCTACGCGCGGCATGTGGAGTGGGTCCGCGCGTTCGCCTTCGACCGGCTGGGCCTGCGCGGGCTGACCCTGGTCGGTCAGGACTGGGGCGGCCTGATCGGGCTGCGGCTGGTCGCCGAGCACCCGGACCGGTTCGCCCGGGTGGTGGCGGCCAACACCGGCCTGCCCACCGGGGACCACCCCATGCCCGATGTCTGGCTGCGGTTCCGCGACGTCGTGCGCACCGCGCCGGTGCTGAGCGTGTCCCGGCTGGTGCAGGCCGGCTGCCAGAAGAAGCTGACCACCGGCGCGCTCGCCGCCTACGACGCGCCGTTCCCGGACGAGAGCTTCATGGCCGGCCCCCGGGCCATGCCCGGCCTGGTGCCGACCTCACCACGCGACCCGGCGGCGGCGGCCAACCGCGCGGCCTGGGAGCGGCTGGCCGCCTGGGACAAGCCGTTCCTGGTCGCCTTCAGCGACCGCGACCCGATCACCGGCGGCATGGCCGCCGTCCTGCGGCGCACCATCCCCGGTGCGGCCGGCCTGGAGCACCCGGTGATCGCGGGGGCCGGGCACTTCCTGCAGGAGGACGCCGGCACGCGGCTCGGGGAAGTGATCGCCGCCTTCATCCGCGCGCACCCGGTGCGCCGCTAGGCCACCGGGGCCGGCTAACCCGGTAATCACGCTCGGGTAGCACGACAATCCCAAACCGCTAACGTGGCGATCGTGCCCGGGCAGCCGGCGGCGGCGCATATTTTGGTGCGATGGAGGAGAATCGTGCCCGCCGGGTCGCCGACGCGCTGCGCGACCGCGGCATCAATGCGCACTTCGCGGAGGTCGGCACCTATCAGTTCGGGGTGCGGGTGATCCTGCCCGACGGGCGCCAGGCGGAATGGGACACCGACGGCACGGCCGGGCTTGAGGCCCAGGTCATGCAGGACGGCGACCTGGTCGGCTACGTGCCCGAGATCGAGGGCTCGGAGGACTTCACCGAGGAGCAGGTGATCGACGCCATCGCGCGGACCGATTACGACCGGCCCGTCGCCCACCAGCGCGCGTCCGCGCCGCCGCCCGCCCCCGCCCTGCCCCGGGAAGGCGGGCTGTTCCGCCGCTTCCGGGACGGCCTGCGCTACCGGTAGCCGCCCCGGCTCAGGCGACAGGCTCCCCCACCGGCTCCGGCCGCCCCGCTGGCGCCGGCAGGCTGGCCTCACCGATGCCGTAGCACGCGTACAGGCGGCGCAGCGGGCGTGGCGCCCACCAGTTGGCCCGCCCCAGCAGCCGCATGGTGGCCGGCACCAGCAGCACCCGGATGATGGTGGCGTCCACCACCAGGGCGATGATCATGCCGACGCCCATCAGCTTGATGAAGGTGATCCCGGACGCGGAGAACGCGCCGACCACGATCACCAGCAGCAGCGCCAGGCTGGTGATGATCCCGCCGGTGCGCTGCAGGCCGCCCGCCACCGCCGCGGTGTTGTCGCCGGTGACGTCGTAGCGCTCCCGGACCCGCGACAGCAGGAACACCTCGTAGTCCATGGACAGCCCGAAGATGATCGCCAGCATCAGGATCGGCATGGTCGGGTCGATGGTGCCGGTCGGGGTGAAGGCCAGCAGCCCGGACAGGTGGCCCTCCTGGAAGATCCACACGATGGCGCCGAACGTGGCCGTCAGCGACAGCGCGTTCGCCGCGATGGCCTTGACCGGCAGCACCACCGACCCGAACGCGAGGAACAGCAGCACGAACGTGGCGAGCACGACCACCAGCGCCATCCACGGCAGGGTGCGGCCCAGGCTGGCCAGCTCGTCCACCAGCTGCGCGGTCGTGCCGCCCACGTAGACCCGCGCCCCGGCCGGCGGTGGCACCGCGCGCACCCGCGTCACCAGCGCCCGCGCCGCCGCCGACCCCGCATTGGCGGCATAACGCAGGTCTACCCGCGCCACGCCGCCCGCCAGGCCTGTCACCTGCCCGGCGATGACCCCGGGGACGTGATCCAGGCGGGTCAGGTAACCGGCCAGGGCCGCCCGCTGCGCGGGGGTGCCGGGCGCGCCGGGAGCCCCCGCGGGCCCGGCGAACCTGACCACGGCCTCGATGGGAGTCGTGGCGTTGGCGGGGAAGTCGCTGGCCAGGGCCTGCGCCACCACCCGCGGCGCCGAGCTCGCGGGCAGCGCGCGGGCGTCGGTGCCGCCCCAGGTGATGTGGCGGAACGGGGCACCGAGCGCGAGCAGCAGCACCATGATCGCGACCGCGTACAGGGCCGGGCGCCGCATGACGCTGCGGGCGATGCGGTACCAGCCGCCGCCGGCCTCGCCAGCGGCTGGCCGCCGCGTGCCGGGCCGGCCGCGGCGGCGGATGCTCAGCGCGTTGACCCGGTGGCCGAGCACCGCCAGCAGCGCGGGCATGACGGTGAGCGCGGCCAGCATGTCCACCGCGACGGTCGCCACGCCGCCGTAGCCCATGGAGCGCAGGAACATCTCGGGGAACAGCATCAGGCTGGCCAGCGCGACCGCGACCGTGACGCCGGACACGGCGACGGTCCGGCCGGCCGTGGCCACGGTGCGGGCAAGCGCGTCCTCCACCGTGGGCTGGCCGCGCAGCTCCTCCCGGAACCGGGCGGTCATGAACAGCCCGTAGTCGATGGCCAGCCCCAGGCCCAGGATCGTGGTGATGTTGATGGAGTAGATGGACACATCGGTGACCAGGGTCAGCAGCCGCAGCGCGGCGAACGAGCCGAGGATGCCGATCGCGCCGATCGCCAGCGGCAGGCCGGCCGCGGCCAGGCTGCCGAAGATCACCAGCAGCAGGATCAGCAGCACCGGCATGGAGATCCCCTCGGCCCGGCCGATGTCCGCCTTGACCTCGCTGTTGATCGCCAGCTCGGTCGGGATCTGGCCGCCGGCCCGCGTGGTCAGGCCCGGGACGCCGAGCCTGCCGCTGATGGCCTGGTAGGTCTTCATCTGGGCGGCGTCGGTCCCGCCGGCGAGCCGGAGCACCGCGTACGTCTCATGGCCGCCCGCCCCCACGAACAGCGGCGACCGGGTGGTCCAGTACGTCTGGTACGACAGGACCCGGCCGGCGGGCAGGGCGGCCAGGCTCCGGGTGACCGCGGCCCGGTAGGCCGGGTCCGCCGCGGTCAGGACCGGGCTGCGGTAGAGCACCACCACGTCGGCCGTGTCCCGCCCGAACGCCCGTGTCGCCAGATCGCTCGCCTGCTGGCTCTGGCTGCCCGGGGCGGTGAAGCCGCCGCCGGACTGCAGCCGGGCGAACACGCCCGTCCCCCACAGCGCCGCCACGGCCACGGCCGCCGCCGCTACCAGCAGGACCAGCCGCCTGCGGCGGTACACGACATGCCCCCACGCCTCGAACATCGGTCCCTCCGCCGCTAGACTGTTACCATCTGTTCACATTGGTAAATGATGTAAACTGCAAACAGTGTTAACTTGGCATACGCCGTTCACGAATGTCAAGCCCGTTCAGGAAGGGGGCCCGCGTGGTCCAGGCACCGAGCCGGCGCGACCGTGCCCGGGCCGCGACCACCGGGGAGATCAAGCAGACCGCCAGGCGCATCCTGGTGGCGGGCGGCCCGGACGCGGTCTCGCTGCGGGCGATCGCCCGCGAGATGGGGATGACCGCCCCCGCCCTGTACCGGTACTTCGCCAGCCACGAGGACCTGATCGAGCACGTCGTCGCGGACATCTTCGCCGAGATCGCCGACGGCATCCACGCCGCGGTGGCCCGGGCCGGCCAGGCGAGCGGGGGCGACCTGACCCAGAAGCTGATCGCCGCCTGCCGTGAGTTCCGGCACTGGTCGCTCGCCCACCAGGCGGAGTTCGGCCTGCTGTTCGGGACACCGCTGCCCACCCTGCAGGCCGTGCACGACAACGTGATCGCCATCTGCGAGCAGAACGCGCAGAAGTTCAGCGGCGAGTTCTTCTCGCTGTTCCTGGAACTGTGGCGCAGGCACCCGTTCCCGGTGGCCGCCGATGACGAGATGGACCCCAGCCTGCGTGCCCAGCTCGCCCGTTACCGCGACGGGCTCGGGTCCGACCTGCCGCTGGGCGCGTTCCTGACCTTCCTGCGCTGCTGGGTGCGGCTCTACGGCATGGTCAGCCTGGAGGTCTTCGGGCACCTGCACTTCGCGCTGGACGACGCCGCCCCCATGTTCGAGATCACCCTCGCCGAACTGGCCGGCATGGTCGGCCTCGCCTACCTACCCGGTGCCCCCCCAGCAGGCCAGCCCGGCTTTGCGTCATGATCACGTCCGTTCCGTCGCCACGCCCCCGGCTCCCCTGACGCAGGCCCCTGCCTAGCTGTGGCCCAGCACCGGGTGCGGGACGTAGGGCTCCTCCAGGCGGCGCATCTCGTCCGCGGTCAGGTCGAGCTTCACGGCGGCGAGCGCGTCCGCCACGTGGCCGGGCCTGGTGGCACCCACGATCGGGGCGGTCACGCCCGGCCGGTGCAGCAGCCAGGCCAGCGCCAGCTGGGCCGGCGGGACCCCGCGCCCGGCCGCCACCCCAGCCGCGGCGTCCACCACGTCGAAGTCGGCCGGGTGCTGGTAGAGGCTGTCGCCGAACGGGTCGGAGTTCGCCCGGGTGGTGCGGCGCTCCCCCGACCTGGTCCGGGTGCCCGCCAGCATGCCCCGGGCGAGCGGGCTCCACGGGATCACCGCGACGCCCTGGTCGAGGCACTGTGGGATCATCTCCCGCTCCTCCTCGCGGTAGAGCAGGTTGTAGTAGTTCTGCATGGACACGAACCGGGTCCAGCCGTGCCGGTCCGCCGCGTGCTGGGCCTTGGCGAACTGCCAGGCGAACATGCTGCTCGCGCCGATGTAGCGGGCCTTGCCGGAGCGCACCACGTCGTGCAGCGCCTCCATCGTCTCCTCGATCGGCGTCCGCGGGTCCCACCGGTGGATCTGGTAGAGGTCGACGTAGTCCATGTCCAGCCGCCGCAGCGACGCGTCGATCGCGGACAGGATGTGCTTGCGGGACAGGCCCCCGGCGTTCTCACCCTCCCCCATCGGCATGAACACCTTGGTGGCCACGACCACCTCGTCGCGCTGGAAGAACTTGCCCAGCAGCCGCCCGGTGGCCACCTCGCTGGCCCCGGCCGAGTAGATGTCCGCAGTGTCGAAGAAGATCACGCCGCCGTCGGCCGCCTCCCGGACGATCGGCTCCGCCGCGTCCTCATCGAGCACCCACGGCCGCTCGCTGTTGTTCCCGAAGCTCATCATCCCCAGGCACACCCGCGACACGCGCATGCCCGTCCCGCCAAAGTTGACGTATTCCATGATCACCTCATGATCGCCGGATCTCCGGATGCATCTGTAATGAAGATTACGTGCCCCGCTGAGGGCCGCCGGCCCGGTCAGGCCACGAACGGCTGGCCGGACTCGCCCGTCATGGGACGGCCCGCGGCGTGCCAGCCGATCATGCCGTCGGAGACGTTATGCGCCTGCCAGCCCGCCCCGGCCAGCGCCTGCGCCGCGTGATTCGAGCGGTTCCCGGACCGGCAGATCACGTAGAGCGCCGGGGTGCGCTCGATCTCGGTGTAGCGGGCGTTCAGCTCGCCGAGCGGGATGTGCAGCGCGCCGGGCACGTGCCCGGCCGCCCACTCGTCGGGTTCCCGCACATCCAGCAGGTACCCGTCAGCGGGCACCTCGGCCGCGGGCACCTGGGGCACAGCGCCGCCGTCACTCATCGCGTTCCTCCGCTTCGGCTGCCACTTCCCAGGGTACCCAGGTGGTGAGGGCGGCGCGGAATGCGCGGGGCGGCGGCCCGGTTGAGCCGGGCGTGATCGTGCGCGACGCCCGGCCGGACGAGCTCGCCCGCATCGGCGACCTGCGGGTCGCCGCCTACCGGGCGGACGGGTTCCTGACCGCGCACTCCCGGTACGCGGCCACGCTGCACGCTCTCGGGGCCGACGGCACCGGCGAGGTGCTGACCGCGGTAGACGGCGGCGAGGTTGTCGGCACCGTCATGCTGCTGCCCTGGCCGGGCGGGAACATCACGCGGAGTCCGGCGGAGGCGGAGATCAGGGCGCTGGCGGTCGCCCCGGACGCGCGCGGGCGGGGCATCGGCGCCGCGCTGGTCACCGCGGTGATCGAGCGCGCCGCCCAGCAGGGAGTCCGGCATCTGCTGCTGCTGACGCTGCCGGAGATGCGCGCCGCCCACCGGCTGTACGCCGGGGCCGGTTTCGGGCGGCTGCCCGGCCGGGACGTCTCACTCGGGCCCGGGGAGGTCCTGCTCGCCTACGGGCTGGCGCTCGCGCCGTAAGGAGTCCGGCGCGCCCGGCGCGCCCGGCCCGCTCTGGCGCCACTTCGGCTCGGGCGGGATCACCTTGCGGAGCTGCTTGTTGAGCGAGCGCAGCAGGAAGAACAGCGCCACGCCCATCCCGGCCACAACCAGGAACCCGAGCACGCCGGGCACGACGGCACTGGCCGATGTGGCGGCCAGCACGCTCACAGCCTCACCCTCTCCCGGATGCCGGTGAACAGGTCATCCTCTGGCAGTTCAGTATCCACCAACGACCTGGCGAGGTGATAGTCCTCGGTCGGCCACGCCTCCTGCTGGACCTCCACCGGGCAGGCGAACCAGGAGCTCTCCGGGTCGATCTGGGTGGCGTGGGCGAGCAGCGCCTGGTCGCGGACGCCGAAGAAGTCGCCGCACGGCACGCGGGTGGTGATCTCCAGCTCGGGCCTGGCGGCCGCGCGGTCCTCGTCATCCCAGCGCGCGAACCACTCCGCGTACGGGGACTCCAGCCCGCGCCGCTCCATCTCCTCGTGCAACGCGGTGAACCGGGCCTTGTGGAAGGTGACGAAGTAATACAGCTTCAGCGGCTGCCAGGGCTCACCGGAGCCGGGGTAGCGGTCGGGGTCGGCGGCGGCGTCGAACGCCTCCACGCTGACCCGGTGGGTCATCACGTGATCAGGGTGCGGGTAGCCGCCGTTCTCGTCGTAGGTCAGCATCACGTGCGGCCGGAACTCCCGCACCGCCCGGACCAGCGGCTCGGCGGCGTCCTCCAGCTTCTGCAGCGCGAAGCAGCCTTCCGGCAGCGGCGGGAGCGGGTCGCCCTCGGGCAGGCCGGAATCGGTGAAGCCGAGGAACTGCTGGTCCACGCCCAGGATTTCCCGGGCCCTGGCCATCTCCTCCCGCCGGATGCGGGGGAGGCTGGCCCGGATCCCGGGCCGGTCCATGGCCTTGTTGAGAATGTCGCCCCGCTCGCCACCGGTGAGGGTACAGACCATGACATCTGCCCCGGAGCGGACATATCGCGCCATCGTCGCCGCACCCTTGCTCGACTCGTCGTCAGGGTGCGCGTGCACCGCCATCAGCCGCAACGGCGCTGGCCGGCGGCGGTCCGTCGCGGCAGGATCGTCAAGCATGGCAGGCAGAACGTCCTTTCAGGAACGCGGGGCGGGGGTCAGCAGACGCCGCCGGGCCACCCATGGGCACCAGCGCGGCAACGCAGGGAATACATCATGCATGACAACCGCGGGTGAGGGAACGTCATTCCTCGCAACTCGCGGCCGGATACCCAGCCCCCCGGGCCAGATTCCCGGCGGCCGCCGGCTATTGACTGGCACTGCTCATGCGTTAAGCCTTGTTAACCTCAAGAATTACCCCGAGGAGCCCACCAGGGCTCCGGCGGACCTCACCGTCCGCTCTGCAGCCGAGGAGTACCCGTGACCGAGACACGCGACGACCACGTCACCTGGCTTACCCAGGAGGCATACGACCGGCTGAAGGCCGAGCTTGATCATCTCTCGGGGCCAGGACGGGTGGAGATCGCGAAGAAGATCGAGGCCGCCCGCGACGAGGGCGACCTGCGCGAGAACGGCGGCTACCACGCGGCCAAGGAGGAGCAGGGCAAGCAGGAGGCCCGGATCAACCAGATCCAGCACATCCTGCAAAGCGCCAGGGTCGGGGAGCCGCCGCGCACCGACGGGGTGGTGGGCCCGGGCATGACGGTGACCGTCCGCTTCGACGGCGACGACGACGAGGTCACCTTCCTGCTGGCCTCGCGCGAGGAGAGCGGGTCGCCGATCGACGTCTACTCCCCGCGCTCCCCGCTGGGCAGCGCCATCTCCGGCAAGAAGGTCGGCGACACCGCGACCTACACCATGCCGAACGGCCGGGCCGCCACGGTCGAGATCCTTGAGGCGGTCCCGTACGGGGAGTTCTGAACCGAGCCGCGCGGCCGCTGCCCGGGGGAACGTTCCAGCCCGGGCGCGGCCGCTGCCGTTATCAGCCGACGAGCTCCGGCGCCTCGGCGGCGGGCTCCTCGGCCGACGGCCGGCCGCGCAGCGGCACCTCCTTGAGGAAGCAGGCCAGGACGAACACCAGCGCCGCGGCCGGCGCGGCGAAGAAGAACACGGTGGTGGTCGCGTGCGTGATCGCGGCGAAGACGACGTTCTTCACCACCGCGGGCAGGTGGGCGACCACCACCGGGTTGAGCTGGCCGCCGCCGGCGCTCAGGTGCAGCGCGGGCATCTTGGTGTGCAGCTCGCTGGTCAGCTGGTGGGCGAAGATCGCGCCGAACGCCGAGACGCCGATCGACCCGCCGATCTGCTGGAAGAACGTCCGCGAGCTGCTGGCCACGCCGATGTCGCTCATGGCCACGCTGTTCTGTGCGACGAGGGTGGTGATCTGCATGAGGAAGCCCATGCCGACGCCCAGCACGACGAAGAACAGGCCCGAGGTGACCAGGCTGGTGTTGACGTTCAGCATGGTCAGCAGGTACATGGCCACCGTCATGACCGCGCCGCCGATGATCGGCAGCGCCTTGTACCGGCCGGTCTTGGTGGTGACCCGCCCGGCGATCAGCGTGGTGACGGTCGAGCCGAGCATCAGCGGGATCAGCATCAGCCCGCTCTCGGTCGCCGACAGGCGCTGCACCGTCTGCTGGTACAGCGGCAGGAAGGTGAGCGCGCCGAACATGGCCAGCCCGAGCAGGAAGCTCATCGCCGTGACGAGCGAGAAGTTCCGGTTCCGGAACACGTGCAGCGGAATGACCGGTTCAGCGGCCCGCCGCTCGACCGCGATGAACCCGGCCGTCGCCGCTATGGCCACGGCGCCCAGGCCCATGATCTGCGCCGACCGCCAGGGGTACTGGGTGCCGCCCCAGGTGGTCAGCAGCACCAGCGAGGAGGCGGCCACCGCGAGCAGCGCCGCGCCGAGGTAGTCGATCTTGTGCTTCACCTTGTGGAGCGGCACGTGCAGGGTCAGGGCGAGGTAGATGAGGGCGGCGCCGCCGATCGGCATGTTGATGTAGAAGATCCAGCGCCAGGACAGGCTGTCGGTGATGTACCCGCCGACCAGCGGGCCAGCGACCATGGCCAGCGTCATCGCCGCCATGATGTAGCCCATGTACTGGCCCCGCTCCCGCGGGGACACCAGGTCACCGATGGTCGCGATCGCCCCGACCAGCAGCCCGCCCGCGCCCAGGCCCTGCAGCGCGCGGAACGCGATGAGCTGGTCCATCGTCTGCGACAGGCCGGCCAGCGCCGAGCCGATCAGGAAGAGGACGATCGCGAACATGAGCAGGCGCTTGCGGCCGTACTGGTCGCCCAGCTTGCCGTAGAGCGGCGTGGTGATGGTCGCGGCGAGCACGTAGGCGGTGACCACCCAGGACAGG
>DATIXO010000217.1:0-3176 GCA_035518495.1 Streptosporangiaceae bacterium
CAGGGCATCGGCGGGCACGGCCCGGCGGCCCAGTCCGCGTTCGCGACCATCCTGGTGCCCGGGGTGGTCGGCATCTCGGTCATGTTCCAGGGCGTGCAGTCGATCGCCCTGAACATGGCGCAGGAGTTCGGCTTCACCCGCGAGATCGAGGACCGGGTGCAGGCGCCCTGCCCGATCTGGCTGGTGGCGATCGCCAAGGTGCTCTCGGGCGCGGCGCAGGGGATACTGTCCGCCGCCATCGTGCTGCCGATGGCCTCGGTAGTGCACGCGCCCGGCGTGCAGGCCCATCTGACGCTGCACTGGTGGATCATCCTGACGTTCGTACCGCTCGCGTGCGTCGCGATGGCCGGCCTCGGTCTCGTGCTCGGCACCAGCTTCGAGCCGCGCAACATCGGGCTGATGTTCGGCTTCGTCATCCTGCCGATCACGTTCCTCGGCGGCACGTACTATGCCTGGACCAGGCTCGCCCCGGTCACGATCGGCGGCTGGCACTGGCTGCAGACCCTCGTGCTGATCAACCCGCTCATCTACGTGAACGAGGGGATGCGAGCCGCGTTCACCAGGGCGCCGCACATGCACCTGTACGTCATCTACCCCGTGGTGTTCGCCTTCGCCGCGGTATTCCTGACGATCGGGCTGCGCAACTTCCGGCGGCGCGTGCTGTCCTGACCCGGCGCCCGGCGGAGGCCGGGTTCAGCCGCTTGCCGACGGCCCAGGCCCGGCGCGCACCGGTGGCGCAGGTGGGTCGCAAACGCCGCACGCTGGCGTCCCGCAGCGCACCCATGAGAGCGATCGAAGTCGTACCGGGCCCCGCCGATCGGTACGAGCACACTTGCGCGGGAGGATTCTCCCGTGCCCCGGATCTTCATCACCGGCTCCACCGACGGACTCGGCCGTGGCGCCGCCGGTGTCCTCATGGCTGAAGGCCATGACGTTGTCCTGCACGCCCGCACCCGCCAGCGGGCAGCGGCGCTCAGCGACCTCGCCCCAGACGCCGCAGGAGTGGTCATCGGCGACCTGGCCAGCGCAGCCGAGACCCGGGCACTGGCCGGTCAGGTGAACGACATCGGCCGGATGGACACTGTCATCCACAATGCCGGCGTCTTCCTTGAGCCTTCCCGCTCTCCGACCGCCGAAGGTCACCCGAAGACCCTCGCGGTGAACACCCTCGCCCCCTACCTGCTCACTGCGCTGATCGACCGCCCGGACCGGCTGATCTACCTCAGCAGCGGACTGCATCACGCAGGTGCCGGGTCGCTGGCCGACATTGACTGGACCGGGCGGCCGTGGAACGCCACACAGGCCTACGCCGAGAGCAAGCTGCAGGTAACCGCGCTCGCGCTCGCCCTGGCCCGTACTTGGCCGAACGTACTCAGCAGCGCCGTCGATCCGGGCTGGGTCCCGACCAAGATGGGCGGCCCCGCAGCAACCGGCGACCTGGAGCTGGGATACCTCACCCAGACATGGCTCGCCGTCAGCAGCGACACAGCGGCCACCGTGACCGGCGGCTACTGGTACCACCGGCAGCGGCAGGAGCCCGCAGCAGAAGCCCGTGACCCGGCTTTCCAGGACCAGCTGATGGGCCGGCTGGCCGCGCTCACCGGTGTCGCGCTCTTTTAGCGCCGCGGTGCTGTCCAGGCCCAGCCGCCGAGCGCTTCTGGTCTTCGCCCCACCACGCCGGTGCAGATGCCGGGGTACGGCAGGCGGGCTCACTGGCCATACGATCGCGTTGATGGGGCTTAAGGAAAAACCGCCGGGCAGTGCCCGCAGAGGCGGGAGGACCTGGGTGGAGGCAGAGCCGGAGCGTCAGTTGGCTGACCCGCCGGCTACCTGGCAGGAGCACTGGTTCGACCACCGCCAGCTGCTCCGGCTCTACCACAGCGACGGGCACTGCGCGATCTACCTGGATCCCGACGTTCGCCGGGCTGAGATCCGGTGGCTGCCCCGGTTCATCAATGTGACCTGGCAGTACTCCAAGGCAACCTACGGCGACGCGTTCGGGCCCGACCCGCGCATCTATTCCATCCACCACGCCGGGCGGCACGGCGGCGGCCACGCGGGCTACTACGTCAGCCCGGTCCACGACTACCACAACGTCAGCGACTGCGGGCTGGACACCTGGCGGGAGGGCAACACCCTGGCTCGCGAGCTGCCCGCCCATGAGATCGGGCATTCGGTGGAGAGCGCCAGCAACGGCGCCCACGGTTCACCGGCGTATGAGATCTGGGGCGACAGCAAGTGGGCCGAGTTCTACATCTATGACCTCTACACGGCGCTGGGCATGGATCGCGAGGCCAAGGGCGTCTACCGCCGGTTCACCGGCAACACCGACGATTTCCCCCGCCGGGGGACCCGCTGGTTCCGCGACTGGTTCTACCCGCTATGGCGGGACTGCGGGAGGGCACAGGTCATGAACAGGTTCTTCCGGGAGCTGGCCCGGCACTTCCCACGCGACTCCGGTGGCACCTACACCCGGCGGATGAACTGGGGCGAGTACGTCCACTTCACCAGCGGTGCTGCGGGCGCCGACATGAGCGGCCAGGCCGCCCGCGCTTTCGGCTGGCCCCGCGAGTGGGCCGGCCAGCTGGAGCACGCCCGCGAGCAGTTCCCCGGCATCACATACTGAAATACCGGGCCGTGCTACCGGGCCGTCCTCCGAGCCTGGCCACGACGCTGCGGTCGCCGAGCCCACGGCCACAGGCGGTTGATAGCCACGCAAGTGGTGAACGACGGTGCGGACCGTGGATCCGTGCAGTCTGGCCCGCTTGCGGCAACTGCAGCCAGAACGCCGCCGGGGCAAATCAGCAATGGTCTCGCCTCCCCGCGAGGGTGTCGCCCGTGCATGTTGACCCTCCTGCTGCTCCCTTCGCGGGCAGGTGACGCGGCGGCTGGCTGATCATCGCCTGCGTCTGTGCTTCCACGGCGCTATCCGTGATGCCCCACTCGGGATGCCACTCGGGGCGCCCCACGTGGACACCTCGTCGCCGAACACGCACCCGTCATCGCAGCCCACCCCGAACTGGATCTGGGCTGTCCCGGCTGACCAGCTCCCCGACCAGGACCGGCCCCGCGCATGGTGGGACTGCTGCTCGTGGCCGGTGGTGCGGTGGCAACGTTCGTACCCGCCGAACTGTGCCCGGATCTCCTCGTGGCAGCGGGCGGGCTGCCCGCCCGGG
>DATIXO010000218.1:0-2468 GCA_035518495.1 Streptosporangiaceae bacterium
AGCCACCGGCCCTGCTCCGGGACAGGCTGATGCCGACGTTGCCGCAGCTGGTCCTTGACCTCTGCCAGCTTGGCCCGCATCCGTTTCGAGACCCAGATCTCCGGCGTTGGCTGTGCGCGAATAGTTAAAATGTCCGGCTCGCGGCGATGTGGTAGGTGATGGGCCGGCGGTCGCCGGGCATGGCAGGGGGCTCCTGGTTGATCTGGCTGATCAGGAGTTCCAGGGCCTGCCGGACGCGGGGTGATGCCGGGGGCTGCAGGGTGACGGTGATCGCGGCCGGTGTCCAGCTGATCGTGCCCGCCAGCCCGCGGATGAGGGTTTCCCTGGTGATGGCGCGGTACTCGTCCTCATCGCGCAGGTAGGCGTTCAGCTGTCCGGACAGCCAGTGCTCGGCGTTATGCGCGAGCAGCCGCAGCACCATCTGCAGGCCGCGCCGCCCGGCCCGCAGTACCGCGACCTCGGCGCCGGGGTCGATGGCGTTCGCCGCGGCCTTAGCCGGGATCTCCTTCCGCGCGGCCTCGGCGGCCTGCAGGGTCTTCCGCGCCCGGGCGATCGCGGCCTGCGCAGCCGGGATCAGCGTCATGTTCTTGTCGTGCACGCTGATCTGGGGGTCGGCCAGCAGCACCGCCAGGTCCCGCTCGGCGTCAGCCAGCGCCCCTGCCGCCTGGCGGACCGCCGTGTTCGCTCTCTTCCGGGCCGGGTTGGCGATGACCTTCTCGTTGGCCTCGATCTCAGCGAAGTAGTCGCAGATCTTATCGATCCCGTAGTTCTCGCTGGCGTACTTCAGGAAGTTCTCCTCCCGCCACCTCGACTTCAGCCAGCCCAGCAGCTCCGCCGGGCACACGTCCTGGTCATCGGTGAGGACCTGCAGCACCGGCCGTCCGCCTTCGAACAAGGTCAGCTGCCGGGCTTGGCCGTAGTCCTTGATCTGCACCGTCTCCTCGCACCAGGCGATCGTGCGGGCCGCGCCGTTGACGGTGATGACCGTCAGGACCGGCAGCCGTGCCGGGACGGCCAGGGGCGCCCGCCGGTAGCTGACCCAGTGCACGCCCTGCTCGCGGCAGTGCGCGAACACGGCCGCATACGACCCGCCCCGGTCAAAGCCGAGCATCAGCCTGGTCCCGGCCGGGACCGTCTTGGCCAGCTCGGCCAGCGCCTTGGGCAGCGTGACCGATAGCCCGGACGGCTCGCCGGTCACGAAGCACACCGCCCGCCCGTCATGGGCGGTCACGTGGGTGTCCGCGCGGCCTTTCTCCGCCCGCCCCCGCTTGTTGTTCCAGCCTTTCGCTACCGGCTTGGCGCCGGTGTACGGGACGAAGTGATCATCGACGTAGTACACGCCGGAGGCCACCGGGTCCGCGGACAGCATCGCGGCGGCGAACGCCCGCTGCAGCTCCAGCGGGTCCAGCCCGCCGGCGATCCGGGCCAGCGCCGGCCGCAGCGCCCGCAGCCCGGGCAGCACCGCCAGCCCGGCCAGCGGCCCCGCCTCGGCCGGCGCCAGGTGCTTGAACTGCTCGGTCGTGTGCGCGCCTAGCGCGAAGCACATCGACACCGCGGTCAGCAGCGCCGCATCCAGCCCGGCCGCGCCCGGCAGCAGCCCGCCCGCGCCGGTGCGGGCGTAGAACGCGTGCAGCAGCATCGCCCCCGCATACCGCGACGCCACCTCACCGCTGCCACGCCGCATCAGCCCGGCAGGCACCAGCCCCGGCACCGGGACAAGCGCGCCTTCCTCCTCCGGTTCCGCTGCCGCTTCTGGCTCTGCCGCCGGCTGGGGTGCCGCCGGCCCGGCGGCGCCGGCCGGTTCCGGGTCCGGCTCGCCGACGGGCAGCCGGCCCGCGGCCCGCGGGCTCGCGGCATCCGCGTCCTGCCGTTTCCCCAGGCCGCGGCCGATCGTGGTGTGCGCCACCCCCAGCCGCCGGCCGATCTCCGCGTCGCTGACATCCTCGGCCCGCCACAGCCGGGCCTGCTCCCACTGCGCCGGCGTCACCGTCCCCGGGCTGCCGCGGCGCTGCTGCCCGGACACCACCGCCGCCGACCCGTCCCGCAGCGCCGTCCGGTACAGCGTCGATACGTATGCCTCGGCCAGCCCGAGCACCTGCGCGACCCGCCGGCCCTGGAACCCCAGCTGCCGCAGCGTCACGATCGCCAGGTTCCGCATCGCCAGGTCGGCCGCGTCGTAGTCGAAGAGCGTCACAGCGCCGCAGGTGATGATGCACCGGCCGTCGGCCCGGTGCACGCGCAGATCGCCGGGTTCGGGCATGCCCTCCAGGATCGCCGCTACTGCCGCTGACATGCCACTGATCTTACCAAAGCTTTAATAATTGCGCACAGTTCTGGATGAGAGAAACTACAGGCCATCAAGGCTGTGGATAACTTAACGCCGGAGATCTGGGTCCTCGCCGCGCCCGATGATAGCGCCCGGGCCATCCCGGCCGTCACCGAGGTGGAGGCCGAGCGTGAGAATCTGA
>DATIXO010000219.1:0-13711 GCA_035518495.1 Streptosporangiaceae bacterium
CCCTGCTCCACCGCACCTCCAGGCAGCCGTGTGAGATCACGCGGGGAACGAAGCCATGAGACCACGCGGGAGAGCCGCGGTGTGCGCTCAGTCCAGCGAGGACATCACGTGCTTGACGCGGGTGTAGTCCTCGAACCCGTACATGGACAGGTCCTTGCCGTAGCCGGAGTGCTTGAACCCGCCGTGCGGCATCTCGGCCACCAGCGGGATGTGGGTGTTGATCCACACGCAGCCGAAGTCCAGCCGCCGGGCCATCCGCATCGCGCGGCCGTGGTCCTTGGTCCACACCGACGACGCCAGCCCGTACTGGGTGCCGTTCGCCCACTTCAGCGCCTCGTCCTCGTCGCTGAACTGCTGCACGGTGATGACCGGGCCGAACACCTCGTTCTGGATGATCTCGTCGTCCTGGCGCAGCCCGTCGACCACGCTGGCCTCGAAGAAGAAGCCACGGTCGCCGCTGCGGTGGCCGCCCGCCAGCACCTTCGCGTGGTCGGGCAGCCGGGTCAGGAACCCGGTGACCCGCTCCAGCTGCGCCGGGTTGTTCAGCGGGCCGAAGTCGGCGTCCTCGACGTCGGGGCCGGCCACGGTCTGGCCGCGCGCCTGCTCCGCGAGCGCGTCCGCCAGGTCGTTATGTATGCGGGGGCCGGCCAGCACCCGGGTGGCGGCGGTGCAGTCCTGGCCGGCGTTGAAGTACCCGGCGGCGGCGATCGCCTCCGCGGCGGCGGCCACGTCCGCGTCGTCGAACACGACCACCGGTGCCTTGCCGCCCAGTTCCAGGTGGACCCGCTTGAGGTCGCCGGCGGCCGCGGTGGCGACCTCCTTGCCCGCCCGCACGCTGCCGGTGATCGACACCATCTGCGGCACCGGGTGGGCGACCAGGGCGCGGCCGGTGTCCCGGTCGCCGGTGACGACGTTGAACACGCCCGGCGGCAGGAACTCGCTCATCAGCTCGGCCATGAGCAGCGAGGTGACCGGCGTGGTGTCGGACGGCTTGAGCACCATGGTGTTGCCGGCCGCCAGCGCGGGCGCCCACTTCCAGACCCCCATCATCATCGGGTAGTTCCACGGCGTCACGGCCGCGCACACCCCGATCGGCTCCCGCCGGATCATCGAGGTGAACCCGGACATGTACTCGCCCGCTGACAGCCCGTGCAGCATCCGGGCCGCGCCAGCGAAGAACCTGATCTGGTCCACCATCGGCGGGATCTCCTCGGACGTGGTGAGCCCGATCGGCTTGCCGGTGTTCTGCGATTCCGCCTTGACGAACTCGTCGGCGCGGGCCTCGATCGCGTCGGCGATCCGCAGCAGCGCGAGGCTGCGCTCGGCCGGGGTGGCGTCCCGCCAGCCGTCGAACGCGGCGGCGGCCGACTCCACCGCGGCGTCCACCTCGGTCTCGCTGGAGACCGGCGCGGTGGCGAAGACCTCGCCCGTGCTCGGGTCGACCAGCTCGGCACGCTTGTCGTAGGACATGTCCGTCCACTGGCCGCCGATGAAGTTCTGCAGTTCCTGTGCCACGGTGACTCCGTTCGGGGTGACTGGGTGTTCGTTACCGGCTGGCCGGTGTGCGGTCCTGCATCGACCACGGCGAGCCGTAGTCGGTGAGGAGGTCGAGGAAGGGGTCGGGGGGCAGCGCCTCAGGGCCGAGCACGCCCGCGCCCGACCAGGTGCCCGCGTCGATCAGCTCCAGCGCGACGACCGGGTTGACCGCTGTCTGCCAGACCACGGCCTGTGAGCCGTACTCGGCCATGGACCAGGCATTGTCCACGACGTGGTAGAGGTAAACCTCGCGCGGGGCGCCGCCGCTGCCGGTGCCCGTCACCCAGGTGCCCGCGCAGGTGACGCCGGTCATCTTGTCGCCCAGCGTGGCCGGGTCGGGCAGGCAGGCGGCCACCACGTCGCGGGGCGAGACGGCGGCACCACCCACGCTCACCGGGTCGGTGCGGTCCAGGCCGAGCTTGTGCAGGGTCTCCAGCACGCCGATGAACTCGGCGCCGAGCCCGTACTTGAACGTCACCCGGTTCGCGTCGATCCAGCGGGGCATGAGCAGCACTTCCTCGTGCTCCACGTTGACGCACTCGACCGGGCCGATGCCGGCCGGGAACGTGAAGACCTCGGGCTCGGAGAACGGCGCGGTGGTGTGCCAGCCGCCGCTCTTCTCCCAGACCACCGGCGGGTTGAGGCACTCCTCGATGGTGGTCCAGATGGAGAAGGTGGGCGCGAATTCGTAGCCCTCGACAACGAGGTTCGCACCGTCCCTGACGCCGATTTCGTTGATCTCGCTGAACAGCTTGCCGGCGGCGTAGCGGGCGAACACGTCGGACAGGCCAGGCTCCACGCCGATGCCGGCCAGCGCGAGCTTGCCCCGCTTCTCCCACTCACCGGCCAGGGCGAACTGCTCGTCCCCGAGTTTGACCCCGGTCTGGCGGTAGGGCTCGGTGGGGTGCGGCTGCGACAGCGACATCGCCATGTCGAGGTAGTGGGTACCCGCCGCGAGCGCGGCCCGGAACAGCGGCATCACGAAGCGCGGGTCGGTGGCGTTGAGCAGGACGTCGCATCGCTGGGTGGTGAGCAGCTCCGCCACCCCCTGCTCGTCCCGCGCGTCGAGCTGGACGGCGGTGAACTCCTGGCCTGCGGCGCGGGCAGCCCGCGCCTCGTCATAGTCGGCCACGATCAATTCGGCGAAGGGCCTGCGGGCTGCGATGCGGGCGATGGCGCTACCGACCCCGCCAGCGCCGACGAGAAGTATGCGCATGCCGAGCATCCTAGCCCTTGCCGCTCTAACGCACTGGACCAGTCGTCATGAACGTCTGCCACGACTGAAATCGTTGCTAATCGAGCGAATTGATGCTAGAACCGTCGCAGCAAGGATGCTGTAACCGCATCGGCCGGCCGCGACAGCCGCCGCTGGGAGTAGCAGAATCGACTCATTGTGATCGCGGGCGCACGGCGCCGGCGGGGGTGACGCCCAGCACCGGGGCCGCGGCCAGGTCTGGGCGGGAGAAAGCCAGGAAAGGTGAGGAATGGCCACCGATCAGGTCATCGTTGAGCAGCAGGTCGACAAGGGTCTGAAGTCAGGCGCCCTTGGGCTGATCTCCACCACCATCATCGCGACCGCCTCCGTCGCGCCGGCCTACAGCATCGCCGCGACGCTGGTGTTCGTGGTCGGCTTCGTGGGGCTCCAGTCGCCGGCCGTGGCGGTGCTCGCGTTCGTGCCCATGCTGTTCTGCTCGATCGGCTACAGCGAGCTGAACAAGGCCGACCCGGACTGCGGCACCACGTTCACCTGGGCCACGCGGGCGTTCGGCCCGCGGACGGGCTGGGCGGGCGGCTGGGGGATCATCGCCGCCGACGTGCTGGTGATGGCGAGCCTCGCCCAGGTCGCGGGCCAGTACGGGTTCCTGCTGTTCAACGCCAAGGGCATCGGCGAGAACCCCACCAGCGGCTGGGTGCTGCTGGTCGGCGTGCTGTGGATCGTGGTGATGACCTACATCTGCTACCGGGGGATCGAGGTCTCCGCCAACTTCCAGAAGGCGCTGCTGGGCATCGAGCTGGTGATGCTGGCGGTGCTGTCGGTCACCGCGCTGATCAAGGTGGCCAACGGGAGCGCCCCGCCGGGCCACCTCACCCCGAGCCTGTCCTGGCTCAACCCGTTCCACGTCTCCAGCTTCAGCGCCTTCACCGCCGGCATCATCCTGATGGTGTTCATCTACTGGGGCTGGGACACCGCGGTCGCGGTCAACGAGGAGACCAAGGACAAGAACAAGACCCCGGGCCGGGCCGCGATCCTGTCCACCTTCATCCTGCTGGTCACCTACGCGCTGGTGATCTTCTCCATGCAGTCGTTCGCCGGGATCGGTACCAGGGGCAACGGCCTGGGCAACGTGGCGAACGCCGGTGACGTGCTGTCCATCCAGGGCGACGCGGTGTTCGGCCATTCCGCCTTCGGGTCGTTCCTCACCCACCTGCTGCTGCTGATGGTGCTGTCCTCGGCGGCGGCGTCCACCCAGACGACTATCCTGCCGACCGCGCGGACCACCCTGTCGATGGCGGTGTACCGGGCGATCCCGAAGTCGTTCGCGAAGATCCACCACCGCTACCTGACCCCCACCGTGTCCACGATCGTCATGGGCATCGTCTCGATCATCGTGTACGTGGGGATGAACTTCTCCTCCAACGGCATCGGGGTGATCGGCGACGCGGTGATCGCGATCGGCCTCTATATCGCCTTCTACTACGGGCTGACCGGCTTCGCCTGCGCCTGGTACTACCGGGCGAACCTCACCAGCAGCATGCGCAACCTGTGGATGCAGGGCATCATCCCGGTCCTCGGCGGCCTGATCCTGTTCTTCCTCGGCGGCTGGAGCATCTGGCTGGACTACGACGTGGCCACCGCGAACGACTACACGATGTGGACGGTGCCGTGGCTCCACTGGCAGGTCGGCGGCGCGTTCGTGATCGCCGTCGCGGCCGGCCTGGTCGGCCTGGCCTGCTACTTCTACTGCAAGATCAAGGACCCGGCGTTCTTCCGGAAGGAAACCCTCACCAGGGGCACCGCCACCCTGGTGCCGGACGAGTGAGCTGCTGCCGGCCCGGGCGCTCGCGGGGGCGTGCCCGGCGTCGGTGGTACCGCCTACGCTGTAGGCCATGTCTCGCAGATCTCCAGCCTGCTGCGCGTCCGCCGGACGGGCGTCTCGCTGCGTGTGGCTTGCGATCCGTCCCGCCGGCGGCCGCTCGCGGCGGCGCGGCTCCACCGGACCGGGCCTGGACGGATGACCGCCCTCATCACCGACGCGCTGCTGGATGACCTGAACCCGCAGCAGCGGGCCGCCGTCGTGCACCACGGCGGCCCGCTGCTCATCGTGGCGGGCGCGGGCTCCGGCAAGACCCGGGTGCTGACCCGCCGGATCGCCTACCTGCTGGCGGAGCGGGATGTGAGCCCAGGCGAGATCCTGGCGATCACCTTCACCAACAAGGCGGCCGGCGAGATGGCGGCCCGCGCCGCCGCGCTCACCGGCTCGCGGGCCCGCGCCATGTGGGTGATGACCTTCCACTCGGCGTGCGTGCGCATCCTGCGCCGGGAGGCGCAGCGGTTCGGCTACCCCTCCTCGTTCTCGATCTACGACCAGGCCGATTCGCAGCGGCTCATGGCCCTGGTCTGCCGCGAGCTCGACCTGGACGCCAAGCACCACCAGCCGAAGGCGATGCTCGCCCAGGTCGACATGCTCAAGAACGAGCTCATCGACCACGAGACGTTCGCCGCCCGCGCCGACGGCTACCGGGAGAAGGCGCTCGCCGAGGCCTACGGCGAGTACCAGCGCCGGCTGGTGGCGGCCGGGGCGATGGATTTCGACGACCTGATCATGAACACCGTCTTCCTGCTGCAGGCGTTCCCGGAGGTGGCGCAGGCCTACCGGCGCCGGTTCCGGCACGTGCTGGTGGATGAGTACCAGGACACCAACCACGCCCAGTACGTGCTCGTCCGGGAGCTGGTCGGCCACGGCGGCGCGGGCGGTGCCGCCACCGGGGACGCCGCCGTGCCCCCGGCCGAGCTGTGCGTGGTGGGCGATGCGGACCAGTCCATCTACGCGTTCCGTGGCGCCACGATCCGCAATATCGAGGAGTTCTCGCGCGACTTCCCCGGCGCCAGCGTCATCCTGCTCGAGCAGAACTACCGCTCCACGCAGAACATCCTGGCGGCGGCGAACGCCGTCGTGTCCCGCAACTCCGGCCGCACGCCCAAGAAACTGTGGTCCGACGCCGGTGACGGCCCGCCGATCACCGGCTACGTCGCCGACAGCGAGCACGACGAGGCGGCCTTCGTGGCCGAGGAGGTGGACCGGCTCACCGACGAGGGTGAGGCGACGCCCGGGCAGGTCGCGGTGTTCTACCGCACCAACGCCCAGTCACGTGCCTTCGAGGAGGTGTTCATCCGGGCCGGCCTGCCCTACAAGGTGGTCGGGGGGGTCCGGTTCTATGAGCGCCGCGAGGTCCGTGACCTGCTCGCCTACCTGCGGCTGATCGCCAATCCCGAGGACGAGGTGTCGCTGCGCCGGGTGCTGAACGTGCCCAGGCGGGGGATCGGCGACCGGACCGAGGAGTGCGTGGCCGCGCTGGCCCACCGGGACCGCACGTCCTTTGCCGCGGCCCTGGCACGGCCCGGCGACGTGCCGGGCCTCTCCCCCCGGGCGGCCCGCGCGGTCGAGGGGTTCAACGGGCTGCTCGGCGGGCTGCGGGCGGACGCGGACGCTGGCATGCCGGTGGCCGAGATAGCCGAGGCGGTGCTGGAGCGCTCGGGGTACGTCGCCGAGCTGCAGGCCTCCACCGACCTGCAGGACGCGAGCCGGATCGAGAACCTGAACGAGCTGATCTCGGTGGCGCGGGAGTTCGACGCGCTGCGCGGCCAGACGGGCCGGCCGGACGGCGCGGTGGCGGGCCCGCCGGGGACCGAGGAGCCGGGTCCGGCGGAGGCCGAGGAGCCGGGTCCGGCGCCGGGCTCGCTGGCTGACTTCCTGGAGCAGGTGTCCCTGGTCGCCGACGCTGACCAGATCCCGGACGGTGAGGACCACGGCGGCGTGGTGACGCTGATGACCCTGCACACGGCCAAGGGCCTGGAGTTCCCGGTGGTGTTCCTCACCGGGATGGAGGAGAACGTCTTCCCGCACCAGCGGTCGGTGAACGACCCCAGGGAGCTGCAGGAGGAACGCAGGCTGGCCTACGTGGGGATCACCCGGGCCGAGCAGCGCCTGTACCTCACCAGAGCCGTGGCCCGGGCCTGGTGGGGCAGGCCGGAATACCACCGGCAGTCGCGCTTCCTGGATGAGATCCCCGCCCACCTCATCGAGTGGCGCCGCGACCAGTCCACGGCGACGGCGCCGGCCGCCGAGCGGCTGGCGCGGCGCCCCGGGGTCGCCACGCCCGGCAACCGCCGGGTGCCGTCCCTGGCGCCGGGGGACAAGGTCACGCACGACGCCTACGGCCTCGGCACGGTCCTGTCCCTGCAGGGTTCCGGCGACGATCCCGAGGCGAAGATCGACTTCGGTGGCGAGTACGGCGTCAAGCACCTGGTGCTGCGCTACGCGCCGATCGAGAAGCTCTGAGGCGGCCTGGACCCTCACGCCGCTGAACCGCGGCCTGGCCAGCGGGTGCTCCGTACCATGGGTGGTAGTGCAGGCGGGCTCGTCACGCCTTCGATGGGGAGGAACCCATGGGTGCCATCCGGGTCGTCATCGCCAAACCCGGCCTGGACGGGCACGACCGCGGGGCCAAGGTGGTGGCCCGGGTGCTGCGGGACGCCGGGGTGGAGGTCATCTACACCGGCCTGCACCAGACGGCCGAGCAGATCGTGGCCACCGCCATCCAGGAGGACGCCGACGCGATCGGGCTGTCCATCCTGTCCGGCGCGCACATGACCCAGTTCGCCCGGGTGCTGGAGCTGCTCGCGGAGCGCGGGGCCAGCGACATCGTCGTGTTCGGCGGCGGCATCGTTCCCGACGCCGACATCGCCGAGCTGGAGCGGATGGGCGTGGCGAAGATCTTCACGCCGGGCGCCCCCACCAGTGAAATCGTGGACTGGGTGAAGTCCACGCTCGGCGGCCGCGCCGCGTCCGGGGTGGCCGCCCCGCACAGCGGCTGAGCCCCCGGGGAGGCCTGGCCGCGGGTGCGATACCAGCGAGACCTGCCGCCTGCCTTCCTGCCTTTTCCCGCTGCAAGTTTCCCGGCAAATTCCTCAGCAAAGCGGACGGATACGGCCGGAAAAAAATAGCCTATGCCTGGCCGAACCGGCCGGCCCTTTGCGCCGTGCTGGTTAGCATGGGCAGTTCGTTAGCGGGCCGGCCGGTTCCGGCCAGCGCGGTACGCGCAGAAACAGGCGACGTCCTGGGCAGGCTCAAGCGCCTGGTGGACCTCCAGGACAAGGTCGCCGACGCCATCGCCGCGGAAGAAGACTTCCTGCACGGCAGGATGGGGGTCTCGTTCCGGGCAATCGGCCGTATCCGGCGAATAGCCGAGTGGTGGGTCGCCCGCGAATATCATCTGCGGCACCAGGAAACAGGAACAGGCTAGCGGGATTTGGTGGCGGGCTTTCCGCACTGATGATTGGCAGGCTACCGCCCGGGTGTGCGGGAAGGCCCATTCACGGCCGGGCAGCCGTCCGGGGCACGGAGAGTCAGGCGGCCGGGCAGCTGCTTCCGCCGGCGGGCAGGCCCTGCGCTGGGCGGGCTGGTCCAGCGCGCGCCCGGGGGGCCGGCCCGGATAGGCTGCGTGCGGAATCCAGCCGCTTCGAGGACGGATACACGTGGACCTGTTCGAGCACCAGGCGAAGGAGCTGTTCGCGGAGTACGGCGTGCCGGTGCCGCGCGGCACCGTCGCCGGAACCCCTGAGGAAGCCCGGGAGATCGCGGAGGGCTTCGCCGTCGCGGGCACGCCGCGGGTGGTGATCAAGGCCCAGGTCAAGACCGGTGGCCGTGGCAAGGCCGGCGGGGTGAAGCTGGCGGAGAGCCCGGCGGAGGCACAGGCCAGGGCGGGTGAGATCCTCGGCATGGACATCAAGGGCCACACGGTGCACTCGGTCCTGGTCGAGGAGGCCAGCGACATCGCCCAGGAGTTCTACCTGTCCTTCCTGCTCGACCGCGCGGCGCGCACCTTCGTCTCGATCTGCTCCGTCCAGGGCGGGATGGAGATCGAGGAGGTGGCGCACACCAGCCCGGACGCGGTGGCCAAGATCCCGATCGACCCGCTCGCGGGCGTGGACGCCGCGAAGGCGGCCGAGATCGTCGAGGCCGGCCAGCTCCCGGAGCAGGCCAGGGTGGGCGCGGCCACGCTGGCGGAACGGCTGTGGGCGGTCTTCGCCGACGAGGACGCCACGCTGGTGGAGGTCAACCCGCTGATCCTGACCGCCGGCGGCGCCGTCGTGGCGCTCGACGGGAAGGTGACCCTCGATGACAACGCCGCCTACCGGCAGGATCACGCCCGCTTCGCCGACCCGGCGGCTGCGGACCCGCTGGAGGCGCGCGCCAGGGCCAAGCACCTCAACTACGTCAAGCTCGATGGCCAGGTCGGCATCATCGGCAACGGCGCGGGGCTGGTCATGTCCACGCTGGACGTGGTCGCCCTGGCCGGGGAGGCGTTCGGCGGCATCCGGCCGGCGAACTTCCTCGATATCGGCGGCGGCGCCTCGGCCGAGGTGATGGCGAACGGCCTGGAGATCGTGCTGTCGGACGCGTCGGTCCGCAGCGTGCTCGTCAACGTCTTCGGCGGCATCACCTCGTGCGACGAGGTCGCCAACGGCATCGTGTCGGCGCTCGGCATGCTGGCCGCGCGCGGCGAGCAGGTGACACACCCGATCGTGGTGCGGCTGGACGGCAACAACGCGGCGGAGGGCCGCCGCATCCTGGCCGAGGCGGGGCTGGCCACGGTCGAGCAGGTCGACACGATGGACGATGCCGCCCGGCGCGCGGCGGAACTGGCGGCCAGCGGGCAGCGGGCGGCCGCGCCCGCGACGGGAGCATGAGATGGCGATCTTCCTGAACGGCGCGAGCCGGGTCATGATCCAGGGCATAACCGGCTCGGAAGGCAGCAAGCACGGGCGCCGGATGCTGGCCGCAGGCACCGCGGTGGTCGGCGGCACCAATCCGCGCAAGGCCGGCCAGACCGTTGACCTGGGCGGCGCGCAGGTCCCGGTGTTCGGCACGGTGGCCGAGACCATGGCGGCCACCGGCGCGGACACCTCGGTGGTCTTCGTCCCGCCCGCCGGCACCAAGAACGCGGTGATGGAGGCGATCGACGCGGCGATGCCGCTCGTCATCGTGATCACCGAGGGCATACCGGTCCACGACACCGCCCAGTTCTGGGCGTATGCCTGCGCGCACGGCAACGCGACCCGCATCATCGGCCCGAACTGCCCGGGTGTTGCCTCGCCGGGCAAGTCCAACGCGGGGATCATCCCGGCCGACATCACCACCGAGGGCAGGATCGGCCTGGTATCCAAGTCGGGCACGCTGACCTACCAGATGATGTACGAGCTGCGCGACATCGGCTTCTCCACCGCCGTCGGCATCGGCGGCGACCCGGTCATCGGGACGACCCACATCGACTGCCTGCAGGCCTTCCAGGACGACCCGGAGACCGACGCGATCGTCATGATCGGCGAGATCGGCGGCGACGCCGAGGAGCGGGCAGCCGCCTACATCGAGCAGCACGTCACCAAGCCGGTGGTCGCCTATGTGGCCGGGTTCACCGCGCCGGAGGGCAAGACCATGGGCCATGCCGGGGCGATCGTCTCCGGCTCCTCCGGCACCGCCCAGGCGAAAAAGGAGGCGCTGGAGAAGGTGGGCGTGCGGGTGGGCCGGACCCCCAGCGGCACGGCCCTGCTCGTCCGCGAGGTCATGCGGAGCCACTGACCCGCAGGCCGCCAGGCCACCGATCCTGCCCGCCGCCTGACCGCGCCCCCGCCGCCCGCGCGGCCCCGCGCGGCGCGCCTCCGCCGCGCCCACCGGCCCGGTTGCGAGGATGGGGCACTGTGACCGCTCCTGCCCGTCCCCGCGTGCTCCCGCGCGGCCGGGCGGGCCCGCCGGACGAGCGGCCGGGGGCAGCGCGCCCGCTGGTCATCACCGGCGCGATGGCCGCGTGCACCGTGATGGTCACCGGGCTGGTCATCCTGACCCCACTGGTGCTGGCCGGGTGGATCGCCGCCCCGCACGATGGCCTCGGGCTGCCGGGGGTGCTGCGGGTGGCCACCGAGCTGTGGCTCGCGGCACACCACGTCGGCTTCGCGCTGCACGGCGCCGGGCGGATCGGCATGCTCCCGCTCGGCCTGGTGCTGATCCCCGGCGCGCTGCTGTGGCGGGCCGGCCGGTGGGTGGTGCGCACCGGGCAGCTGTCCAGGCTCTCCGAGGTCGGCTACGCGGCGCTGGCGCTGGCCGCCCCGTACGCGGTGCTGTGCGGGGGGCTCGCGCTGGCCAGCCGGTCAGCGCTCGCCGCCCCCTCGCTGCCGCAGGCGGTGGCCGCCGGGTTCCTTATCGCCCTGTGCGCTGGCGCCCTGGGCGGCGCGCACGCGCTGGCGCCCTGGGGCCGCCTGGCGCGGCTGCTGCCGCCGCGGCCCCGGTCGGTGGTGCTCGGCACGGCCGGGTCGCTGGCGGTGCTCGTGGCGGCCGGCGCGGTGCTGTCAGGTGCCTCGCTCGCCGCGCACCTGCCGGAGTTCCGGGCGCTGAACGATCAGCTCGGGGCCGGTGCGGTCGGGTCCGTGCTGCTGCTGCTCGCCGAGCTCGCCTACGTGCCCAACGCGGTCGGCTGGGCGGTCTGCTTCATGCTGGGGCCGGGCTTCGCCTTCGGCGCTGGCACGGTCGTCGCGCCGACCGGGGCGGCGCTGGGGCCGCTGCCCATGTTCCCGATACTCGCGGCGCTGCCCTCCGGCGCCCATGGCTCGGTGCCCGGCTGGGCGTCGGTGGCCGTGCTGGTCATGCCCTACCTGGCGGGGGCGTTCGGCGGCGTGCTGCTGGTGCGCGCGGCGCCGTGCCCGGTGGCCGAGACGGCCCCCCTGTGGGGGTTCGCCTGCGGGGTGGCCACCGGGTGCGTCACCGGGTTGCTGGCGGCGTTCTCGGGTGGCCCGCTGGGCAGCGGCCGGCTCGCCGCGATCGGGCCGTCCGGCTGGCAGGTGGGGCTGGTCGCCACGCTCGAGGTCGGGGTGGCCGCCGCCGTGGCGGCGGGGATCGCGAACTGGCTGCGGCTGCGCCGCGAGCCGGGGCTGGCGGCGGCGCGGCCGGCCGCGCCAGCGCCCCCGGGTCACGCCGCTGCCAGGGCAGCCGACGGCGGCGGCGACGGGCACCGGATCTTCGTTGATCCGTGGGCCGATGACGAGGGCACCGCTGGCGAGGGCACCGCTGGCGAAGGCACTGGGCGCCGCGCGCCGCCGGGTCCCTCCGAGCTGCCCTGAGCCCCGGGCCAGGCGCCCGGCGGCGGTGCCGCGCGCGGGCGTGCCGTACGGCCCTGCCCGGTGCCGCGGGGCGCGGTTACCCGCGGCTTGCGGCACCGAGCAGGCCCAGCTCACGGTTCAGCGCGTGGGAGAAGCTGTCATAGCAGGACTGCTGGGCGGCGAGCGTGTTGGCGCCGCTCATGCACTGGCCGTAGCCGGACAGCTCGTGCCCGAACATGCCAAACGCCACCAGCATCGCCGAGGCGAGCCCGACGCCGATGCCAGCGATCACGGTCGCGGTCACCGAGCCGCGTGGCCGGGCCGTGCGGCTGCGCCGTGCCCGCCTCATCGCGGTCAGCGCCAGCCAGAGCGCGGTCGCACCGGCCAGCAGCGCGTAGATGACGATGAGAATGCCGTCGCGCACCTCGATGTTGAATCCGAGGAACCCGACCAGGCTGAGCAGCGCCACGCACAGCGCGGCCAGCGCCCGGTGCTGCAGCGCGGGCTCGGGCGGGGGTAGCCGGGCGGCTTTCCTGGCCTGCGGCGGCGGGGGCGCCGGGGACGGCCGCTGGGGCGCCGGCGGGGAGGAGGCCCCGGCGGGCGGCTCGTGCTCGCCGGGGGCCTGCGAGGAGGGCATAGCCCTCTATTCTGCATTGCCTGTGCCACTGACCTGGCCATCGTCGTGGGCCGCGGCGCCCGCCTGCCGGCGCGCGGCGGCCGTTATGGTTGGCCGCATGAGGGCACGCCTGGTGGTACTCGTCTCCGGCGCGGGCACCAACCTCCAGGCGCTGATCGACGCCTGCGCCGAGGAGTCATACGGCGCCGCGGTGACGGCGGTGGGCGCGGACCGCTCCGGCATCGAGGCCCTGGTGCGGGCCGAACGCGCCGGCATCCCCACCTTCGTCACCAGGGTGGCCGATTACCCGGCCCGGGCCGCCTGGGACCGGGCGCTCGCCGAGGCGGTCGCCGCGTTCGGCCCTGACCTGGTGGTGTCGGCCGGCTTCATGAAACTGGTGGGCCCGGCGTTCCTGGACCGGTTCGGGGGCCGGTTCATCAACACCCATCCCGCCCTGCTGCCGGCCTTCGCCGGCATGCACGGCGTCCGGGACGCGCTGGAGTACGGGGTGAAGGTCACCGGCTGCACCGTCTTCATGGTGGACGCCGGCACCGACACCGGGCCGGTGATCGCGCAGGCGGCGGTGGGCGTCCGCGATGATGACGACGTGCCGGCGCTGCACGAGCGGGTAAAGGTGGCCGAGCGGGCGCTGCTGGTGGATACCGTGGGCGCGATGGCCCGCGAGGGATGGTCGGTCCAGGGCCGGAAGGTGAAGGTCGGGCGTTGACGAAGGTTGCGGTGAAGCGGGCGCTGATCAGCGTCTATGACAAGACCGGGCTGGCCGGGCTGGCGCAGGCGCTGGACGGGAGCGGGGTGGAGATCGTCAGCACCGGCAGCACGGCGGCGGCGATCGCCGCGGCGGGTGTGCCGGTGACCCGGGTGGAGGATGTGACGGGCTTCCCCGAGTGCCTGGACGGCCGGGTCAAGACGCTCCATCCCGCGGTGCACGCCGGCCTGCTCGCCGACGTGCACCGCAGCGCCCACCGCGAGCAGCTTCGCGAGCGCGGCATCGCCCCGTTCGAGCTGCTCGTGTCCAATCTGTATCCGTTCGAGCAGACCGCGGGCAGCGGCGCCCCGCCGCAGGAGTGTGTGGAGCAGATCGACATCGGCGGCCCGGCCATGGTCCGCGCCGCGGCCAAGAACCACGCCAATGTCGCCGTGCTCACCGACCCGTCGATGTACCCGGC
>DATIXO010000220.1:0-6105 GCA_035518495.1 Streptosporangiaceae bacterium
CCCAGATCTCCGGCAGTTGGACCTTGATCGTTGTTAAATCGGGCCCCGGGTGGTGAGCCGGTAGGTGATCGGCCTGGTGTCGCCGGGGAGGCAGGGCGGCGCGGCGTTGATCTCCTCGAGTAGCAGTTCCAGGGCGCGGGCTACTCGTGCGGCGGCGGGCGTGTCGAGCTCGACGGTGATCTGGCGCGGCCTGTAGGTGATGGTCCCCGGCCAGGCCGCGGATGATCGTCTGGCGGGTGATCGCGCGGTATTCGTCGTCGTCTTGCAGGTAGGCGCCCAGGTGGGTGGCGAGCCAGTGCTCGGCGTTGTGCGCGAGCAGGCGCAGCACCATTTGCAGGCCGCGCCGCCCGGCCCGCAGCAGGGCGACCTGGGCGTTCGGGTCGATGAGGTTGGCGGGCAGTTTCGCCGGGATGGCTTCCCGGGCGGATTTGGCAGCGTCCAGCTCTTTCTCCGCCCGGGTGATCTTCTTCTGGGCGGCGGGGATCAGCCCGGCGTTCTTGACGGCGGCGGGGATGGCGGGGTCGGCCAGCATGGCGGCGTAACCTTCCCGGGCGGCGGCCAGGTTCTTCTCCGCCTGCCGGACCTTGGCGCTGGCCTGCTTGCGCGCCGGGTTGTCCATCACTTTCGTGTTCGTCTCGACGGTGGCGATGTAGTCGCGGATCTTGTCGATCCCGTAGTTCTCCGAGGCGTACTTGAGGAAGTTCTCCTCCCGCCACCGCGACTTCAGCCACGACAGGATCCCGGCCGGGCACGCTTCGAAGTCCGACGTCAGGACCTGCAGGATGACCTGGCCGTGTTCGAACAAGGTGAGCTGCCGGGCCTGGCCGTAGTCCTTCAGGCCCACGATCTCCCCGGCCCAGGCGACCTGCCTTGTCTTGCCGTTCACGGTTATGGTGGCCAGGACCGGCAGGCCTTTCGGCACGGCCAGCGGCGCGCGCCGGTAGGTCACCCAGTGCACGCCCTCCTCGCGGCAGTGCCGGAACACCTGGGCGTACGCGCCGCCCCGGTCGAACCCGAGCATGATCCTCGATCCGTCCGCGGTGGCCTTCTTCAGCTCGGCCAGCGCCAGCGGCAGCGTGACCACCAGGCCGGACGGCTCGCCGGTGACGAAGCACACCGCCCGCCCGTCGTGCGCGGTGACGTGGGTGTCCGCCCGGCCCCTCTCCGCCTTTCCCCGCTTGTTGTGCCACCCCTTGCCGACTGGCTTGGCGCCGGCGTAGGGCACGAAGTGGCCGCCGGCGTAGTAGACACCCGACAGCACCGGGTCCGCCGCCAGCATCGCCTTGGCGAACAGGGCCTGCAGCTCCAGCGGACCGGTGGCGTCGGCGATCGCCGTCAGCCTCGGCCGCAGGGTGCGCAGCCCCGGCAGCACGGTCAGCCCGGCCAGCGACCCGGCCGCCTCCGCCGTCAGGTGCTTGAACTGCTCGATCGTTGCGGCGCCGAGCGCGAACCCGGCGCTGGCCGCCGACAGCAGCGCCACGTCCGCGTACCGCCGCCCGCCCGGCCCGGCGTCCCCCGCCGCGGCGGCCGGTCCCCGGCGCTGGCCCGCGCGCCGAAGGCCTGCAGCAGCATCGCCCCCGCGTGCCGGCACGCGAAGCAGCCCCCGGTGATCCGCGGCCCGGCCGGCGCCAGCCCGGTTCCGGCAGGACCAGGGCGTGGCGCCCGGCCCGGTGATGGCTCCGGCCAGGCCACCGCCGGCTCCCCGGCCGGCTTCCCGGCGTGCGCCGCTGGTTCGCCCGGTTCTTCCCCGGCCGCGGGCCCGCCCGGCTTCCCCGGCATCCCGGCGGCCTCAGGCTCTTGCGGCCCGGCGGGCTCGCCGTCCCAGGGCAGGCGCTGCTGCCCGCAGCCCAGGCGCCGGCTGACCGTGCTCTGCGCCACCCCGAGCCGGGCGGCGACCTCGGCCTCGGTCGCCCCGCCCTCCCGCCACCCGGCTGCCCGCGCCCAGTCCGCTGGCGTGAGCCCGGGCTTGGGCCCCGAGGGCCGGACCAGCCCCGCCACGCCCTCCCGCAACGCCCGCTGCCGCAGCGTGGCCACGTAGTTCTCCGACAGGCCCATCACCTCGGCCACGACCTTGCCGGGAAAGCCGAGCTGCCGGGCCACCGTTATGCACTACTCGTCCGTGACGAACGACGTCCTCGATGCGCCGCAGGCTCTTGAGCTCGGCCTCGCTCACGGTGGCGCACCGGTACACCGTGGGCTCGACAGCCGGATCGAGCCGGATGAGTTGCCCGCACGCTTCGAGCCGGCGGAAGAGATCACTGGCGTCGTCGGCTTGAGCCGCGGCCTCGAGGTAGCGCGACACGCCTTCGGCGAGCCAGGGGACGAGGTCGAGCGGCTGCTGATACGCCCGGTCGAGCAGCCAGGCGTCCCGCGGCCTGATCCAGCGGATCACCTCAGGCGGCACGCCGTTTTCTAGGAGCCAGATGCACGCGTCCATGGCGGTCTTACCGCCGCCGATAACCGTATATCCGCTCGCAGGCCCGGTCAGCCTGACCAGATCATTGACCGGAATCAGGTGCACTCCCGGTTCGGCGTCGAATGACGGGGTGTGGGTTGCTGGGATCGACGTTTCGAGATACCTGGCATCGACGACCCGGCACCGCACCCGCACCATGGTCACCGCACCAGTTAGCCGGGACACGAACCGGTGCTCGGCTGGCCCTTCGCTGCGGCACTCGGACATGGCGAAGAAGCGAACCTGGCCCGACGCCAGCAGATGCTCATCGAGCACCGCTGGTAGTACTCGCAGATCTCCGCCGCACTCGCCCGTTCGTAAAAGCCCGCATTCGGGCCAGTCTTGTCGATCGAGTCGGTGCCCAGGATTCGCGAGTTGACGCGGTAGAATGCCGAGGGCTGGTGGAGGCGCACGAATGGGTACGCGTCGTTCCAGTGCCCCCCTGGGCGGTGTCGTCGATCCACCAGCACCACGTCGGCGTCCGAGTCCGCGATCAGCGCATCGGCGAAAGCCATCCCGGCCGCGCCCGCCCCAACGACCAGATAGTCGGTTTCGATCCCCGCCATGGCTCCGATGCTAAACAAGGTGCTGATCCCAGACTTGCGCCGGTCCCAGAACAACACCCACCCCCCCCCGCCACACCGGCCGAACGCCCGCGCATAACGGCGGCCCGGGCACGTCAAGGGTGCGCCGCTTCGTGACCATGGGTCGCGCTGCGGTCGTGGCGGAGGGCATGAGACCCGGTCGGAGCGGCCCGGGCGCGGCCGTCCGCGAGGTTTGGCCGTTTGGTTCCGCGAGGGACGATCGCCGTGCTTGGGGGCGGCGGGGATGTGCGGTGTCCGTTGGTGACCGGGACCTCAGGCGCCTGGCGGCAGGGTGAGGTGGTAGCGCGAGATCAGCTCGGGTAGCCAGTCCGGCTGGCCGAACTCCAGGCCGTACCTGCCGGCCAGGGCCATGACGTCAGGGGGCTGCGGTGGCCCGGCTGAGATCTGGTCGGCCAGCTCGCGGAAGAAATGCTCGAACCCGGCGGGGCTGATCACCTCGATCATCCGGGCCGGTGAGGTCCCGGCGTTCCACATGGTGTGCAGTTCGCCGCGCGGCTTGGTGATGTAGCCACCCGCGCCGAGCACCGCTTCGCGCTGGCCCGACCGGAACCCGATCTGGCCCTGCGTCACGATGGAGGATTCGTCCTCGCGGGTATGCAGGTGCGGACCAGCGCGCCGACCGGGAACGGGTGCTCGACGATCGACAGCGCGCCGCCGGTGTAGCGGCCCCAGAGCGTGAATAACACGCCGATCGAGCCCAGGTCGCCCTGCCCCCCATCGCCGGGCTGCACCACGGTGAGCGGCGGAGCTTGGGTGCCGGTCGTCGCTGACCCCCGTTCAACGCGTGCTCCGCGCACTGGATGTCTCAGCAGCAGCCGCCTGACCCCGGCGCCTGGGCACAGATCGGCGATCCGGCCGCACGGCTGCGGGCTGGCCTGGTCGACCTGTACCGCTTCTACCGAGGAGGCAAAGGCATGCTCGCTTGCCTCTACCGGGACTTCGCGGCGCTGCCCGAGGAACAGCAGCGCAGCCTGCAAGAACAGGCCGAACTATCTGGTGACCTCCTTGCGGCGCCGCTCGGCGGTGATGCCAGCCAGCGGCGCCTGACCCCCGCGGTCATCGGCCACGCGGCCTCGTTCTGGACCTGGCACTCCCTGTGCGTCGAGCACGGCCTCGCCGACCAGCAGGCGGTCGACGTCATGACCAGTGCCGTCCTGGCGGCGGCGATGGCCGCGCCGCCCGGCGAGCCGGCGCAGTCCCCGCCGCGGACTCCTAGCTTGATCTCCTGGCAGCACCCGTCGGCTATCCGTACCTTCGTGCTTGCCAGCCCGTGCCCGTACCGGGCGCAGATCAGCCGTTCCCGCGCACCATCGCACCCCGCGCCGATCCAGCAACAGAAAGAATCTTGAAGCAGGCCAATGGTAGATATCCACAGTCGTGTTATCTGATACCACATCGTGTGTCAGCACCGACGCGTGATCACGACGCCCTAGGGGCCACTGGGTATCGGTCAAGCCCAAAACCCGGGCCCAAGGTCGCGCGCGCATAAGAAAGAGCCCCCGCTGAGGGCGGGGGCCCTTATATTCCGCGAAACTCGGATTGGATCAAATGCTAGCTGGTCCTGCCGCCCAGATGTTCTGGGTGAACGTCTTGGGGCTGGCGTTGAAGTTGCACTTGCCCTTGGAATTGCGCGGCGCCTTGCCAGTGAAGATGACCAGGTAGTGGCCGTTTCCTCGCAGGCCCGAGTAGCGCCCCGTTCCCTGGGTGATCGTGTATTTCCCGGTCTCGGTTGTGGACTCTGCGCAGCTGCGCGCGTTCGTCTTGTTCACCGTGCGGGTCGGGTGGTGCGTCACGTAGACCTTGCCGTGGCTGAAGCGGAAGATGTCCTTTGTCGGGCTGACCACGAGGTCGGTCCCATTCGAGCCGCGCACCAGCCCGCTCATGTTGACCACCGCGGCCGGGTGCGTCGTGTTCGCGAACGCGTGGAGGTACAGGGTGCCCGTGCGTACAGGCGCGGCGCTCGCGGCTCCGGCCAGCAGCCCGAGCAGTCCCCCTGCGGCCAACGCCAGTGCCCCAATGAAAGCCACAATCCTTTTCAACTTCTTACCCCTCTCCTGGGAAGTCGCACAGAGCCGACCGTTACCACGAGGGCGTCCCAAGTGGTAGGCCCTGGCTAGGCAGCTTGCGCCTGTTGCCGCACTACCCAGATCCGTCAGTATCTAACGGATCGTCACGTTATGTCCAGGCCGCGTTACCCTGCGTTAATAAGGCGGCGAGCGCTCGCCTCTTGTTCCCGCCGCTCGGGTACGGGAGGGGCTAACGTAAATTTCCGCAGCTTGCGCCGCGCCGCCGCACGGAAGTCCGTGCCTTAGGGCCCACCTGCTGGCGACAGCAAGCGCGCCCTTCGAGCAACACCCAACCCGCCGCATGCGCAACTTGCTGTCTGAGCGCACCCCCGCTAGCTCCGGCCGCCTGCCCGGAGCGGCAGCCGCACCAGCGGCACGCCCTCCCACGGGTCGCATCAATCGGCACAAGCACGAACCAGATTCTCACCAGCCGTTAAGATTTCTTTGGTCTTACACATGGGGAAATTACCCGAACCTGGAAGCAAGGTTACTCGGGCTTGGAAGCTTGGAAGCTAGATGTTACCTGAACCTGGGCCGCCGAACTCCACTCTTTAAAATTGCCGGCTTGACCGTTTCACCGTGAGCTGCATAGCGTCGTTAACCAGGAGGAAACATCCTAAACGGGGAGTCCTCCTAACAGATGCATTCATCTACGGAAGGAGATGAATATGTACGGCAGTCGCAAGAGTCGCCGCCACCGTCACCACCGACACCACAAGAACAACCGTGGTCGTCGCCGCGGCAACTAGGTCGTAACAACCCCGGCTCGTCAGCGGGGGTTCTTTTCCATCGGGCGGTGGCCGCTATTCCCGGGCAGGCACGCGGGTGGCGGCCACCGCTGTCGCGCGAGTTGGAGGGGAACTTACCGGTGCGGGAGGTCGTGAGGTCGCTGTTGCGCCCGTCGGCGGTGGGCGCCGGGGGCGGCGCCGAGGATTTGGTGGAGCTGGCGCCGGTGGCGGGGGTCCGGGCGGTGTTCGGC
>DATIXO010000221.1:0-5601 GCA_035518495.1 Streptosporangiaceae bacterium
AGCCAGGCCGACACGTGCCCCGGGCCGCACCCGAGATCGGCGATCGGCCCGTCCTGGCCGGCCTGCTCGATCAGGCAGGTGAGGAGGGCCCGGTCGAGCGGCTTATAGGCGAGCTCATCGCGGAAGCTGGCCGCGTATTTCTCGGCGACCGCGTCGTAGCTGCGGCGGGTGGCGTCGTGGCGGGCCGGCTCTGCCATGGGCTCAGGGTCGCACAGCCGCCGTCCGCGCCCGCCGGGGCCGGTGGAATCCGGCAAAACCCCCTGAAACCGGCGATCAGCCGGTGGACCGGACCTACGCGTTCTGCCCCGCGATACGTGCGGGTTTCTTTACCGTGGTTTCCTGCTCAACTCACAGGACATCCAGTCCGTCTGACCCCGCGTCTAGTTTTGGGGCAAGTGCCGCCGGCGGTGCCGCTGCGGGCCTGCCGGAGTCATGCATCCGGCGGGTGGCGAAGCCGCCGGGCCCTGACGTAGGGGATGCGAACGGAGGGGCACGGCGTGCGGGACGACGGCAGCGACCGGCCTTCAGCCGACCGGGAGATGCTCATCCGTGCTGCGCTCGGCCGCTGGCGGGACAGCCTCATCAACCCGGCCGCGGCCAGCCAGCTGCTGAACCTCGCCCCGGGTGGGACCGGCATGGTCGCGCTGGCCCGTCCCTCCGCCGCCGGCATTCTCGCCCGCCTGAAGTCGGGCGGCACGTACACGTTCCGGTCGCTGGCGGCCAAGCCGGCCTGGCCCCCGTCGGCTGCGGGAGAGCCGGCCGGTGGCGGTCCAGCGCCCGGTGCGGCACCGGTGCCCCCGCCGCCAGCCGAGGGCGTCCTCGACACCGACGCCGGTCCGGAGGATCTCGCCCGCGCGCTGCGGACGCTCATCCGGCGGTCGGACCAGGCGTATCTCGACCGGGGCCAGTGGATCCTGCACCTCGCATTCGGCGCTCTGACCTGGGCTGACAGGGACCGCGTCCGCTACACCAGCCCGGTGCTGCTTGTCCCGGTCCGGCTGGTGCCCGCCGGGCCACGGCAGATGCCGGCGCTGGAGCCGACCGGGGATGACCCGGTCGTCAACCCGGCGCTGCTCCGCAAGCTGGCGGAGTGCGGGGTCACGCTGCCGCCCATCGGCGAGGACGAGGTGACGCTGGACGGGCTGCTGGGCACCGTCCGCGCGGCGGCCGCCGGGCGGGACGGCTGGCAGGTCAGTGACCGCGTCGTGCTGGCGTGCTTCTCCCTCGCCGGGGAGGCGATGTACCGGGACCTGCTCGACCATGAGGACCTGGCCGCGGCCCACCCGGCGGTGGCGGCGCTGGCGGCCGGCGGGCGGCCCACGGCAGGCCGCGGCTTCGGCTTCGATGAGATCGCCGAGCACGAGATCGACACCCGGGCCGCCCCGGAGGTCACCCCGGTGGTGCTGGACGCCGACGCGTCCCAGCGGGCCGCCATCGCGGCCGCCCTCGACGGCCGGTCATTCGTGCTGGACGGGCCCCCGGGAACGGGCAAGAGCCAGACGATCGCGAACATCATCGGTGCCGCGCTGCACGCCGGGAAGACGGTGCTGTTCGTCTCGGAGAAGGCAGCCGCGCTCGACGTGGTGAGCGACCGGCTGGCCGGCGCTGGCCTGGGCGGGTACCTGCTGGAGCTCCATTCGGGCAGGGCGACGGGCAGGCAGGTGGCGGTGTCGCTGGCGAAGGCGCTGGACACCGAGCCGGTCGCACCGGCGCCGATGCCGGGCCGGGACGCGGACGCGGCCCGCATGCGCCGTGAGCAGCTCAGCGCCTACGCCGAGGCCATGAACCGCAAGCGTGACCCGCTCGGGTACTCGCTGCACGACATCATCGGGGTGATCGCCACCATGCCCGCCGTCCCGGCAGCCCCGGCGACAGGCCGTGCCCCGGTGGGGAACCTCACGGTGGAGGCGTTCGGCGAGATACGCGACACCGCGAAGGCACTGGCAGCGGCGTGGCGGCCGGCCGCGGAAGGGCGCTCGTTCGTCTGGCGTTGCGTCACCGAGCGGGGCTCCCTCGATACCGTGCTCTATCAGGCGGCGTCCGCCCTTGAGGCGCTGACCTCGATGACCCGGCTCAACGAGCCGCTGGCCGAGGTCACCGGGCTGACCCGCCCGTCCGGCGCCGACGCGCTCGCCGGGCTGCTCAGCCACCTGCTGACCTGGCCGCCGGGCCTGCCGGATGAGTGGCTGACGGCGAGCACCCTCGAGGTGGCGGATGCCGCGGTGGCCAGGCTCGCCACCGCGTTCGGCGAGATCACGGCCTGCGAGGACAGGGCGGCCCGGGCCGCCGGGGCCGCCTGGTCGGCCATCCCGCGGCAGGCCACGCTGCCAGCGGCCGACGGCGCGGCCCTGGCCCGGCTGGCACCGGCCTGCGCCGACGCCGAGGGCCTGACCGTCGAGCAGATCACCGGCCTTTCGCTGGCGTTCACGGCCGAGGCCGACATGCTGGACAAGCGCCTGGCGATGCTGTCCGCCCTGGCCGGAATGCTCGGCCTGCGGGCCCCCTCGACCTTCAGCCAGGCTGTTGACCTGCTCGCCATCGCCCAGGTGGCCGAGGAACCGGACCGGCCCGAACGTGAGTGGCTGTCCGTGCAGGGCTATCAGGCAGCCCGCGAAGCCGGGCGGGCCCTCTACGACGCCCACCAGGCGCTCGCCAGGGCGGAGGCCGACGCCAGCGCCTACTACACCCCGGCGGCGCTTCACGCCGACGTGCAGGGGCTGGCTGACCGGTTCGACGGCGAGCAGCACCTGCTCGGCAAGCTGTCGGCGGAGTACCGGGCGGACAGGAAGACCATCGGGACCTTCACCAGGGATGGGGTTCCCAGGGAAACGGCGTGCCAGCAGCTGGCGCTCGCCGCCGCCTGGAAGCGCACCGCGCAGGCGTTCGCATCCGCCGAGGCCGCCTACGCCCCGCTGCTGGGCCGGTACTACACCGGCAGGGGCGCCGACTTCGACCGGCTCGGCCGCGCTCTCAACCGCGCCGCCAGCACGGTCCAGCGGGCAAACGGGCAGGACCTCTGGAAGGCGGCCAGCCACATAACCGCCGACGCGCTGCCGAGCCCGGCGATCACCGGCATGACGGTCGAGGTGGGCCAGGACCTGGCCGCCTGGCAGGCGACCCTCGCGCCGCCACCCGCGACCGCCGCCCGGCCTGAGCTGCTGAACGGCCCGATCACCGACGCGGTCGGGTGGCTGCGGGCCCATCTGGGGCCGCTGCACACCGCCGCCGCGTTCACCGATCAGGTCAGCAAGGCCGTGGGCCGGCCGCTCACCCTCGGCCAGGCCCGGCACCTGGTGGCTCTGCGGGAGGCAGTCGATTCCGCGCGCCAGCGGCTGGACACGCAGGATGCGGCGCTGCGTGAGGTGTGCGGTGAGCTGTACGCGGGAGCCGGGACCGATCTCACCGCGCTCCGGGCCGCGCTCGACTGGGCGCGGCGCCTGCGCGCGATGATCACCGGCGGTGGCGGGCTCACCCCGGATCAGCTCAAGGCGGTCGAGAGCGCGGTGCCGACACCCCGGCTGCCCGCGGCCGCCGACGCATGGCGTCAGGCCAAAGAAGCCGTGCTGACGGCGTTCAGCCCGGAACGCCGCGCCGAGCTCGACGCCGAGCTCGACGATCACACCGGCGCCGCCGGCCTCATCACGGTCATGTTCGACGACACCGGCGGCCGTGAGGAATGGCACGCCTACCAGGCGGCCCGGGCTTCACTGGCCGTGCACGGCCTGGACGTGGCCACCGATTTCTGCGTCGCCGAGCAGGTCGAGCCCGCCCAGGTGCCCCAGGTGATCGAAAAAGCGCTGCTGCAGGAATGGGCCGAGCATCACATCAGGACCGACCCCGCGCTGGCCATCGCCGGCGCGGCCGACCGGGACGCGCTGGTCAGGGAGTACCAGGACCTGGACAGGGCGCTGATCGCCGCGGCGGCGGGGGATGTCGTCCGCGCCTGCAACGCGCGGCGCCCGCCCGGCGACACCGGTGAGGCGGCCGTCATCCGCCGGGAGGCGGAGAAGAAGAGCGGGCACCTGCCCGTGCGCGCGCTCATCGAGCAGGCCCGCCATGTGTGCCAGGCGATCAAGCCCTGCTTCCTGGCCTCGCCGCTGACCGTCAGCCGGTGCCTGCCCGCCGGCCTGCACTTCGACCTGGTCATTGTCGACGAGGCCAGCCAGGTCAGCCCGGCCGGCGCCATCGGCAGCATCTACCGTGGGAGCGCCCTGATCCTGGCGGGGGACACCAGGCAGCTGCCCCCCGCCAGCGCCGGGGGTGGCGCCGCAAGCTGGCAGGACGGTGAGCCGGATGAGCCCGGCGGCGCCCCCGATCCGGACTCGGTCCTCGATCTCGCGAAGGCGTCCGGCGCGTACCGGAACCTCGCCCTGCGCTGGCACTACCGGTCCCGGCACGAGGCGCTGATCGCGTTCTCCAACGCCGCGTTCTACGACAGCCGCCTGGTCACCTTCCCCAGCAGGTACAGCGACGGGCCCGAGGCTGGCGTGGAGCTGCTGTGGGCCGGGGGGACCTACCGGACGACCTCACGGGACAACCCGCGGGAGGCCGCGCTCGTGGCCGAGCGTGTGATCCACCACTACGACACCCGCCCGGCCCTCAGCCTGGGCGTGGTGGCCTTCAGCGAGGCACAGGCCGCCGCCATCGAGACCGCCGTCGCCACAGCCCGCCAGCAGCGTCCCGACCTGGACAGGTTCTTCACCGGCGACCGGCTGCGGGGGTTCTTCGTCAAGAACGCCGAAACGGCCCAGGGTGACGAGCGGGACGTGATGATCCTGTCCGTCGGCTACGGGCCGGACGAGGCCGGGAAGATCACGGTGGACTTCGGCCCGCTCAGCGGGCCGGGCGGATGGCGCAGGCTCAACGTGGCGATCACCCGCGCGCGGTACCGCACCGAGATCGTCGCCAGCGTCCGCGCCGCTGACATCCCCGGAGCCGTCACCGGCGAAGGGCCGCGGCAGCTGCGCCGTTACCTCGACTACGCCGCCCATGGCCTGTCCGCGCTCGGCACCCGCGCCAGCGGCGACGCCGAGTCCCCGTTCGAAGAGTCCGTCATCAATGTCATCCGCTCCTGGGGATACGGGCTCACCCCGCGGGTCGGCACAGCCGGGTACCGCATCGACATCGGCATCCACTACCCCAGCCACCCTGGCGTGTACGCGCTGGGCGTCGAATGCGACGGTCATCAGTACCGCTCCGCCAGGGCCGCCCGCGACCGCGACCGGCTCCGCGGGCAGGTCCTGCGCGACCTGGGCTGGAACCTGCACCGCATCTGGGGCACCGCCTGGTACCGCGACCGCAGCGGTGAGGAGCGCAGGCTCCAGGCGGCGATCGAGCGGGCGATGGCCGCATCCCCCTACGGCCCGTTCGGCGGTGCTGCCACGCCCAGCCAGGCGGCCCGGCCGATCACCCGGCCAGAGGTGCCCCAGCCCGCCGCCCGGCCAGAAGTGCCCCAGCCCGCCGCCCGGCCAGAAGTGCCCCAGCCCGCCGCCCGGCCGGAAGTGCCCCAGCCCGCCGCCCGTGCCGAGGTGTCCCAGCCCGCCGCCCGTGCCGAGGTGTCCCAGCCCGCCGCCCGTGCCGAGGTGTCCCAGCCCGCCGCCC
>DATIXO010000222.1:0-4243 GCA_035518495.1 Streptosporangiaceae bacterium
CTGGGGCTTCCCGATCATCAGCGACCAGGACATGCCCGACCGCCTGAAAGCCGACGCCCGCGAGACAGTCCGGGCCTGCCCCAAGCTCGCGCTGCGGCTCGTGCGCCCCCGCCAGCGGCCGGGCAGCAGCGTCAGGGAACAACTCTTCCGGCGCTGGCACGAGCGCTCTCACGCTCTTCGTGACCGCGCGCCCTGCCGGCGCACTGGCACCAGCGCCGGTGGCGACCAGCGAAGAGGCCCGCCTCCGGCCCGGGCTGCTGTGCCTCCCGGTAGCCTGCCGATGATGAAGGAAACGTCGCCGGGCTGGGGCCGCCATCCTGGAGGTCACCGCCGCCGTGGCCACCTCCGGCGGCTACGAGCGCGGCCCGCGCCTCCTCAACACGGTCACCGGCCAGCCCGCACCATGGGGCTGCGGGGAGCCGCCACGATCCTGGACTGGCTGCATGCCCACCCTGGCGAGGGCCGGCAGGACCGGTGGACGGTCTCCGGCGTCGACCGCGGCACCAGCTGGATCGACACGCTGGCCCCGGCCGATACCCCCCAGGCCTGGCAGCCGGTGATCAGCTGCACCGGGCCGGGGCGCAGCGAGGAACACGAGGTGGCGGGGGCACTGACGTCCGGCGTCACCGACCACATCCGGGAGATCGCCGAGATCCTGAGTGAATGCCTGACCAGGGCGGAGCACGAAGCCCGCCGCCGCGAGCAGTATGAGCGGCCAGACCCGCCGGTGAACACCGGCGCCATGTCCTGGCCGGATCCATATCCGGCTGGCATCGCGGTACGGGCCGGGTCCGATGGCTGATCCGGCCGGGCGCATCGCCTCTCGTCGGGCGCGACGGCCGCGATCTCTGGCACCCCTCAGTTGCCCGGCGCGGCGCGGTGCGCCTCCGCTTCGGCTTCCATCTTCGCAAGGCGGGTGTAATAGTCCGGAAACTCGTTGAGGTGCGCCCGTGCGATCTTCGCCGTCATGGTGACATCATCGTCGGTCACATTCGTCTCTGGATCACGCGTGCCGTGCTCGAGCTCGACGTCCATCCCCATCCGGAACTGCTCGAGATCGAACGGCGAAGCGTCCCAGTCGACGCCGATCCGCTCGCCCGCGGCGCGGGCCTGGCTGAGGGTAAAGCGTGAGTGAGAAGTCATGCCTTAACACTAAGCTGTCGACCGTACCGTCAGTCCGCGGCCGTCCCAGGGCGCTTTCTCTGGTTCCAGCCGCATCCGCTGGGGTCTGCCCTGGCGGGGTAGCGGGTGCCAGCGCAGGATCGTGTCCAGGTGACCAGCAGCCGCAGGCTCTGGCGCCGCGCTTTCGCTATCACGCGCAGAAGTGCCGTGAGGAGGGTCCAGTCTGCGGAGTTCAGCCTCGGGCGGCGCGGCTGCCGCCGTTGCAGTACGGCGAGCTGGTGGCGCAGGGATCAGGATCTCTGCGGTCTGCCGCTCCTCCTCACGCCGGGACACAGCCGCAGCCATGAGGCCACCCGGGTAATAGCAGGAAGAGCAGGCACATGATCGGCGATCGTCACAGCCGGATGGCTGGAGAGTAACGCTGCTGGTCACAGCCGTGGAGGGGATTCTCGGCACGCACAGGTGGTCACGGCGATCCCATGACGGCGGCGTGGCTGATCAGCATCGAGTCGGGCGGCGTGAGGTCGACGCCGTCCGGATCGTTCAGGTAGCCCAGTGCCGTGCCGGGATCGGCGGTGTGCCCGTATTGCCAGACGATGCGGCGGGTGGCCGGGTCGATGACGATGACGCGGTCGTTGTAGTCGTCGTTGGCCAGGATGTCGCCGTTAGGCAGCGGCAGCGCGAGCGAGGGGTGGTTCAGTCCGCCGAACCGCCACAGCAGGCGGCCGCCGGCATCGAACTCGGCAACTTGCCCCGGGTCGGAGTAGTCGGCTGTCAGGTACCGGCCGGGGTAGACCTCGTTAGTGTCGGAGGGGTAGGCGACGCCGGGCGGGTGCACTGACCAGCTCACCTGGCCGGTGAGGCTGATCTCGTCGGCCCAGTCCCCGTTGATCTCGGTGATGAGGTACCGGCCGTCGGCGAGCGGGAACGCGCCGTTGGGGCTGCCGAACCGGTCCGGCGGCTGGTGCCAGCAGCCGTTGCCGGGCGTGCCGAGGATCCGCAGCGGCCGGTGCGCCGGCGGCCTGATCATGATGATCCGGCAGTTCTTGATGTCGGCGGCGATGATGTCGCCGGCCGGTGTGAGCATGGCGTCGTCTGGGTTGTCCAGCTGGCCGGGGCCCTGGCCGGGCGAGCCGGACGTCCCGTACCTGTAGACGATCTTGCGGGTGGCGACGTCGATCACGGTGATGAGCTGGTCGTCTTCCTGGGTGGCGACGATATACCGCCCGTCTGGCGAGAAGAACGCGTCGTCGGGCACGTAAAACGTCTGTCCGCCGGTCAGGTCGCCGGGCCGGGGGAAGGTCCACCGGATCCGGCCTTGCGGGTCGATGATCACCAGCCGGTTGTTCCGGTGGTCGGCGATCAGGATGCCGGCCGGGAGCGCGGACGGGTCCGAGCCTGGTGCCAGGTGGCCGCGCCCGCCTGGCGGTGCGAGCCACGGCGCGTCCCGCAGCTGTGGGCTGCTCGCCGGCCAGCCCGCCGCAGCCTGGCCGCCCGCGCTCGCGGCGGCCGGCGGGATCGCATGGACAGGGGAGACCAGCCGGAAGGTGGTCACGGCCGGCACTGCGGTGTGCCCGTCGACGCCGCCCAGCAGGTAGCCGGTGCCGCCGATGACGGCGGCGGCGGCGTCTGTGACGGGCACGGGCAGCTGTCCGGCGATGGCGAGGGCGCCGCTGCCCGGGTTGTAGCTGTAGACGGTGCCGCTGGTGACCGGGGATCCCGCAGAGCTCCCGGCCGGCCGCGGGCGGCTGGCCGCCGTCTGGCCGCCAGCGAGGAAGATTCTGCCGCCGAGGGTGAAGGCCGACGCGCCGGCCAGCGGCCGCGGCAGGCGCCCGGCCACCCGTGCCCGGCCGGTGCCTACATCGATCCGCTGGATGATGCTGGTCATCCCGCCCAGAGACCGGCCGCCGAACACCCAGATCTGCTGGCCGTCGGCGGCCACGCCCGCAGACCGGACGGCCACCGGCAGCCTCGCGGCCACCCTGAAATGCCGGCCGTCGCGTGTCGCCAGCACCGCGGCGCCGGTCCGGGCGCCGCCGGACCCGCCGACCAGGTAGGCGACCCTGCCCACGGTGACCGCGGCCAGGTCAGGCCGCGGAGCCGGCAGCCGGCCGGCCAGGGTTGCCCGGCCGCCTGCGGTGAGCGCCTGGACGGCCGTGGCGCTGGCGCCGGCAGCGCCGCCGAAGATGAGCGCTCGGCCCGCGAGCACCGTGCCGCCGGCGTCCCGGGCGCGCGTGGCCAGCTGCCCGGCAGGCAGCGCCCAGCCGGTGACCGGGTCAAGCGCCACCACCGCCGTTGCGGCCGCCGCAGGGGCGAACCCGCCCGCGACCAGCAGGCGATGGCCGACGGGAAGCACCGATTCATCTGATATGGCCCACGGGAGCTGGTACGGGGCAGGCATGACCTGCGGGACCGCTAGCGCCTGACGGACCCTGGACGTCGCCGCGGCAGCAAGCGGCCGCCGGCCTGTCGGGCCCGATTCCGCGGCGTCATGCCGCGCGGCGCTGCGGCTCGTGCTGCACCCGGCGGCCAGCAGCGCCACGCAAGCCCAGGCCGCCAGACTGCGGAGCATGCCGCGCCGGCAGACACTCCGGACAGGTGCTCCCAGCCGGGCACGCGACACGGCATCGTCCTTCCTCGCCCGGGCTCAGGCGCTGCGCCCGGTCACCTGCCGCAACCGTGAAAAGTCACGCCACGGTCAGGATCGCCCGGAGGCGGCAGGCCAAACCCCGCGGCATCGCTCGCAATCCAGACTGCCATGAGCCAGTGTCGCGGCCGGGCCGCCCGTCTCGTGGAGGAGGGATGGATCCAGCTCGCAATCCAGACTGCCATGAGCCAGTGTCGCGGCCCTCTGAGCGGCTGACAGCGCGTCGGCTACGCGAGCAGATCCACCAAGTCTGGGCGTTCTCAGCCTCGCCAGGCGATTGACGCACGTGCGGGTCAGCCAGAGCTTCGTCACTGACGGCCAGCATCGGGCCTGCCCTAACCCGAAAAATGGAGATCAGCCGGGCGCGCGGCAGCGCCGGCGGAGCCGGCTCTTTGGCCCGCCGGTGATGTGGGTTAGGTGGGTTAGTTAGTCAGGCTGCCTGGGTGTTGTTCGCCTGGCCGGGGCCGGGATCGG
>DATIXO010000223.1:0-2680 GCA_035518495.1 Streptosporangiaceae bacterium
GACAGGCCCCGGCTGGTGGCCGACGGGTTGAACACGATCCTCGCGCCGGCCAGGCCGAGCGCCCGCCAGCCCTCGGGGAAGTGCCGGTCGTAGCAGATGTACACGCCGATCCGGCCGGCCGCGGTGTCGAAGACCGGGTAGCCCGTGTTGCCGGGCCTGAAGTAGAACTTCTCCCAGAAGCCCTTCACCTGCGGGATGTGGGTCTTGCGGTACTTGCCCAGGTAACTTCCGTCGGCGTCGATCACCGCCGCGGTGTTGTAGTAGACGCCCGGGTGCTCTTCCTCGTACATTGGCGCGATGATCACGATGCCGTGCTGCCGCGCCACGTCCTGCAGCAGCTGGGTGGTCGGCCCGTCCGGGATCGGCTCGGTGTAGGAGTAGTAGTCGGCGTCCTGCACCTGGCAGAAGTACGGCCCGTAGAACAGTTCCTGGAGGCACACCACCTGCGCGCCGGCCGAGGCGGCCGTCTGGATGTGGTTCACCGCCGCCGCGATCATGGATTCCTTGTCTCCGGTCCAGCGTTGCTGGACCAGCGCGGCCCGGACGATCTCAGCCATCGGGTCCTGCCCTCCTTTGGGTAGTGCCTTGCCTCCTGTTATACATCCCCGCAAGATCCCCGCGCCCCGCGCGGGGTAACCGCCGCGCGACGTACGGAAGCACCAGGCCGGCCGCTGCGATGAGCGCTCCGGCCGCTACCAGCCGCAGCAGGGCCGAACCCGCCCCCGGGCCCGCCGCGGGCAGCATCCCGGCCCCAGCCCCGAGGGCGAGCAGGACCGCGCCCACCCCCAGCACCCTGGCCTGCGGCCGCAGCGTCGCCAGCGGGGCGTCCGTTTCGGCCAGGTGCGTGACGAGCAGGTAGGCGATCAGCCCGGCGCCGAGGAGCGCGGTGTGCCACGGCCGGGCCGGGTGCAGCACCTCCAGCCAGACGATGGCGACCAGCGCGCCCTCCTCCCAGGGCACCTGCCGCACCACGGCGAGGAACGCGCGCCAAGCGCGCAGCCCGGCGGACAGCAGGTAGGACTCCTCGGGCACCGGGACGGCGGTCAGCGCGAGCCGCAGCCCGCCGCCCGCCACCCCGGCGACGGCCACGGTCAGCGCGAAGCCGGCGTAGCCCCGGTGCGCCGGCGGCAGCGCGGCCCAGATCACGCAGCCCGCGCCGAGCAGGACCGCGGCGGCACGCATGGCCACCGCGTCGGCGGCGGCCCGCAGCCGGCCGGCCATCCCGGTCATCGCCACGCCGCCATCGGACGCCGGGTGTGCGCGGCCAGCGGCAGGTCGAGCGACTCCTCGCCGTCCCAGTGAACGACGGGAACGCCGAGCTCACGCAGCGAGAACCTGATCGCCTCCTGCTCCATCCGCCAGATTCGCCGGGCCATCCGGTCCTCAGCCCGCCGCCGGGCCGGCGGCTCGGTGTTCAGCACGTCGACGACCAGCATGGTGAAGCCGCGCTCGCGCATGTCCCGCAGCGCCTCCACGAACCGCTGGTCGAGCAGCGGGCTGAACACCACCACCAGCGCGCCTGGCGGCAGCGCGGCCCGCGGCAGCCGGGCGAAGCTGCCGCCGCGCTCCCAGCCTGCGTCGCTGGCCAGCATCGAGTCGATGATGCGGTAGACCTGGCGGCGGCCGAGCCCGGGCGGCCGCCAGCTGGTCCCGCCCCACTGGTAGGTGATCACGCCGACCCGGTCCCTGGCGTCGGTGTAGGCGCGGGCCGCCGCGCCCGCGCCGCGCAGCGCGAGGTCCAGGGCGGACGAGCCGGGGATGCCCACGTCCGAGGTCGCGTCGACGAGCAGCACCACGTCCTGCGAGCGCTCGGCGGCGAAGGTGTTCACCTGGAGCCGGCCGCGCCGGGTACTGGCCGGCCAGTTGATGCTGCGCTGCCGGTCGCCCGGCACGTACTCGCGCACGCCGGAGAACTCGATGCCCTCGCCGGAGACCCGGGCCGGGTGCTCGCCGAGCCGGTTCGGCAGCCGCCGGAGCACCACCGTCGTCCGCTGCTGGGCCGGGGCCGGGTAGCAGTCGATGCTGGGCAGCGGCATGCTCACGTGCCCCTCGGCCAGCCGCCAGCGGTCCCGCAGCGTTACCTCCAGGGCGCCGAGCTGCCGCCGGCCCCAGCGCTCGGGGGTGACCACGAAACGCACCCGCTGCCCGTCGGCCGCCGCGGCGCCGACCGGGGCGATCTCGAGCCCCGGGTGCAGCCGCCAGCGCACCGCGCACTCGCCGGCGCCGTCCGCCACTACGTCCACGGCCAGCCGCTCACCCTCGAAGACCCGCCGGCTGCTCGGCCGGGCCGACATGGTGATGCGCGGCGGCCGCCGCTGCACCCTTCCGGCCACTAGCAGCAGCAGCGCCGGCGCCGCCAGCCCGGCGAACTCCGGACGGCGGGCCAGGACGGCGACGAACAGCCCGGCCAGTCCCAGCGTGAGCAGCCGCCGGGCGTGCCGCGACGACCTCCAGTGCAGCTCGCGCTCGGTGCCAGGTGCGGGCACCCCGGGACCGTTCGGGATCATGCCGACGACAGCGCCCTTCCGGGCTTCGGTTCCGGATCGGTCTTCGGCGTCGGCACCGACGAGAGCAGCTTGGCCATCACGTCGTCAGAGGAGACCTGGCGGACCCACAGCTCGGGCCGCAGCGTCATCCGGTGCGCCAGGGCCGGCACCGCGACCTGCTTGATGTCGTCGGG
>DATIXO010000224.1:0-18633 GCA_035518495.1 Streptosporangiaceae bacterium
ATCGAGGGCTTCACGGCATCGGTCGGCGTCGGCGAGCTCGCCGGGCTGGGGGTGCCGGTGGTGGGCGACATCGGTTCGGGCCTGCTCAGCCCGAACCCGGTGCTGCCCGATGAGCCCGACGCCGGCTCCTGGCTGCGGGCCGGCGCCGCGCTGGTCACGGCCAGCGGCGACAAGCTGCTCGGCGGCCCGCAGGCCGGCCTGCTGCTCGGCCGGGCGGAGATGGTAACCCGCCTCGCACGCCACCCGCTGGCCCGGGCGCTGCGGGTGGACAAGCTGACCCTGGCCGCCCTGGAGGCGACCCTCACCGGCCCGGCCGCACCGGTCACCCTGGCCCTGACGGCAACGCTGCCGTCGATCAGGGAGCGCGCTGAGGTCCTCGCCGAACGGCTGGCAGGCGCGGGTGTCAACTGCCAGGCGGTGGCCGCCGACGCCGCCGTCGGGGGCGGCGGCGGCCCTGGTGTGAAGCTGCCGAGCGCCGCACTGTCCCTGCCCGGGCAGCTGGCCGCGGAGCTGCGGTCAGGCCCGGCGGTGCGCCGCGGCGACGTGCCGGCGGTCGCCGGCCGGATCGAGGGCGGCAGGCTGCTGCTCGACCTGCGCGCGGTCGCGCCCGCCGACGACGAACGGCTCGCCGCGGCCGTGCTGGCGGCGGTGTCCGCCGACGGCGCCGCCCCGCCCGCGGCTCCCGGGCCCGCCGGTGACGCGCCCCCCGCAGGCGGGGAGTAGCGGTGCACGTCATCGCGACCGCCGGTCACGTGGACCACGGGAAGTCGATGCTGGTGCGTGCGCTCACCGGGATGGAGCCGGACCGGTGGGAAGCCGAGCAGCGCCGGGGCATGACCATCGACCTCGGCTTCGCATGGATGACGCTGCCGTCCGGCGAGCGGCTCGCGTTCGTCGACGTGCCCGGGCACGAACGGTTCATCACGAACATGCTGGCCGGCGCGGGCCCGGCGCCCGCGGTGATGTTCGTGGTCGCCGCCGACGAGGGCTGGATGCCCCAGTCCGCCGAGCACCTCGCGGCGATCGACGCACTCGGCGTCCAGCACGGGATCCTGGTGATTACCCGGGCCGACCTGGCCGACCCGGGGCCGGCGCTGCGGCAGGCCGGACGCGAGATCGCCGCTACCAGTCTCGGCCGCGCCGCCGGGCCGGGCGCCGGCCCGGGCGGGATGGAGGCCGTCGCTGTCAGCGCGGTCACCGGCCAGGGCCTCCCCGAGCTGACCGCCGCGCTCGGCCGGCTCGCGGCGCGGCTCCCCCAGCCCGACCCGCGCGGCGGCGTCCGGCTGTGGCTGGACCGAGTGTTCGCCATCAAGGGCAGTGGGACCGTGGTCACCGGGACCCTGCAGGCGGGGACCGTGCGGGCCGGCGACGAGCTGACGGCGACCCCCGCCATGCGCCCGGTGCGGGTCAGGAGCGTCCAGTCGCTCGGCGCACCGGCCGCCCAGGTCAGCGGTGTCGCCCGGGTGGCGCTGAACCTGCGCGGCGTCAGCACCCGGGAGCTGGGCCGCGGCATGGCGCTCATCCAGGCCGGCCGCTGGACGGTCACCAGCGTGATCGACGTCCGGCTGGCGCCGCACCAGCACCCGCCAGCGGGCCAGGAGGCGCCAGCGGGCCGCGAGCGGCCCGCCAGCGGGAAGCCGCCCGGCGCCATGCGGCTGCCGCCCCGGCTCACGCTGCACATCGGCGCCGCCCGCGCCGTGGCCAGGGTCCGGCCGCTGGGTGGCCGTTTCGCCAGGCTGAGCCTGGACCACCCGCTGCCGCTGCACGTCGGTGACCGGGTGCTGCTCCGTGATCCCGGCGCGGCCGCGGACCGCGCCGGGATCCGGCCCGTCTACGGCGCGACGGTGCTGGACGTCGCGCCGCCGCGACTGCGCGGCAACGGCGCCGCCGCGGCCGCGGAGCGGGAGCTGGCATCGTGGCCGGAGCCGCCGGCCGCGGCGGACCTGCTGCGCCGGCACCGGCTGCTGCGGGCCGGTGCCGCATCGGCCATGGGCCTGCACGACCTGCCGCCGCCGGTCAGCGGGGAATGGCTGGCCGACCCGGCGCACTGGCAGCGGCTGCGCCAGCAGCTGGCCGCGGCGGTCGACGCGCACGCGGCGCGCGACCCGCTGGCGGCCGGCCTGCCGGTCGACGCGGCCCGCGCCGAGCTGGGTCTGCCCGACCGCGATCTGGTCGAGGCCCTTGCGGCCTGGCGGCCGGGTGGCGGCGCCGGTGGGCTGATCGACGCGAGCGGCGGATACCTGCGCCGGGCCGACGGCGGCGAGGATGAGCAACCGGAGGGTGCTGGCAGTGTCACCGGGCTGGGGCGGCGGCGGGACGAAGCCGACGGTCCCCGCCCACGGGGGCAGCGCCCAGCCGCCGCCGGCAGCGGCGCACAGGCCTCCGATCCGCGCCTTCCGGCTCCGGTGGCCGACGCGGTCCGGGCGGTGCTGGCCGATCTGGCGGACGCGCCGTTCAGCGCGCCCGACGCGGAGCGGATGCGCGAGCTGGGGCTCGACGCGCGGGCCGCCGCCGCGGCGGAACGCGCCGGCCTGCTGTGCCGCCTGCCCGGCAACGTGCTGCTGGCGCCCGATGCGCCCGGCCGGGCGGCGCGCATCCTGGCCGGCCTGCCGCAGCCGTTCACGGCAGCGGAAGCGAGACAGGCGCTGGGCACGTCGCGGCGGGTGGTGATTCCGCTGCTTGAATGGCTGGACCGGGAGGGAACCACCCGGCGGCTGCCAGACGATCGCCGGACCATGCGTGAGCCGCCCGGGCTCGCCAAGCCGAACGGAGAACGATGAGCACGCTGGACGACTGGACCGGCGCGATCTGCGCCGAGCTCGGCCTGGACCCCACGGATGTCAACCAGAAAACGGTGCTCAACCTGGCCAGGGTCGCGGCCCACACGGTCGACAGGCCGGCCGCGCCGCTGACCGCCTACGTGCTGGGCATCGCGGTCGGCCGCGGGCAGCCGCTGGCGGAAACGGCCGCCAAGCTCCAGCAGCTTGCCCGTGGCTGGCAGGCCGGCCCCTGACCAGCGCCGGTCAGGGAGTGCGCCGGTCACAGGGATGCGCCGGGCATCGGCTGGACGTCGATCAGCTCGCCGCGCGCGAACTTCCCTTTGCCGATGGGAATCGGCCACCAGGCGTGGGCGTGCATGAGCCGGCTGACCGACCCGGCGCCGCGCCTGCCCGGCGTGGCCACGACCGGGTAACTGGCGTCCTCGCCTGCCGGGGCGGGTGCAAGGGACACCGGGACCCAGTCCTCGACATCGGGTGAGGAGACCCAGTCACACGCGAGCTGCGCGCGCTGCCACACCCGGTCCGCGGGCTGCCTGCCCTGCAGCGCGGCGAGCAGAGGGGCGGCGAACAGCTCGAAGATCACCGCGGCGGCAAGCGGGTAGCCAGGGATCCCGATCACCGGGACGGCCGCCGCATCCCGCCCGGCGGGCGCTGGGCCAGGCAGAGCGTAGCCGAGCAGCACCGGGTGGCCCGGCCGGACCGCGACACCCCTGACGGCCAGGCCACCGGCCCGGGCGAGCACGGCGGCGGTGTGATCGCTGCGCCCGGCGCTGGAGCCCGCGATGACCAGCACGAGGCCGGCCATGAGCGCGGCGCGCCGGATCTCGGCGGCGATCGCGTCCGGGTCGTCGGGCTGCACGTCGCTGACGAGCGGCCGGGCGCCGGTCTCCTTGGCCCGGGCGGCGAGCAGGAGCGAGTTGCTGTCGGTGACCTCGCCGGGCCCGAGCGCCGACCCGGCCGGCCGGATCTCATCCCCGGTCGGGATGATCGCGGCGACGGGCCGCCGCGCGACCTCCAGCGTGGCGTGCCCGGCCGCGGCGGCGGCGGCCAGATCGGCCGGGCGCAGCCGGTGGCCGGCGCCGATGAGCAGCTCGCCGGCCGGGAAGTCCTCGCCGGTGGCGCGCACGTTCAGCCCGCGTGGCGCCGGGCCGGTGATCTGGGCACTGCCGTCGGCGCCGAACTGGACCCGCTCGCGCTCCACCACCGTGTCCATGCCCGCCGGCATCAGGTCGCCGGTATCGACCCAGGCGAACGCGGGGGCGGCCAGTTGCCACACGCCGACGGCAGCGGGGGCAGCCTTGATCGCGATGCCGTCCATGGCGGCGCAGTCGGCACGCGGCGAGGGCCAGCGGGCACGGACCGGGGCGGCCGTCACCCTGCCGAGCCCGTCGCGCACCGGCACCTGCTCCGCCGCGGGCATAGCGCGCCAGCCCGCGGCCGCGCACGCGTCCATCCACTGCGCGTAGGCGGCCGCCGGGCTGGGCCTCGGATCGCTGGCGGCTCCGCGCGGCATGCTCCACATTAAAGCGGGGCGCGGGGCCACCGGATAGCGCGGCAGCGGCGGGCCGGGCTGCCGGATAGCGCGGCACCCGCGGGCCGGTCTGCCGGATAGCGCTGCCGGATAGCGCTGCCGGATAGCGCGGCACGCGCGGCCGGCCGCCGGATGACGCGGCAGCGGCGGGCAGCCCTCAAATCCGGAGAGGCCGGGCCCGGCTCACCGGCCCGCTCGGGCCGATAGCCGGTGCGCCCCGGTGTAGACATTCATCGACGGGCCGCGCAGGAAGCCGACCAGGGTGAGGCCCGCCTCCTCGGCCAGGTCGACGGCGAGCGAGGACGGCGCGGACACGGCGGCGAGCAGCGGGATGCCCGCCAGCACCGCCTTCTGGACCAGCTCGAACGAGGCGCGGCCGCTGACCAGCAGGACGCAGCCGGCCAGCGGCAGCCGGCCGTCCAGCAGCGCCCAGCCGACCACCTTGTCCACCGCGTTGTGCCTGCCCACGTCCTCGCGGACGGCAAGCAGCTCGCCGTCGGCGGTGAACAGGCCGGCGGCATGCAGGCCGCCGGTGCGCGAGAACACCCGCTGCGCGTCGCGCAGCCGGTCCGGCAGCGTGGCCAGCATCTCCGGCGCGAAACGTGCGGGATCCCCCGCCAGCGGCGCGTGCGGCAGGACGCAGATGTCGGCGATGCTCGCCTTCCCGCAGACGCCGCACGCGCTGGTGGTCATGAAGTTGCGCCGCGCTCCCGGCGCCAGCTCGACGCCTGCGGCCAGGGTCACATCGGCGATGTTGCCCATGTCGTCGTGGCCGGCGTGCCCGCAGGAAGTCCCGTCGCAGAGCTTGATCTCGGCGATGTCCGCCGGTGAGCGGATCACTGCCTCACCCACCAGGAACCCGGCCGCCAGCTCGAGGTCGTCGCCGGGGGTGCGCATGGTCATGGTCAGCGCCGTGCCGTCGACCCTGATCCCGAGCGGCTCCTCCCCCGCGAGGAAGTCGGCGCGGGGCGCGCTGCCACCGGGCCGGCCGTCGCCGGGCAGCGTGATCCGCAGCACACGCCGCCGCGCCGTCCGCCCTGACAAAACGGCCCGCCTTCCGCCTCGCCGTCCCTTTCCGACAGGGTACGCATGTGGCCAACCGCTATTAATATCGCGGTACGATATGTCCTGTGACCGGCTTGGCTGCTCAGCATGTACCGGTCCGCTAACGACATGGACCCGGTTTGAGTACCCACGGTAGTCTCAATGTGTCGGCAGTTGCTCGTCAGGAAGGTGCGCACGATGAGCAGACAGGTACGGCTGACCGAGCCGCTCGTCCGGGACAACGGCAGGCTGCGGCCCGCCTCCTGGGACGAGGCCCTCGACCGCGCGGCAGCGGGTTTCGCGGCCGCCAGGGAGCGGGACACGACGAAGTCGTTCGGCATGTTCAGCTGCTCGAAGGCCACCAACGAGATGAACTACATGGCCCAGAAGTTCACCCGGGCCGTGATGGGCAGCAACAACATCGACAGCTGTAACCGAACTTGACACGCTCCTAGCGTCGTCGGTCTGGCGGCTGTGTTCGGGGCTGGTGGCGGCACCAGCTCCTACCGGGAGGCGGAAGACGCCGACCTGCTCGTCATGTGGGGCTCGAACGCGCGCGAAGCGCACCCGATCTTCTTCCACCATGTGCTGAAGGGCGTCCGGAACGGCGCCCGGCTGTACGCGGTGGACCCGCGGCGGACCTCGTCGGCGCAGTGGGCCGACGCCTGGCTCGGCATCGATGTCGGGTCGGACATCTCGCTGGCGAACGCCATTGCCCGGGAGATCATCCAGGCCGGCCTGGCGAACGAGGCGTTCATCAACCGGGCCACCACCGGTTTCGAGGCGTACGCGGCGGCCGTGAAGCCCTACACGCTGGAGCGCGCCGAGCGCGACACGGGCGTGCCCGCCGACCTCATCCGGCGGCTGGCGCACGACTACGCCCGCGCCGACCGGGCGCAGATCTGCTGGACGCTCGGCATCACCGAGCACCATAACGCGGCCGACAACGTGTTCGCGCTCATCAACCTGGCCCTGCTCACCGGGCACGTGGGCCGGTACGGATCCGGGCTGGTCCCCCTCAGGGGCCAGAACAACGTGCAGGGCGGCGGCGACATGGGGGCCATCCCCAACAAGCTGACCGGGTTCCAGGACATCGAGACCAACACCGAGGCCCGGGCCCGGTTCGAGGCCGTCAACGGCGCGCCGATCCCGCCCAAGCGAGGCTGGCACCTGTCGCTCATGTTCGAGGCGATGGAGCGGGGCGAGCTCACCGCCTGCTACATCATCGGGGAGAACCCGCTGCGCTCCGAGGCCGACACCGGCCGGGCCCGCAAGCTCCTGTCCGGCCTTGAGCACTTCGTGGTGCAGGACATGTTCCTCACCGGCACCGCCGAGCTCGCCACCGTGGTGCTGCCGGCCACGGCCACCTGGTGCGAGGCCGAGGGGACGGTGACCTCCAGCGAGCGCCGGGTGCAGCGGGTGCGCAGGGCGCTGGAGCCGCCGCCCGGGGCACGCGACGATATCGAGATCATCTGCGAGATCGCCCGCCGCCTCGGCACCGACTGGGGCCACCCGTCCGCCGAAGAGGTCTGGAACGAGCTGCGCACCCTGTCCCCGATGCACGGGGGGATGAGCTATCAGCGGCTGGAGGAGCTCGGCGGCATCCAGTGGCCATGCCCCGACGAGCAGCACCCGGGCGAGCTGTTCCTGCACGCGCGGCTGTGGGAGGAGGACCCGGCCAGGCGCGGGGCGCCCGCCCCGTTCACGCCGGTGGAGCAGGACCCGCCGGTGGACGAGCTGTCGCCGGAGTTCCCGATCCGGCTCACCACCGGGCGCAGGCTGGACTCGTTCAACACCGGCGTGCAGTCGGGGAAGTACGCGACGCCGCTGCGGCGGCCGGAGACGCTCGACCTCTCGCCCGAGGACGTGGGACGGCTCGGCCTGGCCGAGGGCGAGGTGGTGCGGGTATCGTCGCGGCGGGGGTCGCTGGAGGTGCCGGTTCACATCGACGAGGTGCTCCGGGCCGGGCTCGCCTTCATGACCCTGCACTTCCCCGACCAGGTCGCCACCAACGTGCTCACGCTGGATGCCTGGGACCCCAAGTCGGGGACGGCCGAGTTCAAGGCGACGGCGATCCGGGTGGACAAGCTGAACGCCCCCGCCCCCGGGGGCGCCGAGACCAAGCACGCGGAGGCGAGCACCTAGTGGATCTGCGGCTCGGGGTCGCGGCGGCCGCGACCGATGAGGAACGCGCGGCCATCGCCTCGGCCCTCGGGCCGCCGGAGTCCGGCTGGGACGGCGGGCAGCGCACGGCGGCCGACGGGCACGTCGCCTACGGCGGCCACGCGGCGCGGGCCCGGCGGCACCTGCTGCTGCCGGTGCTGCACGCCGTGCAGGAGCGGATCGGCTGGATCAGCCCGGGCGCGCTCGACCACGTGTGCGCCCGGCTCACCATCCCGCCGGCCGAGGCGTACGGGGTGGCGTCGTTCTACGCGCTGTTCCGCACCACCCCGTCCCCGGCTGCGGTCGTGCACGTCTGCGACGATCTCGCCTGCCGCGTCAACGGCGCGGAGCAGGTGTGCGCGGAGATGGAGCGGCGGTTCGGCGCCGAGGGAACCGGGGCCGGGTCCAACGGCACCGGCGTCGCCTGGCTGCGCAGCCCGTGCCTGGGCCAGTGCGACCGCGGCTCGGCAGCGATGATCCAGCAGGCGGGCGCCGACCCGGCCCGGGCCGGGCTGGCCCCCTTCGATCCCGCGCAGGTCCTGCCGGCGCTGGCCCCCGCCGAGCCCGCCGAGGCCCCGGCGCCGCTGGTCCCGCAGCTGGCAGGCGACCGCTCCGCGCTCCGGCTGCTGCGCCGGGTGGGGCAGATCGACCCGGCATCGCTCGACTCCTACCGCGCGGCCGGCGGGTACGAGATGCTCCGCCGGGCGGTGGGCGCCGGGCCGCAGGCGGTGATCCGGGAGCTGAAGGACGCCAAGCTGCTCGGCCGCGGCGGCGCGGCGTTCCCCATCGCGGTGAAGTGGGAGGCCGTCGCCAGCAACCCGGTCCGGCCGCACTACGTGGTCTGCAACGCCGACGAGTCCGAGCCCGGCACGTTCAAGGACCGGGTGCTGATGGAGGAGGACCCGTACGCCCTGCTGGAAGCCCTCACCGTCATGGGCTACTGCTGCGGGGCGGAACAGGGCTACATCTACATCCGGGGCGAGTACCCGCTGGCGGAGGCGCGGCTGCGGCACGCCGTCGAGCACGCCCGCGCCCGCGGTTTCCTCGGCCCCGACGTGATGGGCGAGGGCTTCGCCTTCGACATCGAGGTCAGGCGCGGCGCCGGCGCCTACATCGCCGGCGAGGAAACCGCGCTGATCAACTCGATCGAGGGCAAGCGGGCCGAGCCGCGCAACAAGCCGCCGTTCCCGGCGCAGGTCGGCCTGTTCGGCAAGCCGACCGCCATCAACAACGTGGAGACGCTGCTGTGCGTGCTGGAGATCCTGCGGATCGGCGGGCCCGCCTTCGCGCAGACCGGCACCGAGGGCTCCACCGGTACCCGGTTGTTCTGCCTGTCCGGCCGCGTCGAGCGGCCCGGCCTGTACGAGCACGAGTTCGGGGTCACGCTGCGCCAGGTGATCGACGCGGCGGGCGGGGTCCGCGGCGGGCGGCCGCTGCGGGCGGTGCTGCTCGGCGGCGCGGCCGGCGCGTTCGTCGGGCCGGACGCCCTGGACACCCCGCTCACGTTCGAGGGGGTGCGGGCGATCGGCGCGACGCTGGGATCGGGCGTCGTGCTGGTGCTCGATGACACCGTGGACCTGACCGACCTGCTGCGGCGGATCGCCCAGTTCTTCCGGGACGAATCCTGCGGGCAGTGCGTGCCGTGCCGGCTCGGGACGGTGCGCCAGGAGGAACTGCTCGGGCGCCTGCTGCGCGGCACCCCGATCGGCTCGGCCGAACGGGAACTCGCGTTGCTGGATGACATCGCCACGGTCGCCCGCGACGCCTCGATCTGCGGCCTGGGCCAGACCGCGGTCGGCGCCGCCGCCTCCGCAGTGCGCCTCGGCCTGATCGGCGGGGCCGGAACCGGTGGAACCGGGAACGGCAGGGCCGGTAACGGCAGCACCGGGACCGGTGGCAACGGGAAGGAGCCGGCATGAGCACGGTGTTCCTGGAGGCGCCCAGGCGGCTGGTGGACGTCACGATCGACGGGACGGCGGTCCGCGTCCCCGAGGGCGCCACGCTGCTGGAGGCCTGCCGGCAGCAGGGCGTCGACACGCCCACCCTGTGCTACCTGGAGAACCTCACCCCGGTGAACGTGTGCCGGGTGTGCGTGGTCGAGGTGGAGAAATCCCGGACGCTGGTGCCGGCCTGCTCACGCAAGGCCGAGCCCGGCATGGTCGTGCACACCGACTCCGAGCGGGTGCGCACCAGCCGGCGGATGGTGCTGGAGTTCCTGGCGTCCTCGGTCGACGTGTCGCTGGCCTCACCCGACGTGCGCCGCTGGATGGAGCGCTACGAGGCCGACCCGTCCCGGTACGGCCCGGCGGCCCCGCCGCACGCGGCCGGGGAGCGGGACGTGGCCCGGCCCGGCGAGCACCACGCGACCGCGGGCGACACGGCCGACACGGTCGCCCAGCCGGTGAAGGTCGACAACGACAGCTACGTCCGCGACTACTCGCGCTGCATCCTGTGCTACAAGTGCGTCGAGGCGTGCGGGGAGGACGCGCAGAACACCTTCGCCATCGCGGTGGCCGGCCGGGGTTTCGACGCCCGCATCTCCACCGAGTTCGACGTGGGCCTGCCCGACTCGGCGTGCGTGTACTGCGGCAACTGCATCGGGGTGTGCCCGACCGGCGCGCTGATGTTCAAGAGCGAGTACGACATGCGGCGCGGCGGCACCTGGGACGAGTCCCTGCAGACCGTCACCACCACCATCTGCCCCTACTGCGGCGTGGGCTGCAACCTCGAACTGCACGTGCAGGACAACCGGATCGTCAAGGTCACTTCCCCGCTCGACCACGACGTCGGCAACGGCCACCTGTGCGTGAAGGGGCGGTTCGGCTTCGAGTTCGTCCAGCGCCGGGCCGGCGAGTCCTGACCGCTCCGGCGGGCGGCGAGCCAGATCAGGGTCGGCGGCCTCAGTGCGGGCGGTCGTGTGGTGGAGCAGGGGCGGCGAGCGGGGCCGGGTCAGGCACGGCGGTGCTTTTCGATCAGCAGGAGCAGGTCGGCGAGGAAGTCGTCGCGCTGCCGTTCGAGCTGCTGGACGGGCACGTCGCCGACGGCCTCGTCGACTCCGGTGACGACCAGGTCACGAAGCCGGGGGGTAAGGTCGGGAGCGGCCAGCCGGGTCCAGGGCTCGAGCAGCGCCGGGCCAAAGTGGTCGAGCATGTGGGCCATCCCGCCCTGTCCGCCAGCGAGATGAAACGTCAGCATCGGGCCCATCAGCGCCCACCGCAGCCCTGGCCCGTAGGTGACGGCGTCGTCGATCTGCTGGACGGTCGCCTGCCCGGAATCGATCATGTGCAGGGCTTCGCGCCACAGCGCCTCCTGGAGCCGGTTGCCCACGAAGCCGGGCACCTCGTGGTCCATAGTCAGGCAGACCTTGCCGGTACGGGTGTAGAACCTCTCCGCCCACGCCACGGCGGCCTGGTCGGTGCGGCGCCCGCCGACGATCTCCACCAGCGGTATCAGGTACGGCGGGTTGAACGGGTGGCCGACCACGAACCGCCCCGGCGCCGTGGCCTGGGCGGCCATGTCGCTCATCGTAAAACCGGACGTGCTCGATGAGATGACCACGTCGCGCGGCGTCACCGCGTCGAGCTCGGCGAGCAGCGCGACCTTGACGCCGAGGACTTCAGGGGCGGACTCCTGGATGAACTCCGCGCCGTCTGCTGCCTCGGCGAGGCTGCCCGCGAACCGCAGCCGGTCAGGGGAGGCGCCCGGGGCCAGGCCGAGCCGCCTGAGCACCGGCCAGGCGTCCCCGGCGAATGCCGCCAGCCGCTCCGCCGCTCCGGGATCCGGGTCCCACGCGACGACGTCATATCCCATCCGCAGGAAGTGCGCGGCCCAGCCGGCGCCGATGACACCGGTACCGACGATGGCGACAGTCTGGAGCCCCTCCGGGGACGGGTACCCGGCCTCGCTCACCAGCCGACCTGGTCGAGGCCCTTGAGCCCGAGGATCTGGCGGGCCTCGGCCGGCGTCGCCACCTCCAGCGACAGCTCGCCGAGGATGCGCACGATCTTCGCGACCTGCTCGGCGTTGGACTCCGCGAGCCGGCCCTTGCCGATGAACAGGCCGTCCTCCAGGCCGACCCGGACATGCGAGCCCATGCAGGCGGAGGCGGTGATCATGTTGAACTGGTGCCGGCCTGCGCCCAGCACGGACCACTGCAGCGCGTCGCCGAACAGCCGCTCCGCGGTGGTCTTCATGTGCGCGATGTGCTCGACCTCGGGACCGATGCCGCCCATCACGCCCATGATCGTCTGCAGGAAGATCGGCGGCTCCACCAGCCCGAGCTGGTGGTAGTAGGCGAGCGTGTAGAGGTGGCCGACGTCGTAGGCCTCGTACTCGAAGCGGCAGCCGGTGGCCGGCCGCAGGCGCGTCAGCATGTGCTCGATGTCGGCGAACGTGCTGACGAACGGCTCACTCCGGGTGCTCTCGAGGTAGGGCTCCTCCCAGTCGAACTTCCACTGGGCGGCGTACTTCGGGATCATCGGGAAGCTGCCGTAGTTGAACGTGCCCAGGTTGAGAGTGCACAGCTCCGGCTTGGTCTCGTAGATGACTCGCAGCCGGTCCGCCACGCTCATGCCCGTGCCGCCGCCGCTGGTGATGCTGACGACCGCGTCCGTCTCGGCCTTGATCGCCTTGAGGTACTCCAGGAAGACCGCGGGGTCCGCCGTCGGGCTGCCGTCCTTCGGGTCACGGGCGTGCAGGTGGATGACGGCCGCGCCGGCCCGGGCCGCGGCGACCGACTGCGCGACGACATCCTCGACGGTGTAGGGCAGGTGCGGCGACATCGTGGGCGTATGGCCCGACCCCGTCACCGCGCACGTGATGATGACCTTGCGAGCTGCAGCCACCGCGACCTCCGGATATCGTCGGCAGGGGTTGATCACAGGCGGTCAGTGCGGATTATGAGCAATGACCGCACTATACGAAACGGTCCCCCTGGCCCGGAGGTCTGTCAAGCCCTCGCGGGCCCTCAGAGGCGCAGCGCGACTTCGACCGAGGCGGCGGCCTCGATGGCCACGGCTCCGAGCGCCTTGAAGCGCGACGGCGGCATCCGGTCGGCAAACCCCCAGATGCTGAACACGGCGAGCGGCCGGGCATCGCCCTGCCGCAGGACGGGTGCCGACACGCCGCACAGCGCCGGCTCGAGTTCGCCCGCCGACACGGCGTACCCGCGCTCGCGGATCTGGCCGAACTCGGTGAACAGCCGCGAGACATCGGTGACGGTAGCGTCCGTGAAGCCCTCCAGGACCGGGCCGAGCACGCTGCGCGCCTCCTGCTCGGGCAGCCACGCCAGCCAGGCCTTGCCGGTGGAGGTGGCGTGCAGCGGCACGGGGCGGGCCAGCCAGTTGACGGTCAGCACCGCTGGGGGCGCCACCTCGTCCACATATACGAGTCCGGACCGCCGTCCCACGGCGAGGATCGCGGCCTCGCCGGTCTGGGCGCAGATCCGTTCCAGAACGTGATGGGCGCGCCGGACCATCCCGTCTACCCCCGAGGCCGTGGCGAGCCGGGCGACCGCGTAGCCGATCTGGTACCGGCTGCTGGCGGGATCGCGGTCCACCAGGCCGCGGCCCTCAAGCGTGGCGAGCAGCCGCCAGGCGGTCGCGCGGTTGATGCCACAGGCCAGGGCCAACTCGGCGACCGTGCTCCCGCGCGGGGACGCGCCGGCGATGGCGTCCAGCAGCGCAAGCGCCCGCTCGACGGACTGCACCCGCCCGCGCCAGGCGGGGTCCGGGACGTTGTCTGGTGCGCTCACGGACGCGTCCTTGTCAGGTTGACGGCTGATTCGGGCCTGCCTATCGTCGCATAATACGAATTCATGTTGCAGTAGCTGAACACAGCGCCGGTTGAATACAGCGCCGCTCCGGGTTGGGGGGTCGCCGCGTCATGATCGACGCGCCGCTTGCGCTCTACGAGTCCACGGTCCCGGCGGACTGGATCGACTACAACGGCCACATGACCGAGTCCAGCTATCTGCTGCTGGTGGGCAACGCCGCGGACGCCTTCTTCCGGTACGTCGGCATCGATGAGGCCTACCGGGCGGCGGGCCGCTCCCTCTACACGGCCGAGACCCACCTGCATCACCTGCGCGAGGCGGCGCTGGGCGACCGGCTCGCGGTCCCGCTGCAGCTGCTCGACGTCGGCCCGAAGAGCCTTCACCTCTTCCACACGGTGCTTAACGAGGCCACCCGCGAGGCCGTGGCCACGGCGGAGCAGCTGCTGGTGCACGTGGACATGGCCAGCGGCCGGGTGATCCCGATGCCGGAGGAGCTGCACGGCCGGGTGATGGCGATCTGCCGGGCGCACGCCGTGCTGCCCCGGCCGGCCGCGGTGGGGCACGTGATGGGCATCCGCCGGCCCGTGGGCTGACGGCGGGCACAGACGGTAGACGGCGAGGAGAGGCCATGGACTTTGAGCTCAGCGAAGAGCAGCGCGCGGTCGCCGCGACGGTGCGCGACTTCGTCGCCCGCGAGCTGGTCCCGCACGAGGACCTGGTCGAACGGCTTGACGCGGTGCCGGAGGAGCTGGCGGCCGAGATCCGCGGCAAGGCCATCGCGGCCGGCCTGTACGCCGCGAACTTCCCGGCCGAGCTTGGCGGTGGCGGCCTCGACGCCCTGGGGGTGACGCTGGCCGAGCGCGAGCTGGGGTGGACGTCGTGGGCACTGCAGACCCTGGTTTCCCGGCCGAGCAACATCCTGCAGGCCTGCCGGGACGGCCAGGTGGAGACGTATCTGCTGCCGACGGTCCGCGGTGAGCGCATCGACTGCCTGGCGATGACCGAGCCGGGCGCCGGCTCGGATGTCCGCTCGATGACGACCAGTGCCCGCCGGGACGGCGATGACTGGGTCATCAACGGCGCCAAGCACTTCATCAGCTATGCCGATATGGCCGACTTCGTGGTGCTGTTCGCGGTGACCGGGACCGAGCAGGGGCCGCGGGGTGAGCGCTCGGCGATATCGGCCTTCCTGGTCGACCACGGCACCCCTGGGTTCACGGTCAGCCGTGGCGCGTCGTCGGTCTCCCACCGCGGCTATCACCACTGCGAGCTGGCGTTCGCCGACTGCCGGGTCCCCGGCTCGGCCCTGCTCGGCGACGAGGGGCACGGGTTCGACCTGCTGAGCGAGTGGCTCGGGGCGAGCCGGCTCACGGTGGCGGCCACCAGCGTGGGACGAGCCAGGCGGGTGCTCGAGCTGGCCACCGGGTGGGCGGCGACCCGCAAGCAGTTCGGCCAGCCGATCGGGCGGTTCCAGGGCGTCGGCTTCAGCCTCGCCGACATGGCGACCGAGATCGAAGCCGCCGAGCTCCTGACCCTGCGCGCCGCCTGGCGGCTGGACCAGGGCCGGATGAGCGACGCCGACGCCGCGATGGCCAAGCTCTGCGCCTCGGAGACGCTCGGCCGGGTCACCGACCAGGCGGTGCAGATCTTCGGCGGGATGGGCCTGGTGAGCGAGCTCCCGATCGAACGGTTCTGGCGAGACGCGCGGGTCGAGCGGATCTGGGACGGGACCAGCGAGATCCAGCGGCTCATCATCTCGCGCTCGATGCTCCGCGAGCGGGGTGCCTGAGATGGGTCAGCCCGCGGCCGCGGCGTCGGCGATGGCGGGCAGGGCGAGGTAGCACAGGTCGCGGCACTGCCGGTCCCACCACGGGTCCTCGTACGGCCAGGCGGAGGTCTTGACGACCACAATGCGCCGCGGCCGGTCGACGTACACGAACTGGCCGCGCATCCCGTCGGCCATGACGTGCTCGCCGGCTGGGTCCAGCGGCCACCAGTGGTACCCGAAGCCGGCGTGGGCGGTGATCGTGCTGGGCAGCCTGCCGGGGGCGAGGAACTCCCGCTCGGGCCGGCTGCTCGCCTGGACCCAGGAGCGGCTGACCACCTGGCGGTCCCGCCACCTGCCGTTGATCTGCAGCGTGCCGATGCGTGCCCAGTCGCGCGCGGTGGCGGCCAGCGAGCCACCGGCCATCGCGACGCCGCCCCGCTCGGCCGGCTGGTCCAGCCCGACCACGGCCGGCCGCTCCGCCTCGACCACCGACCACAGGCGCGCCAGCGCCTCTGGAAAGGATTCGCCGGTCGCCCGCTCCCGTGCCCAGTCCAGGGCCAGGGAGTCCGGGGTGCAGTAGGCATACCTGCTGCCCGGCGGGTCACCCGCTGGCATCTCCAGCAGCGCCTCGCGCAGCCCGCCCGCGCCGCCGCGCCACCGGCGCAGGAGCCGCGAGGCCCGGCTGTCCGGGTCGTGGTAGTCCTCGCGCCATCCGACGCCACTGGTCATGGTGAGGAGCTGGCGCAGGCTCACCCCGGCGTACCCGCTGGAGCCCAGCTCGGGAACCAGGCCGGTCACGGGGGCGTCGAGCCCGGGGAGCCGCCCGTCGTCCGCCGCCTGCCCGACGAGCAGAGCCAGCGCGGACTTGGTCGCGGAGTTGCCCAGCAACCGGTCCGCGGCCCGGGTGCCATGGAAGTACCGCTCGTGGACCAGAACGCCGTCGGCCACCACCACCAGTGCGGTCGAAACGGTGATGGCCAGGAACTCGTCCAGGCTCATCGTCCGCCCCGCTCCGGCCACCGTGGCCCGCAAGGCGGTCGGCCGGCGGGGCCAGGGCCGGGGAACAAGAGCGGGGACCTCGGCGTGCGGCCGCTGCCGTTGCGGTTCGCGCAGGGTATCAACGTCGGGCATGGCCCATCTCTCCGCTCAGTCCGGCCACATAACAACACGGGATCAACCCACGCCGAACAGGTTGACAGGCGATAGATGCCCAGGCTACTAACAGGGTCGACGTTGCGCGGCCTGCGAGTTCGTCCCGCGTGCCGCAACCCTGGCTAGCCAGGGCACGCACCGCTTCAAGCGCTACGGCAAGAAACCCAGCCCGACCCGGGGGCACCGCCAGGGCCGGCGGACAGAAGGGTCATGACATGACAGACGTTTCACGGCGACAGCTCCTCGCAGGCGCGGCCGGGCTGGCGGCGGTCGGTGGCCTGGCGGCCGCGTGCGGCTCGGGTTCTTCGCCGGCCAGCTCGGGCTCGGCCACGGCGGCGGCCGGCACGCCCAAGCGGGGCGGGAACTTCCGGCTCGGAGTCACCGGTGGCGGCTCCAAGGACATCATGGACGGCCAGAACATCATCACCAAGCCCGACCAGGCCCGGCTGGTGAGCGCCTTCGAGACGCTGCTGCTGTTCGACGAGAACTACCAGCTCACCACCAACGGCCTGGCCGAGAGCGTCACCCAGGACAACCCGAAGCAGTACACGATCAAGTTGCGCCAGGGCATCGAGTTCCAGAACGGCAAGACGATGACGGCCGACGACGTCATCTACTCGTTCCAGCGCATCGGGACTCAGAAGAACGGCCTCACCGGATACGCCGCCACGGCCACCATGGACATCGGGGCCATGAAGAAGCTGGACCAGTACACGGTGCGGCTCCCGCTGAAGACCCCGGACTCCACGGTCCCGCAGACCCTCGGCAGCTACACCTTCACCATCGTGCCCACCGGGTACCAGGCGTACCCGCACCCGCAGATCGGCACCGGCGCCTACAAGCTCAAGTCGTTCACGCCCGGCCAGCAAAGCGTCCACGAGCGCAACCCGAACTACTGGCGCACCGGCGAGCCGTACTTCGACACGGTGACGATCACCGACTTCAGCAACTCCACCGCGCAGGTGAACGGGCTGCTCGGCGGCCAGATCGACGCGATGACCGACCTGCCGGCCTCCCAGGTGAAGGTGGTGCAGGCGCGCGGCATGGGGGCGCTGGTGTCCAAGACCGGCGGCTGGATACCGATCTGCATGGCGATCGACATGCCCCCCTTCGATGACGTCCGGGTCCGCCAGGCGATGCGGCTGATCGTCGACCGGAAGGGGCTGCTCGAGCAGGTCTTCTCCGGCTACGGGTTCGTCGGCAACGACCTCTACGCCCCCTTCGACCCCGGCTACGACCACTCGCTCCCGCAGCGGGAGCAGGACATCGAGCAGGCCAAGTCGCTGCTCAAGGCGGCCGGCCACGCGAACCTGGCCGTCGACCTGCACACGACCAACGGCGCGGCCGGGATGGTCGAAACGGCGACGGTCTTCGCGAACCAGGCCCAGGCCGCGGGCGTCAAGATCAACGTGCTCAACGACCCGAACTACTACGGGAACCAGTACCTCAAGCTGGCCTTCTCGGTCGACTTCTGGGGCACCCGCGCCTACCTCAACCAGGTGCAGCAGGGCTCGCTGCCGAGCTCCCCGTACAACGAGACGCACTGGCCGCCGAAGTCGGGCACCGGGTCCAACTTCGAGTCGCTGTACAACCAGGCCCTGGCCGAAACCGACGCGACCAAGCGCATCGCGATCATGCACGAGATGCAGCAGGCCGAGTACAACGTCGGCGGGTACATCATCCCGTGCTTCGGCGGCCTCATCGACGGCTACGCGGCCAACGTGAAGGGGCTCAAGCCGAGCAAGGGCACCCTCAACCTGGATAGCTTCGGCCACGGCTACCGCACCATCTGGTTCAGCTAGCCCGGCTCGGTTAGCGTCGGCGGTGTGGCAGTCGTGAGCAGGTTCCGGCCCACCGGGGTGTGGGGGTTCATCCTCCGGCGGCTGTTGCTGGGGATTGTCGTGCTGATCCTTGTCTCCATCCTGGTGTTCCTGGCCACCCAGGCGCTGCCCGGTGACCCCGCGCGCGCCATCCTCGGCCGGGAGGCCAACCCGGCCAGCCTGGCGGCGCTGCGCCGCCAGCTGCATCTCGACCAGCCGGTGTTCCAGCAGTACCTGACCTGGGTGACCGGCCTGCTGCACGGCAACCTCGGGAGGTCGCTGGAGGCCCAGGAGCCGGTCAGCACCCTGATCGGCTCCAAGCTGGTGAACTCCGCGGTGCTGGTGGCGCTGGCGGCGGTGCTGTCGATACCGCTGTCGATCGCGATCGGTGCGTGGTCGGCGTTCAAGCGGGAGAAGGCCTTCGACCAGGCCAGCTCGAATCTGCTGCTGGCCCTGGCGGCGCTGCCGGAGTTCGTCGTCGCCCTGGTGCTCGTCATCCTGTTCGCGACGACCGTGTTCCACGTCCTGCCCGCCATCAGCACGGTGCCGCCCGGGTCCCGGCCGTGGAACAACTGGGTGGCGCTGATCCTGCCGGTCCTCAC
>DATIXO010000225.1:0-49638 GCA_035518495.1 Streptosporangiaceae bacterium
TGATCCGCTCCGCGGGCGGGAAGATCACCTGGATGACGGCCAGCACCTGCGGGACCATGATCGCGCCCATCGCGCCCTGCACCACCCGGAAGGCGATGAGCTGGCCCGGGCTCTGCGCGGCCCCGCACAGCGCCGACATGATGGTGAAGCCGCTCACGCCGATCAGGAACATTCGCTTGCGCCCGAAGGTGTCGCCGAGCCTGCCGCCGGTGATCAGCACCAGGGCGTAGGCGAGGGTGTACCCGGCCAGCGCCCACTGCACATCGGCGTAGCTGGCCTGCAGGTCACGCTGGATGGACGGGATCGCGATGTTGACGATCGACACGTCGAGCAGGTTCATGAAGGCAGCCAGCAGCAAGATGATCAAGGTCAGCCAGCGCCGCGGATCGGCACTGTCGCCCGCCGCCGCCGGACGTGCCAGGATCTGAGCGTCCGAAGTCATCGTGGTCTCCGCTCGCAGGGAGGTTTCCGAACTACACTAGGGACGCTAGCATCTTGTTATCCAGATATCTAGGTTTCTTAAATAATAGGTAGGTAAAGCATGTCCGAGGACCCAGCCGGGGCAGCCGCTGGGCACGATGGCCAGCCGGGCCGGGAGACACAGCCGGGCGGGGAGACACGACCGAGCGGGGAGGGGCCGCCGGGCCGGGAGGCGCCGCCGGGCTGGGGGACCCAGCCCGGCTGGGAAACGCCGTGGCCCGAGTCGCCGGCCACCGGCACGGGACGCCGGGAGCGCGCGGATCTCGAGGTGGCCTTCGCGGCCGGCTTGCGCCGGACCGGGGCCCTGATGCAGCTCATGGGTACCGCGGCGGCTGACAAGATCGGCATCAACGCAACCGACCTGAACTGCCTGAACATCCTCAGCTTCAGCGGGCACATGACAGCCGGTGAGCTGGCCCGGGCCACCGGCCTCACCACCGCGTCCATCACCGGGGTGGTCGACCGGCTGGAGGAGGCGGGCCTCGTCACCCGGGAGCGCGACCCGCACGACCGGCGGCGGGTGGTGGTCCAGATCAACCTGGACCGGGCCATGAAGGACGTGGCCGCGACCTTCGCGCCCATGCTCCGGTCCTGGCGGGAGATGGCGGCCCGGTACTCCGACGACGAGCTCCGGCTGATCGTCGATTTCTACGGGCGGATGGAGCAGGTGTTCCGCGAGCACCTTGTCCGGCTGCGCGGCGGCCCGGAGGCGACCGAACCGTAGCACCCGCAGGACCGCCGCACCCGCCCGGCCGTTTGCGGTCCAGGGCCCGCCGGATGTGCTACTGCGGCGCCTTGACGCCCAGGTCGGCGAGTGCGGCCCGGGCGGCGCCGTCGCCGCACATGCCGTGCACGCCGCCGCCCGGCGCGGTGGACGCCCCGCACAGGTAGACGCCGGGCAGCGGGGTCCGGTACGGGTTCCACCGCGGCGTGGGCCGGAAGAACGTCTGCAGCAGCGTCCCCGCCCCGCTGTTGATGTCCCCGCCGACGTAGTTCGGGTTGTACTGCTCCATGCCGGCCGCGGTCCGGACCGACCTGGCCAGGATCAGGTCGCGGAAGCCCGGCGCGAACCGCTCGATCTGCGCCTCGATCCGGCCGGACATGTCCACGTCCGAGCCCGGCGGGACGTGGCAGTACCCCCACAGCGTGTGCTGCCCGGCGGGGGCCCGGGTCGGGTCCACCACGCCGGGCTGCGCGACCAGGCAGTACGGCCGCTCCGGGTGCCGGCCCGCGTTCACGTCCGCCTCGCTGCGCGCCACCTCGGCGAGCGTCCCGCCCAGGTGCACCGTGCCCGCCTCCCGGCAGGGCGCGGCCTCCCAGGGCACCGGCCCGGACAGCGCCCAGTCGACCTTGCAGACCCCGGGCCCGTACCGGAAGCGGGCCAGCGCCCGGCCCTGCCAGCCGGGGACCGACCCACCGGCGATGGCGGCGAGCTGCCGGGGGGTGACGTCGAGCAGCACGGCCCGGGCCGGCGGCAGGCTGTCCAGCGAGCTGACCCAGCGGCCGGTCTCGACCTGGCCGCCGAGCGAGGTCAGCTCGGCCACCAGCGCGTCGATCAGCCGGGCGCTGCCGCCCTCGATCACCGGCCAGCCCACCGCGTGCGCGATCATCATGAGCGTCAGCCCGAACCCCCCGGTGCCGGGGGCGGTGAGCGGGAGCATCGTGTGCGCGGCCACGCCCGCGAGCAGCCCGCGCGCCTCCTCGGTGCGGAACCGCCGGGCCAGCAGCCTGGCCGGCAGCACGCCGTCCAGGCCGAACCGGGCCATCGCCACCGGATGCCCGGGGACCGAGCGCATCATCGGCGTGAGCAGCTCAGGCAGCGTGAGCGGAACGTCACGCACCAGCGGGCCGAGCAGCCGCCGGTAGGACGGGCCGTCGGCGCCGAGCCCGCCAGCGGTCTCCTCCACCGAGCCGGCCGCGAACGCGGCACGCCCGCCATCCAGCGGGTGGGCGAACGCGACCTTGGGGACGCGCAGCACCGCCCCCAGCGCCGCCAGGTCGATCCGCTGGAAGAACGGGGAGGCGGCGGCGAGCGGGTGCACCGCCGCGCACACGTCGTGCTGGAAGCCGGGCAGGGTGAGCTCCTGCGTCCGGCAGCCACCGCCAGGCGTGGGCGCCCCCTCGATGACGCGCACCGCCAGCCCGGCCCGGGCCAGGGTCACCGCGGCGGCCAGCCCGTTGGGCCCGGCGCCGACCACGATCGCGTCGGCCGGCCGGATGCCTGCCGCGCTAGCCACCGGGCATCCGCCGCCACGGCGGTGGGGCCAGAGGCCCCGGTAGCAGGGCGCTGGACCAGGGAGCGGGCCATCCGCGCCCGGATGGCAAGGCGGAGGAGGAGCTGATAGTGGAGCTATCAGCGACGACGACAACGCCGCCAGCCGGGATGCGGGGACCCGCGAGCCCAGCAGTCCTGCTGCCGGGGCCTCTGGCGCTCATATCTCGAGTATCCCGCCCTCGGCCGCGACGATCACATCGGGCCGCCCGGCGCCCCCGGCGCCCCCCGCCTGGCCCGCGGCCCCGCCCGCGAGCCGGGCGGCCAGCTGGTCGAGCTGCTCATCGGTCCGGCCCGGCTTGTGGTGGGCCAGCGCGACACAGCGGGCCCCGGCCCGCTGGCCGAGGCCCACCGCGTAGTCGGCCGCCGCGTGCCCGAAGAACGCCTCGGCGGCGACCTCCTCGGGCAGCAGGAACGCGTCGTGGATGAGCAGGTCGGCGCCGGCCGCCAGGTCGAGGGCGGCGGGATGGTACTCACCCCAGCCCTCGGGGCCGGGCCCGGCGGCGGTGGGGCAGTGGTCGGGGATGTAGGTGACCACCGACCGCCCGTCGCTGACCCGGTAGCCGAACGTCCGGCCGCCCTTGTGCGGCACCTCCCGCGCCTCGACCGTGAAGCCCTCGGCCTTGAGCTGACCGGGCTCGAGCATGGCGAACGTCCAGTTCCCGCGCAGCTCGTTAGGCGTGATGGGGAAGTGCGGCGGGGACATGCCCCGCGCCAGCACGTCCACCGCGGTGCCGCCGGGCTGCTGCGGCAGGAACAGCGTGACCCGGGCGCCGTCGCGGTCGCCCGCCTGGAAGAAGGGGAGCCCGTGGACGTGGTCCCAGTGCAGGTGGGTGAGCAGGATCGTGCCGGCGAAGGCCTGCCCGCCCAGCAGCCCGGTCACCCGGCGCAGGCCGGTGCCGGCGTCCAGGACGAGCGACGGCGCGGCCGCGCCGTCGTGGGCGAGGGCCACACACGAGGTGTGGCCCCCGTAGCGGACGAATTCCAGGCCCGGCGCTGTGGTGGAGCCGCGGACACCGCACAGGTGCAGGCGCACCCTCAGTCCCGGCCGGCGTCTTCATGCCGGTGGCCTCCGGACAGCTCCACCAGGGCCGTGCGGTCGAACTGGCTGGCGTCCACCGACGCCACCCGGCACGCGGTGACGGCGACCAGGGTCGCGGTGCGCTCGCCGCCCTCCAGGTGGGCGCGCTCCCCGAGCATCGCCCCGGGCCCGTACTCGGCGAGCCACTCGCCGTCCCGCTCCGCCCGGATCACCCCGTCGAGGATCAGGAAGACGTCGGTGCCCCGCTCACCCTGGCGTACGACGGTGTCCCCGGCGGCCAGCTTGGCGACCCTGGGCTTGGCGGCGCCGTGCATCAGCTGCACCGACAGCTGGTGTTCCAGGGCCGTCTCCACCGCGGTGACCAGGGCCTCGGAGTCCTCGTCGCCCCACGGGGTGTGCGGGCCGAAAGACACCGCCATCCAGTTGCTGTAGTCGGTCAGGCCCGACTTGTGGGTCAGGCTGCCCTCGTCGTCGTAGAGCCAGTGGCGCGGGAACTTGCTCGCCCCGGTCATCGCGCGCTCGGCCGTGCCGTCGGCGTGCAGGGTGAGCGACAGGGTGGTCCACACCAGCGGCGCCTGCCACTGGATGTAGGGCTTGTGCCGCACCTTGCGCGGCGCGGGCAGGGCGGTCCGGCCGCCCACGGTCTGGCTGAAGCGCACCCAGCCGTCGCCCCGCTCGGGGTCGCGGCGCAGGTCAGGCAGCAGCGCGTTCTGGAAGGTGTGCCGCAGGCCACCCAGCCGGATGGTGGTGTCGCCGATGAGGCCGCCGCCGCTGTAGCCGCATTCGGTGATCGCGCCGGCGCTGTCCACCTCGACCCAGGCCCTCAGCACATTGGCGAAACGGAACTTGTCGCCCGCCCGCAGTGCCTCGATGTCACCGATCTGCGCTGGCGGGGGGTCGTCGTAGTGGGTGAACCCCGAGTCGAAGGCCACCCGGGTGCTCCCGGTGACCGCTTCGGACGGGATCCAGGAGATTGAGGTCACGCTGCTCTCGTATCGCATACCGCTATGGTCCCGCCGTTAGCGATCAAGCACCAGGGTGGTGACTGGCGTGTTGCGGTGTGCCTACCACCACCGGGCCCCGGCGGCCCGCACCGGCGCTGGCCTGCGTGCCCGGGCGAGGCCGGCCGTCCCCGGCCGCGCGGGCGGGCGGGGCAGCATCCCCGCCGGCGGGGATGCCTGCATCCTTGACCGTGGGTGCGGACGGGAGCGTGAATGTCTGCCATGGGAGCGGTCTGGCTGCGGCTGCGGGCCGAGCTGCGCCACCAGTGGCGGGCGTGGCTCGCCCTGGCCGTGCTGCTCGGCGTGATCGGCGGCATCGCGCTGGCCGCCGCGGCCGGCGCCCGGCGCACCGACACCGCCTACCCCCGTTTCCTGCGCGCCAGCCACGCCGCGCAGCTGGCGGTGTTCCCGGCGATTTCCGGGTTCGGGGGCTACTTCCGCGCCGTCGCCCGCCTGCCGCAGGTGTCGGCGGCGGCGTCCGGGGCGTTCCTGCAGATGTCCCTGCCGGGCCCGGGCGCGTCGCCGTACTCGGGCCTGACGGCCGAGGCCAGCCCCGCGGGCGACGACGGCGTATCGCTCGACCGGGTCAAGGTGCTGGCCGGCCGCCTGTTCGACCCGGCCGACCCGCACGCGGTCATGATCAGCCAGCAGGTGGCGGCCCAGGAGCACCTGCGGCCCGGCGGCACGCTGCACCTGATCGGCTACCCGCAGCGGGGCGCCCACTCCGACGTCACGCACGCGGTCCGGCTGGCGTTCCGGGTGTCGGCGGTGGTGGCGTTCACCGACCAGATCGTGGCGGGCACCTACCCGCGGCTGCTGCTGAGCCCAGCCTTCGCCCGCACCCGGCAGGCGATGTCGTTCAACCCGGCGGGCGGGGGTCTGTACGTGGTCCTGCGGCCGCACACCAGCACCGCCGCGTTCACCCGCCAGGCCATGGCCCTGGCCGCGCGCTACCGGGTGGGAGACACCCAGGTGGCCCACCTGGCGACCCAGTACGCGGCGGGGCAGCGGGCGATCGGGCCGGAGGCGGCCGCGCTGGGGATCTTCGCGATGCTGGCCGGCCTGATCTCGCTGGCCATCATCGGGCAGCTGCTGAGCCGCCAGCTCGTGCTCGACTCGGCCGAGTTCCCGATCCTGCGCGGGCTCGGCATGAGCCGGTCCGCCCTGGTGACGCTGTCGCTGGCCAGGGTGGCGCTGGTGACCACGGCGGGGGCGGTGATCGCGGTGGGGATCGCGATCGCGGCGTCCCCGCTGATGCCCATCGGGCCCGCCCGGTTCGCCGAGCCCAGCCCGGGGGTGGAGGTCAACCTGGCCGTCCTCGGCGCCGGGTTCGCGGTCATCGCAGCCACGCCGCTGCTGGTGATGGCGCCCGCGGCGCTGCGGGCCGCCACCCGGGCCCAGGGCGCGCTCGGCCTGGCCGAGCCGGCCTCGCCGGCGCGCGCCCCGCGGCTGGGCCTGGCGCTGGGGCTGGCGGGCCCGGTCCCGGGCAACCTGGGGATGCGGATGGCGTTCGAGCCCGGTCACGGGCGCACCGCGGTGCCGGTGCGCAGCGCCCTGGCGGGGACGGCGGTGGCGGTGGCAGCGGTGGTGGCGGCCATGGTGTTCGGCGCCAGCTTCCTCGGCCTGGTCGGCACGCCGCACCGGTACGGGCAGAACTGGGCCCAGGAGCTGGACCTGCAGGCCGGGTCGGTGCCGCTGGCCATCGGGGAGAAGGTGCTGACGCAGGTCAAGAGCCTGGCCGGGTACGCGGCCGGCAACACCGGACAGGTCAGCGTCGCTCCCCCCGGCAGCACCAGCGCCGCGGTGGTGCCCGCGATCGGCCTCGACCAGCTGCACGGGAGCGGATTCCTGACCCTGCTCGCGGGCCGGGCCCCGGCCGGGCCGCACGAGATCGCCCTCGGCCCGCGCACCCTGCGCACCCTGGGCCTGCACGTCGGGCAGCGGGTGACGGTGGGCGCGAACGGCCGGGCATCCCAGATGCGCATCGTGGGCTCGGCGGTCTTCGCGGCGTTCGGAGTGGGCGGCAATACCCCGACCGACCTGGGCACCGGCGCCGTGGTCGCGGCCTCGGCGCTGTCGCAGCCCAATCCCCCGTTCTGCGGCGGCGGCGCCACCTGCTACAGCTTCTTCCTGCTCCGGTACCGGCCGGGCACCGACCTGGCGGCGGCGGCCGCCCAGGTACAGCGCTCGGCCACCCGCACCGGATGCCCGCCAGGGCTGTGCGTGGTGGACAGCGACCAGCGGCCCAGCGACATCCAGCACTACACCGGGGTGCGGGACACCCCACTCGCGCTCGGCGCGGTGCTCGCGCTGCTCGCGGTGGGGACGCTCGCGCACGTGCTGCTCACCGGGGTGCGGCGGCGGCGGCGCGACCTCGCGGTGCTGAAGACCCTGGGCCTGCGCCGGCCGCAGCTGCTGCGGCTGGTGGCGTGGCAGGCCACCGCGCTGGCCGCGGCGGCGCTGGCGGCCGGGCTGCCGCTGGGGCTGCTGGCGGGCCGCTGGGCATGGCTGGTGTTCGCCGGCTCGGCCGGGGTCGGGAGCCAGGCCGACGTGCCGGTGACGCTGGTGCTGCTGGTCATCCCGGTGACGCTGATCGTGGCCAACCTGCTCGCCGCCGTCCCCGGCTGGACGGCGGCCCGGGTCCGGCCCGCGCTTATCCTGCGCAGCGAGTGAGGGAGGGACCGCGGATGGGATCGACGTGGCTCGCGCTGCGCGCCGACCTGCGGGTGCGGTGGCGGGTGATGGCGGGGCTGGCGGTGCTGCTCGGCCTGATCGGCGGGGTGGTGCTGACCGCGGCCGCCGGGGCCCGCCGCACCGACACCGCCTACCCGCGGCTGCTGCGGTGGGCCAGCGCCGCGCAGCTGGACGTCGTCCCCAACACCGACGGGACCCCCTCCGCCTACTTCGCCGCGCTCGGCAGGCTCCCGCAGGTCGCGGCGATGTCCACCACCGGCCTCTACCAGGCGGCGCTCCCGGTCCGCCGCGGCCAGGCGCCGGTCCCGGTGGAGACCCTGTCCAGCCCCGACCGCGCCCTGGGGTTCTCGGCCGACCGGGTCAAGGTCCTGGCCGGGCGGCTGTTCAGCCCGCGGGCGGCAGGCCAGGCCATGATCAACCAGAAGCTGGCGGACGCGGAGCACCTGCGGCCCGGTGGCACGCTGCGCCTGCTGCTGATCCCGAACAACCCGCAGACCGGCACCCCCGAGCCCCAGCTGGCCTCCCCGCGGGCGTTCCGGGTTTCGGCGGTCGTCACCTTCGACACCCAGGTCGTCCCGGGCGTAGGCACCAACGCGGAACCTACCGCCCTGCTCAGCCCGCCGTTCACGGCCACCGCCGCGGCCCGGCGGGGCAGCTACGGAGTCCAGGCGGGCATCCGGCTCCGGCCGGGCGCGAGCATGGGCCGGTTCGTGGCCGCCGCCACCGCGCTGGCGAAGCGGTACCCGGCCAGCGGCGGGAAGATCGACGTCATCAGCATGTCCGACGGGGTGGCCGCCACCCAGCGGGCCATCCGCCCGCAGGCCGCGGCGCTCGGGCTGTTCGCCGGCCTGGCCGGGCTCATCGCGCTGGCCGTCATCGTGCAGCTGCTCAGCCGCCAGCTCGCCCTCGACTCGGCCGAGTTCCCGGTGTTCCGCGCCCTCGGCATGACCCGGGGCGCCCTGGTGACGCTGTCCCTGGCGCGGACGGCCGTGGTCACCGTCGCGGGCGGGCTGATCGCCGTGGCAGTCGCCATCGCCGCCTCGCCGCTGATGCCGATCGGGGCGGCGCGCGTCGCGGAGCCCAGCCCGGGTGCCGAGGTCAACCTCGCCATCCTCGCGGCCGGGTTCGCCATCGCCGCCCTCGTGCCGCTCGCGGTGCTGGTACCGGCCGCCTGGGGGGCGGCCGCCCGGCCGCAGAGCCCGCTCGGCCTGGCCGGGCCGGCCAGGCCGGCCCGTGCCTCGCGGCTGGGCTCGCTGCTGGGCGGCGCCGGGTCGGTGACCGGCGGCATCGGGGTCCGGATGGCCTTCGAGCCCGGCCACGGGCGGACCGCCGTGCCGGTCCGCAGCGCCCTGGTCGGGACGACGGTGGCGGTGGCGGCCGGGCTGGCCGCCGTGGTCTTCGGCGCGAGCCTGATCGGCCTGGTCGACGTGCCGCACCGGTACGGGCAGAACTGGGCCCAGGTGCTGGATCTGGGGTTCGGCGGGGTGACAAGCCAGTTCGGCGCGAAGGTCCTGGCCAGGGAGCGCGACATCGCGGGCGTGGCGGCGGGCGACTACGGTCAGCTCCGGATCGGCGGCAGCCAGGCCATCGTGCCGGCCATCGGCATCGACCCGGTGCGCGGGCGGGGCTACCTGACGCTGCTGGCCGGCCGGGCGGCGTCCGCGCCGGACGAGATCGTGCTCGGCGCCCAGACCCTGCGCGCCGTGCACCGGCGGCTGGGGCAGACCGTCCGGGTGTCCGTCGACCAGGTGGTGAACCCGCCCTCGTACGGCCGGGCGAGCCGGGCCATGCGTATCGTCGGCGTGGCCGTGTTCCCGTCGTTCAGCCGGGGCTCGTTCACCGCCACCGGCCTGGGCACAGGCGCCGCGGTGCGGGCGGCGGTGCTGTCCGAGTCCTCCCCGCAAACCGGCTGCCCGGGCCGGGTCACCTGCTACAACTTCTTCCTGCTGCGGTACCGGCCGGGCGCGGACGCGCGCGCCGACGGCGCTCGGCTGCAGGCGGCGGTGGTCAAGTCCGGATGCCCGGTGGGCTCCTGTACCGTCACCGCGGACCAGCGGCCGTCCGACATCAGGGACTACACCGGCGTCCGGGACACCCCGCTGCTGCTGGGTGCGGTGCTCGCCATGCTGGCGGTGGCCACGCTGATCCACGTGCTGTTCACCAGCGTCCGGCGGCGGCGCCCCGACCTGGCGATCCTGAAGGTGCTCGGGCTGCTCCCGTCCCAGGTGCTCGGCACCGTGCTGTGGCAGGCCAGCGCGCTGGCGGCGGCCGCGCTGCTGGTCGGGCTGCCGCTGGGGGTGCTGGCCGGCCGGTGGGCATGGGTGCTGTTCGCCGCCTCGGCCGGCGTCGCGCCCACGACGGACATCCCGGTCGCGCTGGTGCTGGCCGCGATCCCGGTCACGCTCCTGCTGGCCATCGCCATCGCCGCCGGCCCCGGCTGGGCCGCGGCCCGGATCAGCCCGGCCGGCATCCTGCGCAGCGAGTGAGCGGGCGCGCGGGGAGCGGCGCTGGCCGCGAACCAGGCATCATGGCCGTGTGGCTTGGCTTGCTGACGGCGCCTCGGCGGTGATCTTCGATTTCTTCGGGACACTGACGCCCGGCACGCCGGCCGGGGTCTGGCTGAACCAGGCATCGCGGGTGGCGGCGGCGATGGGCGTCGGCGAGCAGGCGCTGTATGACGCGTTCAACGACACCTACGCCGAGCGGATAACCGGCGCGCTGGGCGACCTGCCGCAGACCATGCGGGCGCTGGCCGGCCGGATCGGGGCCCAGCTCACCGCCACCCAGCTGGCCGCCGCCTGCCGGGTGCGCAGGCAGGACCAGCGGGAGCGCTTCACGCTGCGGCCGGATGCGATGGGCGTCATCGCGTGGCTGCGGGGGCGCGGCCTGAAGATCGGCGTGCTGTCTGACTGCAGCATCGAACTGCCCGAGCACTGGCCTGACATGCCGGTGTCCGCGGTCGTGGACGCCGCGGTGTTCTCCTGCACGGCCGGGTTCCGTAAGCCCGATCCGCGCTTGTTCGCGCTGGTGACCGGGAAGCTGACGGTGGACCCCGCGGACTGTGTCTACGTCGGGGACGGCGGCGGCCGTGAGCTCAGCGGCGCCCGGGCGGCCGGCATGCGTGCCGTGCTGCTGGCCGACGGCGACTGGCACACCCATGCCGTCCGCGACCAGGAGGAAAACTGGGACGGCGCACGGATCAGCTCCCTCGGCGCGTTGTGCCGCCCGTACGGCCCAGAAACGCAGGAGTCAGGAGCGTGAGCCAGGGCGTGCTGTATGTGATCGCGTGCGCAGCCCCGCCGGCCAGCCAGGTCGGCCGGCTGGTGAGCCTCGCCCAGGGGCGGGGGTGGGACGTGTGCGTGCTCACCACACCATCGGGGAGACGGTTCGCGGACGTCGAGGGCTTGGAGCGGCAGACCTGCCACCCGGTTCGCAGTGAGTACAAGAATCCCGGCGAGCCGGACGTGCTGCCCGCCCCGGATGCGGTGATCGTCGCCCCGGCCACGGTGAACACGATCAACAAGTGGGCGGCCGGGATCTGCGACACGCTCGCCCTGGGCATCCTGGTCGAGGCGATCGGCAAGAAGCTGCCGCTGGTCGCGCTGCCGTTCAGCAATCACGCGCACGCCGCCCACCCCGCCTTCATCGAGAACGTCGCCAGGCTCCGCTCGTGGGGGGTGACGGTGCTGTTCGGCCCCGAGGTATACCCCATGCACGACCCCGGGGCAGGAGACGGCTACCTGCAGGCGTTCCCGTGGATGAAAGCGATCGAGGCTGTCGGGCAGAGCGGCCTATAAGATGCCCGCTCCGTCTTGACGCGCGGATGGCTGAACACCAGCCTCAGCGAGCCGGTCCGTGAGCATGCCCCTCAGTTCCCTCATGGACTCGCGGATGATCCCTGGCAGGTCGGCCTCGCCTGGTTCGCTGACCCAGCGCGCGAAGGCGATCTTGAAGACCGCGACCCCCGTCTCGGCGGCCAGGCTCGCGGCCGGCTCGCGGACACCGCGCTCGCGGAGCGCGCCGGCCACCGCCGAGGCGAGCGCCGCGAACTTGATCAGCTCGCGTTCCCGCAGTTCCGCGTTCGCGGACACGATGGCGTCGCGCAGCCTGACCCGTTCCGGGTTTTCCTGGAGTACGGCCCCTGCCGCCGCAAATGCCGCGCCCACCGCGTCCAGCGCTGTCGCCGAGGGGGGAGCGTCCGCGACGGCGCGCATCAGCAGGTCCCGCAGCATCTCCATGCCGTAGAACAGGACCTCGCGCTTGTCGGCGAAATGCCGGAAAAACGTCCGCTCGGTCAGCCCGGCCCGCGCGGCGATCTCAGCCACCGTTGTCCGGTCGAAACCCTGCTCGGCATAGAGCGCCATGGCCGACTTCGCCAGCCGCCCCCGCGCGTCCGGCTCCCATCGGCCCATGGCCCGATGATACGCAATGACAGTGACTGACATCGAGTGGTAGGTTGATGACAGTGACTGACATCAGGAGGTTCACATGCGGGTATTCGTCACGGGCGCGTCCGGCTGGATCGGCTCGGCCGTCGTCCCCGAGCTCACCGGCGCGGGTCACCAGGTCCTCGGGCTCGCCAGGTCGGACTCCTCGGCCGCCGCCGTCGCGGCCGCCGGAGCCGAGGTGCTCCGCGGCGACTTGGACGACCTGGACGCCCTGCGTGCCGGCGCCACCAGCTCCGACGGGGTCATCCATCTCGCGTTCATCCACGACTTCACCGATTTCGAGGCGTCGGTGAGGGCCGACCGGCGCGCCATCGATACGCTGGGCGCCGCGCTCGAGGGCTCCGGCAAGCCCCTGGTCATCGCCTCCGGGACGCCCGCACTGCCTGGGCGCGTGGCGACCGAGCGCGACGAGCCCGCTCCCGGCTCACCCGTAGCGGGCCGGGCCGAGAACGCCAAGGCGGCTCTCGCCATGGCATCACGCGGCGTCCGCTCGTCCATCATGGGGCTGCCCCGGACGGTGCACGGCGACGGCGATCGTCACGGCTTCATCACCCGCCTGATCGCCATCGCCCGCGACAGGGGCGTCTCCGGCTACGCCGGCGACGGGTCCAGCCGCTGGCCCGCGGTGCACGTGCTGGACGCCGCGCACCTGTTCCGCCTGGCGCTGGAGCAGGCCCCAGCCGGGTCGAGGCTGCACGCGGTCGGCGACGAGGGCGTGCCGACCCGCGACATTGCCGAGGTGATCGGCCGCCACCTGAACCTGCCGGCCGCTTCCGCCCCGGCCGCCGATTTCGGCTTCCTGGGGCAGATCCTCGCGATCGACCAGCCGGCCTCCAGCGCGCTGACCCGCGAACTGCTCAACTGGCGGCCGGTCCAGCCCGGGCTCATCGACGACCTGGACAAGGGCCACTACTTCGGCTGAGGCACAGGCCGGCAGCCCGCGCGGGCCAGGATCAGCCTCATCACCGCCGCAGGCGCGGACCGGGAGGACATCGCGGCCTTCCCGGTCCGGGAACCATCACACGCTGTGGCCGGTTAACCGGCCCCTGGCGGCGGGAGGCGGGACCACGCGCTGGTCTGCTGGCAAACCGCTTTCGCCCGGGTTGCGACCGGGACCTCCGCTTGTCTGCGCGACGGCCGCCGTCAGCGTCTGATGGTGCGTTTCGGTTGATGGTGCGTGCCGGTCAGCGGCTGGGGCCGCGACGCGGGCGGGCCGGGGCATGCGCAGCCGCAGCACGACCAGCCCGAGCACGGCGAAGGCAGCCGTCCAGGCCAGCGACAGGGCGGCCATGCTGACGAGCACCTGGTGGCGGAAGGCCCCGGCGGCGGCGAACTGCGTCACCCCGTACGAGGGGAAGAACTTCAGGACCGGCTTGTTCGCTATCGGGTTGTCGACCGGGTTCTCCAGGAACGTGTCCAGCATGGAGATCATGATGATGAGGAAGAAGCCCTCCAGGTCGCCCTTGACCAGCACGCCGATCAGCAGGCCGAGCGCCGCGTAGGTGGCGGCCGCCAGCATGAACGTGACCGCTACCGTCCACACGGCGGAAGGGCGCCAGAAGAACAGCATGACGAGCGCGGCATAGGCGCCGATCGCCACCGCCTGGACCAGCGCGCCGCAGGCCTTGGCGGTCATCAGGGCGGATGGCCGGTACCCGGACAGCACCAGCCGCCGGTCAAAGGGCCGCGAGCGCCGGACCGTGGCGAACACCACGAACCCCGTGATCAGGGTGATCGAGCTGAGGCCGGCCGTGATCAGCGTGAGGTTGTGGCCGTCCACGACGATCGTCGCGCCCGTTGCGGACAGCCGGAACGCCACGCCGGTGTGCGCCATCATCGAGCCGACCACGAGATACCAGACCGGGACGAAGGCAATGAGCAGGATCCAGGCGAACCGGTTCCTGATCTGGCCGGCCAGGCTGAGCCGGATGGCCGTGTCAAGCTGCTGGCGCATGGCTGCCCGCCTCCTCGGCGATCCGCCCGCCGGTCAGGTGGCAGATCCGGTCGAAACGCTCATGCTCGAAGACCAGGTGGCTGATGACCACCGTCGCGGTCCCCCTGTCCCGCAGTTCGCCCGTGAGGTCCCAGAAGGCCAGGTAGGTCTGCCAGTCGAAGCCCTGGTACGGCTCGTCGAGGAGCAGCACCGGCGGGCCGTGCATCAGGGCCAGGGTCAGGCTGAGTTTCTGCTTGGTCCCGCCGGACAAGGTGCCGGCCCGCTGGGTGTGGCAGGCGGCGAAGCCGAGCCGCTCGATCAGCTCATCGGCCCGGTCCGTGCGGCCGATCCCGTACGCGGCCTGGAAGTAGCGCACGTTCTGGTCCACGGTGAGCGCCTCGTCGAGGACGACCGTCTGGGGGCAGTAGCCCGGCCTGCCCGCGATCGTGACGCTGCCCTCATCCGGCCGCAGGTCGCCGGCGAGGATCCGGAGCAGCGTTGTCTTCCCGGTGCCGTTCTCACCGACCACCGCGACCAGTTCTCCCGCCGCGACTTCGAGATCAAGGCCGGTGAGCACCCGCCGCCGGCCGAAAGATTTGCGGATGCCCCGTGCTGCCAGCGCAGTCATGGTCTCCGCCCCCTTCCCTGGGGAACCTGTCACTGCCAGCCTGGTCCCGGCGGTCCCGGCGGGCCAGGGTGCTGCCTGGCGAGTTGCCAGTGTGCCTAGCACGAGGAACACCGTTCGCTGCAGCGGCTACCGCGGCCCGGGCTGCAGGCGCCCGGCCAGCGTGGTAGCGGCCGCTTACTCCGCCCGCAGCACGCGCGCCGGGCTGAGCCTGGCGGCCACGTGGGCCGGCCACCAGACGACCGCGTTCCCGGCCAGGATCGCTGCGGGCACCATGAACAGGACGAACGGCACCGGGACCAGCGCGCCTGGCGGGACGCCCAGGGCGTCGCTGAACAGCGCCCAGGCCCACCGTCCCATCGCGACCCCCAGCGGCAGGCCGGCCAGCAGGGCGATCCCGGTGAGCGTCGTGACCTGCCAGGCGGTGACGCCGACCGCCACCAGCATGGCAATCAGCACCCATCCGCGCCACCGGGCACGCAGCGAGCCAACAGCCACCGACACGACCGGCTGCATCCGTCAGACCTCCGCATCCGCTCGGCCTCCGCCGCTTGCGCCCTGGCACCTGGCACCTGGCACCTGGCACCTGGCACCTGGCACCGAGCGTAGACAGCGGGCCCCCCGGCCGGACAGGGTGCTCGCGCGCAGCCGCCGATGGGGCAGGCACCACCGCGCCCTTGGTGCTTGCCCCCTTCCCGGGGACCGGTCGCAACTGGCGGAATAGATGTGGCGCAACAGGCCAGAGTGGGAGCACCCGGCAGCCGGTGGGTGCCGCCGGCCTGCGGCATGGACCTGCGTATCAGCGGGTGGGGAGGCAGCGATGAACGCGGGATGGATGCTGCTGCGGGCGGAGCTGCGCAGGCGATGGCGGTCGTGGCTGGCGCTGGCGCTGATCGTCGGCGCCTTCGCCGGGGCCGTCGAGGCCGCGGCGGCGGGCGCCCGCCGGACCGACGCCGCCTACCCGGCTCTGCTCGCCTGGAGCAGGGCACCCGACCTGCTGGCCGTGTCTGCGCCCGGCCAGTCGGTGTTCGGCGCCATCCCGCAGTCCGCGCTGGCCAGGCTCCCGCAGGTCGCGAACGACGCCCCGCTCGCGGAGTACTCTGTCGTCCAGCCCTCCGACGTCGCGCTGATGGCCCCGGAGAGCCAGAAGATCCCGGCCGTCTTCTGGCGGCGGAAGATCCTGGCCGGCCGTCTCCCCGACCCCGGCCGCGCTGATGAGGCCGACATCTCCTTCACCCTGGCGCAGGCACATCACCTCCAGGTAGGGGACGTCCTGCGGGTGGACGTGCTCACCGCCGGCGCGGAGCCCGGACCGGTGCCCTTCACCTTCCGTGTCGTGGGGATCGACGCCGCACCGGCCGAGTTCCCGCCGCAGACCGGGACCGGAACCGACTTCCTGTGGGCAACGCCGGCCTTCTACGCCCGGCACCGCTCCGGGCTCGTGATCTACCCGGGGGCCGCGCTGCGGCTGCGGCGCGGCGCTGCGAACCTGCTGCCGGTGCTGCGCGAGATCACCCGCCTGACTCACGGCCGGCCACCGCTGACCTACCCGCTCGCCACCCAGTCGGTCAACACCGAGCGCTCCATCCACCTGCAGGCGATCGCCCTGTGGCTGGTGACGCTGCTGCTCGCTGTCATCGGCGTGATGGTCACCGGCCAGCTGCTGGCGCGCCAGAGCTCCCTGGAGGCGGACGACTTCGGCACCCTCCGCGCGCTCGGCATGAGTCCCCGCCAGCTGATGGCCGCCGGCCTGGCCCGGGCGGCGGTGATCGGTGCGGGTGCTGCTGTGGCCGCCACAGCGGCGGCCGTGGCGGTCTCGCCGCTGTTCCCGGTCGGCCTGGCGCGGATCGCCGAGCCCCACCCGGGGATACGGGCCGACGGCCTGGTGGCCGGCCTCGGGGCGCTGGTGACGGTGCTCGCCACCATCGCCTGCGCCGCTCCCGCGGCCTGGCGGGCCGCGGCCGCTCCGGCGGCGACCGCCAGCCCGGCCGCAAGCGGGCGGGCGCTGCGGCGGCCGGCCGCGGCGGCGGTCACCGGCGGCATCAGTCACGTTTCCGCCCTGCTCGGCATCCGGCTGGCGGTCCAGCCCGGGGCGGGCAGGACCGCCGTGCCGGTGCGCAGCACGATCGCGAGCGCGGTGGTCGGGATCGCCGCGCTCACCGCCGCGATCGTTTTTTCTGCCAGCCTCGGGCACCTGCTCGCCACCCCCCGCCTTTACGGGGTGACCTGGGACGCGGATGTGCAGAACGTGAACAACACTGGCATCGCGCCCGCGATCGGGGCGGTCGCCCACGACCCGCAGGTAGCCGCCTGGACGACCGCGGACACCGGCGCCCAGCTGCAGGTCAATGGCGTACGCGCCGACGCGATCGCGTTCAGCCCGGGCCGCGGCCAGTCGTTCCTGCCGACGCCGGTCCAGGGGCGGCTGCCGCGGGCGCAGGACGAGATCACCCTGGGTAAGCGGACACTGGCGGCGATCCGGTCGCGTGTGGGAGCGACGGTCACGGTCTCGCTGTCTGGGTTCCGCCCGGCCAGGTTCAAGGTGGTGGGGACCGCCATCTTCCCGACGCTCAGCGACGTGCTCGGGCTGGGATCCGGGGCCATGCTCACGGTCGGCGGCCTGCATCACCTGCTGCCCCGCAGAGTACCCGCCCCGCCGCTGAACAGCCTGCTGGTCCGGTTCCGGCCGCAGGTCGGCGTCCAGGCAGGGGTAGCCGCGCTCGCAGGCCGGCTCACCCGGGCCGGCCCGATCAGCGTCTCCGGACCCGCGACCCCGAACGACCTCGTCAATTTCGGGCGCGTCCAGGACCTGCCGTTCCTGCTCGGGATGGCGCTCAGCCTGCTGGCGCTGGCGACCATCGTCCACCTGCTGCTGACCGCGGTACGGCGCAGGCGCCGTGACTTCGCCATCCTGCGGGTCATCGGCCTCACGCGCGGGCAGGTGCGGGCCACGGTCGGCTGGCAGGCCGCCACCCTCGCCGCCGCCGCCCTGGCCATCGGCGTGCCAGCCGGTGTCCTGCTCGGCCGGGCCGCCTGGCGGGTCTTCGCGGGCCAGCTCGGCATCCTGCCCGTGGTTGCCGTCCCCGCGCAGGCGCTGGCGGCCATGACGGCCATCGCGCTGGCGGTGGCCGTGGCGGTCGCCACCCTGCCCGGCGAGTCCGCCGCCCGGTCCGCGCCCGCCACGATTCTCCGTAGCGAATGACGGTGCCCGGTATCCTCACGCCCCGCAGGGTGGTGCCTGGCCGCCGCCAGGTGTGCCTAGCACCACCGGCACCCCACATGCCTGCCCACTGGCGGGCTACCGCCCCGATGTGCGACAACTGGGTAGATGGACCACCATGATGCGCAGCCACCGGGCACGATCACGGTCTTCCTGGCGGATGACAACCTGATCGTGCGGGAGGGCGTGCGCGCCCTCATCAACCGGCACCCCGACCTGGAGGTGGTCGGGGTGGCCGAGGACTACGACGGGGTGGTCAGCGGGGCCACCGCCACCAACCCGCAGGTGCTGGTCACCGACATCCGGATGCCGCCGGCCTTCCAGCGCGAGGGCATCGACGCGGCCAAGGAGGTGCGCAAGCGCCACCCGGGGACCGGGATCGTGATCCTGTCGCAGTACGAGGACCCCGAGTACGCGGTGTCGCTGCTGGCCGAGGGCTCGGCCGGCTACGGCTATCTGCTGAAAGACCACGTGGCCGAGGGGAACCAGCTCGCCGACGCGATCCGGGCGGTGGCCACCGGCGGCACCGCGCTGGACCCGTCGATCGTGGAGGCGCTCGTCCGGCCGGTCGTCCCGCCCGGTGGGCTGTCGCCCGCTGAGGAGGAACTTCTGTCGATGGTCGCGGAGGGCAAGCCGATCAAGGCGATCGCCGTCGCCCGGCACGTCCCTCCCGAGGCCGCCGAAGCCGATGTGGAGGCGGTCTTCGTCAAGCTGGCCGAGGGCGTCTCCGCTGGCAACCAGGGCGCGCTGCGCAGGCTCCGGATGCTGCAGCAGGCCATCGTCGACCGGGAGGAGCAGGGCGAGACGCTGTCCCGGCTGCTCCCCAGCCGGCTGGCGGAAAAGCTCCGGCAGGAGCGGCGGGACATCGGCGAGACCGAGCGGGTGGTGGTCACGGTTCTGATGAGTGACATCAGGTCCTATTCGACGATCGCCGAGCACGCCGACCCGAGCCAGCTCGCCGGGCAGCTCAACACCCACCGGGCCGCGATGAACAAGGCGATCCTCGGTGAGGGCGGGACCGTGATGCAGTTCGTCGGGGACGCGGTGATGGCGGTGTTCGGCGCGCCGTTCCCCCAGGACGATCACGCGGACCGGGCGGTGGCCGCCTCGTCGGTGATGCACGAGCTGCAGGCCGGGATCAACGAGCGCTGGACGGCCGATGGCCTGCCCGCCTTCGGCCTCGGGCTCGGGCTGTCCACCGGTGAGGCCGCGGCGGCCCTGCTCGGCTCGGCGGAGCGGCTGGAGTACACCCTGGTCGGGGACACCGTCAATCTGTGCCAGCGGCTGCAGCAGCTGGCCGGCAAGGGCGAGACCGTGGCATCCGAGGCCACCGTCAAGGCGCTGAGGGCGGCCGTGGAAACCGTGCTGCTCGGCGCCCAGCAGGTCAAGGGCCGCGAGACGCCGGTCATCGCCTACAAGATCGTCTGCCGGGACGGCCAGGCCGCCGGCACCATCACATCCCGAATGGGGGGGTTATGTCCGAGACCCAGGCCGCGCTCACCGTGCGCGGCGTGCGCAAGACCTTCGAGGCGGAGAACGCACCGGTCCGCGCGCTGCGCGGGGTGGACCTGGGCGTCACCGCAGGCGAGTTCGTAGCCCTGATGGGGCCGTCGGGGTGCGGCAAGTCCACCCTGCTGAACCTGGTCGCCGGCCTGGACACCGCCGACGAGGGGGAGATCAGCGTGGCGGGCGAAGAGGTCACCGGCCGCAGCGAAGACGACCTGGCCAGGCTGCGCCGCCGTCACATCGGGCTGGTCTTCCAGTTCTTCAACCTGCTCGAGGGCATGACCGTGCTCGAGAACGTGGCGCTGCCGGCCGTTATCGCCGGCCGGCGGCGCAAGATGGCCGAGACCCGGGCCGCCGACCTGCTCGACCTGCTCGGCATCGGGGACAAGGCCCGCGCGGTGCCCGGCGTGCTGTCCGGCGGCCAGCGCCAGCGGCTGGCGATCGCCCGCGCGCTGGCCAACGAGCCCACCCTGCTGCTGGCCGACGAGCCGACCGGGGCGCTGGACTCCGAGGGCGGGGAAGAGGTCATCGAGTTGCTGCGCCGGCTGCACAGCGGCGGCCAGACGATCGTCCTGGTCACCCACGACGCCGGGGTGGCCGCCGCGGCCGGGCGGGTGGTCCGGATGCGGGACGGCCGGATCGTCGAGCCCGAGCCGGAGCTGCGGCCGGACAGCGGCGGGGCCGTCGTCATCGAGGCACGCTTATGCGCTGCCTAGCGGGTGTGTGGTGAACGGAACCGTCCACGGCCAAGCCGCGGCGGCCCCGCCCCGCGGGGCCGCCGCGGGGCACCTGATGACCGGAGCGGTGCTGCCGCTGGTCACCGCGGCCGTTGCGGTCGCCGGGCTGCGGGTGCATGTGCCCGGTGGCCTGTCCGCCGTGGGCGGCGTGGCGGCCGGGCTCGTGCTGGTCTGGGCGGCGGCCGGGGCCATCTGCGCCCGGGCAACCGAGCAGGTGCCGCAGTGGCCGCTGGCGGGCGGCACGCTGGCGGCCGCCGTCGCGCTGACGGCGGGCCGCCTCGCCAGCCAGCCCCCGGCCGGCCAGCACCAGCTGGCCCGCGCGGCCGCGACGCTGGCGGCGGTGCTGGTCATCGCGGCTGCCTGCCACTTCCTGCTCGCCCTGCCCGACGGCCGGCTCGGCGGGCAGGCGCGGCGGGCCGGGGCCGGCGCCGCCTACCTGCTGGCGCTGGGCACCGGGCTGGTGCTCGCGCTGGCCGGCCGGCCGCTGCCGCCGCTGGCCGCCACGGTGGGGCTGGTCGCCGTCACGGTCTGCGCCCTGCCCGCTGTCCGGGCCCGCTACCTGCGCGCCACGGCATCCGGCAGGCAGCGGCTGCAGTGGCTCGCCATCGGTGTGGTGGTGGCCGCGGACGCGGCCCTGGTCACCGTGGTGCTGCATCTGCTGGTCGGCTGGCCGGCCGCGGTCGCGGCGGTCGCGGCCGGGGTGACCGTGGTGATCCCGTTCAGCCTGGTGGCGGGCGGCATCGGCCGGCTGGCGCCCCGCGGCGGCCGGCTGCTGGTCCACGTGCTGTGGGTGGCGGGGTTCAGCCTCGTCGTCGCCGCCGTCTACCTGGTGATCGTGCTGGGCCTGGGCAAAGGGCCCGCGGACGCCGGTGACCGGGAGATCCTGGGCCTGTCCATGCTCGCCGCGGCGGTGGCCGCGGCCGGCTACCTGCCGGCCCGGGACCGGCTGCTGGCCTCGGCCACCCGGTTCGTGTACGGGGCACGGGAAGCACCGGACGAGGTGCTCCGCACCTTCGGCAGCCGGATGACCCGGGCCGTCGCCATGGACGAGCTGCTGCTCCAGCTGGCCGAGTCGCTGCGCAAGACCATGGCCCTGACCAGGGCCGAGGTCTACACCGGCGGCGGCGAGGTGCTGGAACGCGCCGTGTCGGTGCCCGACGCGGGCCGCCGGTCGATCCTGCTGTCCGAACGCGAGCGCCCGGTGGTGACCAGGGCGGGCGTCTCGGGCAGCGCCTGGGCCTCGGTCTGGCTGCCCGCCCTGCTCGACGGCAGGGAGCGGTGCCAGCTGCGGGTGGCGCCGATCAGCCACGGCGGCGAGCTGCTCGGCCTGATCGTGGTGGAACGCCCGGCCGGCGCGGACCCCTTCTCCGAGGAGGACGACCGGGTGCTGACCGAGCTGGCCCGCCAGGCCGGCCTGGCCTTCCACAACTCCCGGCTCGACGCCGCCCTCCAGACCACGCTGGACGAGCTGCGCAAGCAGGCCGACGAGCTGCGCGAATCGCGGGCCCGGATCGTCGCGACCGCCGACGCGGAACGCCGCCGGGTGGAGCGGGACCTGCATGACGGCGCCCAGCAGCATCTGGTCGCGCTGGCCGTGAACCTGCGCCTGGCCCGGGACATCATCACCGACGACCCCGGCGAGGGGGCGGAGATGCTCGCGCAGATGGCCGAGGACATCCAGGCGACCATCAGGGAGCTGCGCGAGCTGGCGCACGGCATCTACCCGCCGCTGCTGGCCGACGCCGGCCTCCCCGAGGCGCTGCGCGCCGCGGCCGGCCGGTGCACGATCCCGGTCAGCGTCAGCGCCGACGGCATCGGGCGCTACTCCCAGGGGGTGGAGACCGCGATCTACTTCTGCTGCCTGGAGGCGCTGCAGAACGCCGCCAAGCACGCGCCGGAGGCGAGCGCGCAGGTGCGGGTCTGGGAGGAGTCCGGCGGGCTGCTGTTCTCGGTCAGCGACAACGGGCCGGGCTTCGACGCCGCCAGGGCGCGGGCCGGGCACGGTTTCGTCAACATGGCAGACCGGCTGGGCGCCATCGGCGGCACCGTCCGCTGGGAGTCGCAGCCTGGTCACGGCTCGACGATCAGTGGCTCGGTGCCGGTCATCTGACCCTGGACAGCCCGGCGCTGAGCGGTAACGTTCCCGGAACGGTCCCCGCGTAGCGTTGCCACCCATGGGCCAGGTACAGCCGGCCGTGACCTCCCCGCCCGCGGGCCGTGTCCGGCCTGCCCAGCGGACGGTCACGGTGGTAGTGGCCGCCGTCATGGTGGCTCTGCTCGGCGCGGTCGTCACGCTGGGTGCCCTGATGGGCGGCGTGACGCTCAGCAAGCTCTGGCAGGCCGCGGGCCTGCTGGTGATAGTCCTGGTGACCGGGGCGGTCGGGATCGTGGTGGCCGGGCACCAGCCGCGCAACCCGATCGGCTGGCTGCTGGCCGGCGAGGCGGCGTTCATGCTGCTCTCGGTCGCCGGCGGGAGCTACGCGGACCTGGTGTACCGGCTTGGTCACCACGACCTTGCGTTCGCCGGCCCGCTGATGCTCGTGCTCAACCAGTTGTTCAGCGACGTGCTGCTCGGGTTCCCGCTGGTCATCCTGCTCTTCCCGGACGGCCGGCTGCCATCGCGGCGCTGGCGGCCGGTGCTGTGGGCCTACCTGGCCGTCACCGGCGCGGCCGTGCTGGCGGTCAGTGCCGCCACGTTCGGCCTCGCGATCAGGCATGACGTGGTCCTGCAGGCAAGCGGGAACCTCGCCTCCCTCGGCCGCGGGAGCACGGCCTGGGCGATCGGGGTGCAGGAGGCGTTCTTCATCACGGTTGCGGCGTTCTGGCTGGCCGCCATCGGGAGCCAGGTCCTCAGCTGGCGCCGTTCCTCCGGAGAGCGGCGCCAGCAGCTGAAGTGGCTGGCCAGCGGCGCCACCGCCTGCGGGGTCCTCGGGATCTGGGCCATCACGACCGACTCGGCCATCTGGGAAGTGCTGATCCTCGGGTTCGCGGCACTGCCGCTGAGTATCGGGATCGGGATCCTGAAGTACCGGCTGTATGAGATCGACCGGATCATCAGCCGCACGCTGGCCTACACGATCGTGACCGGGCTCCTGGTGGGGGTGTATGCCGGCCTGGTGCTGCTGGCGACCCGGGTCCTGCCTCTCTCCTCGCCGGTCGCGGTAGCAGCGTCAACGCTGGCGGTCGCCGCACTGTTCAACCCGGTGCGGCGGCGGGTACAGGGGATCGTTGACCGCCGTTTCAACCGCGCGCGGTATGACGCCGACCAGATGGTGGCGGCGTTCGCGGCCCGGCTGAAAGGCGCCATGGACCTGGATCCGGTCCAGCATGACCTGACCAGGATCGTGCGGACGGCCCTGGAGCCCGCCCACGTATCGGTATGGATCAGCCAGCGCGAATGAGGCGGAACTTCCGCCACTTCGGCGGCGGCCCGGCTGCTCAGGCGGTCACGAACGAGCCGGAATCCCGTTCCGCCCAGAGCTGGCGCAGCGTCTCGGCGCCGAACCGCTCCTTGTTGAGGTAGGCGCTCGCGCCGCTGGCAGCGGCACCGGGCGGCAGGTCCGCCACGTCGTAGGTGGAGCAGAGGAACACCACCACCTCCGGGTGGGCGGACACGATCCGGCGGGTCGCCTCGATCCCGTTCATCTCCGGCATGTTGATGTCCATCAGCACCAGCGCCGGGCGCAGCGCCTCGACCAGCTCGATCGCCTCCGGCCCGCTCGAGGCCTCGCCAGCGAGCTCGAAACAGGGCAGCCGCCGCAGCACCGCCTTGGCGGCCATCCGGAACGGAGCCTGATCATCGACTACGACCACTGCGTGCGGGTTGGTGGTCATGCTCCCAGCTTCGCACGGCCCCGCTGACCTGGGCAGGGTGCTGCCACCCCGGCGGCGGTGTGGTCAGCCTCCCTGGCCCTCGGCCAGGAACAGCAGGACGGCCTTGACCCGGCGGTTGAGGTCCTTCTCCTCGGACAGGCCGAGCTTGGCGAAGATCGAGTTGGTGTGCTTCTCCACGGCGCGCTCGGAGACGCTCAGCGAGGCGGCGATCGCGGCGTTGCTCTTGCCCTGCGCCATCTCGGCGAGGATCTCGGACTCCCGCGGCGTCAGCGACGACATGCCGGGCTGCTGCTGGCTCGACCGCGACCTGACCAGCTCGTCGACCACCAGCGGGTCGATCACCGAGCCGCCCTGGGCGACCGCGCGGATGGCCCGCGCCAGCTCGTCGACGCTGGCCACCCGCTCCTTGAGCAGGTACGCACGGCCCGCGGAACCGTGCTCCAGCAGCGCCATCGCGTACGCCGGGGCGGTGTACTGGCTCAGCACCACCACCCCCACCTCCGGGTGGTTCTCGCGCAGCCAGGCAGCCGCCTGGATGCCCTCGTTGGTCCCGGTGGGCGGCATCCGGATATCGGTGATGACCACGTCGGGCTGCTGCTCGCGCACCAGCGCGAGCAGCTGTGGCAGGTCGGGGGCGGTCCCCACCAGCTCGAAATCCTCGTTCGCCGACACCAGCCGGGAGACACCCTCCCGGAGCAGGACATTGTCCTCGGCCAGCACTACCCTGATCGCTCCCATCAGCCGGTGATCGTAGCGCGCCGCCGGGCCCGTGGACAGCCAAGCCAGGATGACGGGCCGGCCGGCGGGCGGAGCGCGCCTGTCACCACGTCCCGCCCGGTGGGGCCAGCCTCCGTGATATCTCGTCCTAGCACCATTGAGACTCCATCCGCCATGCCCTCTACTTGCATCATGAACCACGGCCCGGACCGGTGACGCAGCCATGAGGACGGCGTTCTACTACTGGCGGGCGACCCGGCGGCGCTCACGCCGCCAGGTGCTGGTGGTGGCGCTGATCTGCGGACTGCTGGGCACGGTCGCGCTCGGGGCGCTGGCCGGGGCACGGCGCACCGACACGGCCTACGGGCGCTACCTGCGCGCGATCAACTCCAGCGACGTGTTCGTCAACGTGCCTGGCCCGGTCCTGCCGGTCATCCGGCAGGTCGAGCGCCTGCCCGGCGTGGCGTCCGGCGCCGCCACCGTGGGCCTGAACGCCAACCCGGTCGTGAACGGCAAGGTCAACGACGCCTTCCTCACCAACGGCCTGACCGGCAGCCTGGACGGCGATGGCTTCCGGCAGGACCGGCCGACGGTGCTGGCGGGCAGGCTGCCCCGGCCCGGCGCCACCAGCGAGATCGCGCTCACGGCCGGGGAGGCCCGGTTCTTCCACACCGGCGTCGGCGGCCATGTGACCTATGAGTTCTACCGGGAGAACCTGAAGACGAACACGGCGGTCCCGGCCGGGCGGTCCACGTTCGTGGTCACCGGGATCGTGGTCATCCCCCCGGCGCTCGGAGACCAGTTCGACGACGTCGACGCCGCGGTGCTGCCCCCGGCGGCCACCGCCAGGTACCTGAACGGCGAGTTCCAGTTCGGCTGGGTCGGGCTGCGGCTCACGGCGGGCAGCGCGGGCATCCCGGCGCTGCAGCGGCACCTGGCCACGCTGGCCAACGTTCTGGACCGGATGTTCGGTGTGCCGCCGGGCGCGATCCGCCTCAACATCCGCCGCCTGGACATCCTTCATCACGAGGTGCAGCAGGGGATCGAGCCGCAGGCGGTCGCGCTGGCCATCCTCGCGGGCCTGGCGGTGCTGGCCCTGCTCGTACTGGCGGGCCAGGCGCTGGCGCAACTGCTGGAGCGATCCACGCCCGACCTGGCCGGGCTGCGCGCCATGGGCACGTCCCGCGCCCAGGCGGCGCTCGCATCTGGCCTGGCGGGGGCGGGCGCGGTCCTGGTCGGCACGGCACTGGCGGTGGCGGGCGCGGTCGCGGTCTCACCGCTCGCCCCGGTGGGCGCGGTCAGGGAGTTCGACCCGGCCCGTGGCGTGCAGGCTGATCCGCTGGTGCTCGCGGGCGGGGGCTGTGTGCTCGCCGCCGCGCTGCTCGCCGTCCTTTCAGTGCTGGCCTGGCGGTCGGCGCGGCCCCCCGCCCACATCCCGGCCGCCAGGGCGTCGTCAGTCGCCTCCGCCGCCGCGGCGGCGGGCCTGCCGGTGACCGCCGTGGTGGGGACCCGGGAGGCACTGGAGCGGGGAGCGGGACGCCGGCCTGTCCCGGTGCTGGCCACCCTGATCGGCTCCGTGGTGGCGGTCATGGCGGTGGCGATGGCGGTGGTGTTCGGCGCCAGCCTGGCCGGGCTGGTGGCCAACCCGGCCCGGTACGGCTGGAACTGGACATTGCTGATGGACACACAGGGCGGGTACGGAAGCTGGTCACCCGCGCAGATGGACCGGCTCGTCAGCGGCCAGCGGGGGGTCACCGGCTGGTCGACCTTCGCGTTCACCCAGGTTCCCGTCGACGGCCAGACCGTCCCCGTGCTGGGGCTGACCCGGCACCTCGGCTCGGTGGAACCCCCCACGACCAGCGGCCAGCCGATCGCCGGGCCGCGGCAGATCGAGCTGGGCGTCGCCACCTTGCGCCAGCTCGGCAAGCGGGTCGGGGACACAGTGACCGTCGGCACCGGACGGGCCAGGCGCACCCTCACGATCGTGGGCACGGTGACGCTGCCGTCGATCGGGCTGACCATAGCCGACCATGTGTCGCTGGGCCGCGGCGCCATGCTCGCCGACAGCACGCTGCTGAGGATCCAGGGCCTTTCCCCCAGCCTGTCAGTGCAGCAGGCGGCCAGCGCGGCGGTGGCCGTTCCCGCCTTCCCCTCGGCGGTGGCGATCGACATGGCCCCCGGTGCCAGCAGCAAGGCGCTGGTCGCCAGGATCAGCGATGCCAATCCCGGCGGGACTCCCGGCGGGACCTACCGGCTGCCGCAGAACCGGATCCAGGGCGCGGCGATCGTGGACGCGGCGCGGATGGGCAGCCAACCGCTCGCGCTGGCGCTGGCCGCGACGGCCGGCGCGGTGCTGTCGCTGGCGCTGGCCCTGCTCGCGTCGGTCCGCCGGCGGCGGAGGGAACTCGCCCTGCTCAAGACGCTGGGCCTGACCCGCCGCCAGGTCATGGCGGCCGTCGCCTGGCAGGCCAGCGTGATCCTGGTGATCGCCGCGCTGGCCGGGGTGCCGCTCGGGGTGGCCGCCGGCCACTGGGCGTGGGACGCGTTCGCCACCTCGCTGGGTGCCGTCCCGGTGACCGTGGTGCCGGTACCGGCCCTGCTCGCCGGGTTCTTTATCCTGCTGGTGGCGGGGAACCTGCTGGCCGCCGGCCCGGGCGCGGTCGCCGCCCGGACCCCGCCCGCGGCCGTGCTCCGCGCCGAGTAGGTCACCGTGCGCGGCGGGCCGTCCGCCCGCACCTGATCAAATGGGCCCATGGAACCTCTCGACAGCCAGATCCGCTTCCTGCTGGAGGCGGACCGGCTCAAGACGGTGCTGCGCCAGAGCACGCTGGCCGACCGCTCACGGCGGGAGAACTCGGCAGAGCACTCCTGGCACCTGGCGCTGATGGCCCTGGTGCTGGCCGGGCACGCCCCGCCCGGCACCGATCTGGGCCGGGTGATGGCGATGGTCGTGCTGCACGACCTGGTCGAGATCGACGCCGGCGACCTGTCGGTTTATGCGCCCGCGGCCGACCAGGCCCGCCAGCAGCATGCCGAACGAGCTGCCGCGGACCGGCTCTTCGCGATACCGCCGGCCGCGCAGGCGGCCGCGCTGCGCGCGCTGTGGGACGAGTTCGAGGAGCGGGCGACGCCGGAGGCGAAGTTCGCCCGCGCCCTGGACCGGCTGCAGCCCATGCTCCTCAACATGGTGACCGGCGGCGGCACCTGGCGGGCGCCCGGCGTCACGGCCGACCGGGCGCTGGCCAGGGTCGCGCTGATCGAGGACGGCTCACCGTCGCTGGGCGCCTACGCCAGGGACATGGTCGAGGCCGCCGTGGCCAGCGGCATCCTGGCACCGGAACCAGCACGAACCACGGGTAACGATGACGGAACCCCGTGAGGAGCGGAAACGATCACGGCTGGTACCGCCCAGGTGACGATAGGCCCGCGGCTGGCCGGGTACGTGTTGGTATATGAGCTCATCGCAGGCCCGGCTCTTCCGCCGGCGCGGCGGCCGTTCCCGGACCTCACGTCCCGGTCTGGGACTGCTGTCCGCCCCGGCCGGCCTCGCCGGCCGGCTGGAGGGCGCCGAGACGCTGGACCGGGTGACCCAGCCGCTCGCGGAGGCCATCCGGCGCGGGCTGCCGGCCGGGGGCCGGGACGCGCTGCACGGGGTCTGGGTCGGCCAGCCCGTGCACCCGGCGCTGGTGGCGCTGCCGCTGGGCTTCTGGACCTCGGCGACGGTGCTGGACTTCGTGCCGGGCTCGGGGCGTGCGTCGCGGGTGCTGCTCGCCCTCGGGCTCGCGGGAACCGTGCCCGCGGCCGCGGCCGGGCTGGCCGACTGGTCGTCGCTCCACCGTGAGCAGCAGCGGGTCGGCCTTATCCACGCCGCCTCCAGCGCCGGCGCCTCCGCGCTGTTCGCGGCCTCGCTGGCCGCCCGGATGGCGGGCCGGGACAGCGGCGGGCGGCTGCTGGCGCTCGGCGGTCTCGCAGCGGTGGCCACCGGCGGCTTCCTGGGCCGCCACATGGCGTTCGGCCTCGGCGCGGGCGCCAGCCACGCCGAGCCGGTCGCGCACCTGACGGCGCTCGGCTGGCACGACCTGTGCCGCGTCTACGAACTGCCCGACGGCCGCCTCGCCCGGCGGCGGCTCGGCTACCTGACCCTCACCGTGCTGCGCCAGGGCGGCGACGTGCTGGCGCTGGCCGATCAGTGCGCGCACCTGGGCGGCCCCCTGCACCAGGGCAGCGTCGCCGACGGCGAGCACGGCCCCTGCGTCACCTGCCCCTGGCACGGCAGCACGTTCCGGCTGGCCGACGGCACCGTGGTGCACGGGCCGGCCACCGCGCGGCAGCCCGCGTTCGACACCCGGGTGGTCGAAGGCGGCATGGTGCAGGTCCGGCCCTCCCGGCCCTCCCGGCGCGCGCACGCCCGCTGAGCCGGGCCGCGGCATGCCCGCTGAGCCGGGCTGCGGCACGCCCGCTGAGCCGGGCCGCGGCTCAGCCGCCCCGGTCAGTCCCGGGCGGCGCCCTCGATGACGGCGGCCGCGCGCGCGACGCCGTCGCGCGCCCTGATCGCCTGCCCGGCGCTGGCCAGGCGCTCACGCAGCGCGCCGTCGGCCAGCAGCCGGTCCAGCGCCCCGTGCAGCTGGGCGTCGGTGAAGCCGTAGGTGTCGAGCCGGGCGCCGAACCCGAGTTCGTCCATCCGTTGCGCGTTGTCGTACTGATCCCAGAACAGCGGCAGCACGATCATCGGCTTTCCGAAGTGAAGGCATTCGGTGGTGGTGTTGTTGCCGCCGTGCGTGATCACCAGGTCGGCCAGGGGGAGCACCGACGCCTGGGGCACGAACTCGGCGCCCCACATGTTCGGCGCCAGCTCGATCTCGGCGTGCAGCGGGCCCTTGGACACGATGTAGCGGTGCGGGGTGTCCGCCAGGCAGGAGATCACCCGCCGCATCAGCCCGGTGTCGGCCGACCCGAGCGAGCCGAGCGAGAAGTAGATCAGCGCCCCGTCGCGGCCGGCGAGCCCGGGCGGGAGCGTGAACTCCTGGTCGGTCGCCCGCACCGAGGAGTCGAGCCGGTGCCAGGCCGGCCCGAGCGGCCGCTCCCGCCGGTAGTCGGCCAGCTCCGGGTAGACGTAGAGGTTGACGTCGCCTTCGGCGATGAACTCCAGGTCCGGCAGGGGCGGCGCGCCCTGCGCGGTGTACCAGGCGTTGAAGTCCTGCCACAGCGGGCGGTGCACCCGCTCGTATTCGGCCCGGAACTCCGCCCACCCGGTGCGGTCGCCCGCCGGGTACCCGGAGAACACCGGCGGCACGTCCGGGCTCTTGATCTCCAGCGGGTTGCAGGACACGATCCGCACGAACGGCACGCCCGCGGCCACCAGCGCCGGGAACCCCACCACGTTGTCCTCGACGATGACGTCGGGACGGGCCCGGTCCACGATCGCGCTCAGCTGGTCGTGGCAGTACCTGGCGCCGCCCGCGAGCTCCTCCCAGACCGGCTTGATCCAGGTCTCCAGCTGCTCGATCGTCGGCTTGCGGAACTCCGGCGCCGTCTGCGCGACGAAGTCCTTCCAGAACTGCCCGGCGTCCTGATCGCCCTCGGCGGGCGCGGCCAGGTCGACCAGGTCCTCGGTGAAGCCCAGCGGCTCCAGCCTGCCCTTCCAGGACGCCTCGGCCGCGAAGACCACCCGGTGGCCCCGCCGGCGCAGCACGTCGCCGATGCCGATGCAGTTGTTGGTCGGCCCGTACGCGCTCTCCGGCATGAACAGGACCGTCAGCGGTCTGGGAGTCATCGGCGGCTCCTTCGTCCGGCCAGCCATCCCCGGCGGGGATCACGTGCAGAAGTTAGCAGGGCGCCGCTCGATCCCGGTACCCGGCGCTCTGCGTCCTGCCCGGCCGGGATAAGCGAGCCGCGGCGGGTACCCGCCCGCTCACCTGGGTGCCGTGGCCGGGGGCCGAGGTGAGGTCCAGCGTCCCGCCGAGCGCGGCCAGCCGGTCCGCCATGCCCTGCACACCGGTGCCCGCTGGCGCGGCCGCCGGGTCGAAGCCCGCGCCGTCGTCGCTCACCGTGAACACCAGGCAGCCGCCGTCCTGGCCGAGGGCCACGACCGCCGCGGCGGCGTGGGCGTACTTGGCGACGTTCTGCAGCGCCTCCAGCACGCAGAAATACACCGCGGCCTCGACGTCCTGCGGGTACCTGCCGACCCCGTCCGCCTGCACGGTCACCGGCAGCGGCGCCTTGCGCGCCTGGGCCTCGAGCGCGGCGGCCAGGCCCAGGTCCGCGAGCAGCGGCGGGTAGATCCCGCGGGCCAGGTCGCGGAGCTCCTCCAGCGCCTCCTGGGCGTCCTGCTCGGTCTGGGCGAGGAGCTCGGCCGCCTCGCCGGGTGAGCCGGTCACCAGCTGCCGGGCCAGGCCGAGGGTGATCCGGAGCGCGACGAGCTGCTGCTGCGCGCCGTCGTGCAGGTTGCGCTCCAGCCGGCGGCGCGCCTCGTCGGCGGCTGCGACCAGCCGCTGCCGGGAAGCGCGGATGTCCTCGATCAGCGCGACGTTGCGCAGCACCAGCCCGGCCTGCGCGGCCACGTCCCGGACCAGCCGCTCCCCGGCCGGGGTCAGCGGCTCCCGCGGCGAGCTGGTGATCCGCAGCGCGCCGAGCCGCTCGCCCTGGTGCTCCACGTCGAACGCACGGGCCCGGCCGTCAGCCCCGCCGCCGGTCACCGGCCGGGCGGCCTGCGGCTCCGGTACGCCCGGTGCGACCGCGCCGGCCGCGGCCGCCATGGGCGCCGACCCGTTCGGGGACGGCCACACCGCCTCCAGCTGCTCGCTGCCCGCCGTCCGCAGCCACACCTCGGCCCGTTGCGCGCCGGTGGCCTCCACCAGCATCCGGGCCATCTGGGGCAGGACGTCCTCGGTCGAGTAGGTGCCCGCGAGCTGCTCCGAGAACTCCGACAGCACCTCATACGGGGTGGCCCGCCTGCCGTAGACCAGGCGGTCGGCCAGCATCCCGGCGCGGGTGCGGACCGGCTGCAGCAGGATGGCGGCCAGCGCGGCCGCCACGAACGTGAGCGGGTCGCCGCCCGGCCGCCCGGTCGCCGCGCCGACCGCGACCACCACGAGTACGTAGACAGCGGTGAACACCGCCGCCACCAGCGCCGCGACCACGGTCTTCTTGACCACGATGTCGAGGTCGTAGAGCCGGTACCTGAGCACGGCGACCGCGCACGCCATCGGGATGCCGAAGATCGGCGTGCCGAAGGCCAGGACGAACAGGATGTTGAGGATCGAGCTGTCCGCGTCGCCGGTGGCCAGGCTGAACACGATCATGACAGCCGCGAAACCCAGCGTGAGCGCGCCGACGTAGGCCAGCCAGGCCAGCTGCTGGCGCAGCTCGGCTGACGCCCCGCGCCGCCGCACGAATACCGAAGCCAGCGCGAGCAGGGCGGCGGCCACCCCGATCAGTGCCCCCGCGCCGAGGAGGTCGCTGTACCAGCCGTTGCGGGGGAGGACGCCGAACGGGTTCGGGTATGCCACGTGCGCGGCCGACAGCGCGTTGGTCAGGCTGCCCTGGATGACGGTGCCGCGCTGCAGAAGCTGCCCGAGCCCGGACACGATGACCGCCGCGATCGCGATCCAGAGCACCGGCCGCCACCGGCGGGACGGCAGGCGGCCGTCCGGGAAGAGCAGGACGAGGACGATCAGCGACGCGACCGCCAGATTCTGCGTGCTGGCGCCGAGCGCGCTGATCGGCCGCGCCGCTGGCAGCGAGCCGGGAGCTGTGGCCAGGCCGCGCAGGCCGTACTGCTCCAGGAACATGCTCATCGCCAGCAGCAGGCCCTCCAGGGAGAGCAGCCAGCCGATGGCATTGCCGGGAACCCGCGCCGCGATCAGCCCCCCGACGCCGGCGTAGACGACGACCGCGACCGCAGCGAAGCCGTACGCGCCGATCTTCGAGGGGGGCATCACCCGCGCGTTGAACGCCAGCAGCACCAGCGCCCCGGTGAGGATCAGCAGGATGAGCCCTGCTAGCCCCCAGGCCAGGGCCCGTGTGCCTGGCCGGCTGGTGGCCTGGTCGGTCATGTAGCCGATTGTGGCGGCCGGCGGAACGGGGGGCCAGGGTGGAGGCAACACCACATCCTGCGTGCCACCTTCCCGTTCCCGGCGGGGATCTCCTGCGGCACCCGTTTCCCGCGCCGCCGGGCGTTACTCCGCCGGCTCCGCGGGAGGGCTGGCCCTGCCCGCGCCGGCCCGGGGGCGCTGGTCGGCGGGGTGCTCCACCAGGGCGACCACCCGGCTGGCCATGAACCGGGCGGTGCGCACCGCCGAGCCGCTGCGGGTGAGCTCGGTCACCTCCACCAGCCCGCGGCGGTTGACCACCTCGACCCGCCGCCCGGCTCGGGTGGCGGCCACCTCATAGGTCTTCGTGGCGCCGCCGGTGTCGATGACGATCTCCACCCGGTCACCCTTCACCGGCGGCTCCCATCCGCGGGAGCTGCCTGCCTGAAGAGGGCTGCATGCCTGGATTGTGCCCGCCGCGCCGCCCGCCGACGCGTGCATACGCGATCTTCGCTGCGGACGGCCTACATGGCGGCGCGGGCGCTCCAGCGGGACTGGCGGTACTCGACCACCAGCGGGACGCCGAAGCATTTGGACAGGTTCCGCTCGGTGAACACATCCGGCAGCGGGCCGGCCGCCAGCACCTGCCCCCGCCGCAGCAGCATGGCGTGGGTGAAGCCCACCGGCACCTCCTCCACGTGGTGGGTGACCATCACCATGGTGGGCGCCGTCGGGTCCGCGGCGAGGTAGGCGATCCGGCGCACGAGGTCCTCCCGGCCGCCCAGGTCCAGCCCGGCGGCCGGCTCGTCGAGCAGCAGCACCTCGGGGTCGGGCATGAGGGCCCGGGCGATCTGCACCCGCTTGCGCTCACCCTCGGACAAGGTCGCGAACCGGCGCCTGATCAGGTGGGCGCAGCCCAGCGCGTCGAGCAGTTCCACCGCCCGGGTCACGTCGGTGGACTCGTACTCCTCCTTCCACCGCCCGACGATCGCGTAGGAGCCGGTGAGGACGAGGTCGATGACCTTCTCCCCCGGCGGCACCTGGTCGGCGACGGCCGCGCTGGCCAGGCCGATCCGCGGCCGCAGGTCGAAGACGTCGGTGGCGCCGAGCCGCTGGCCCATGATCTCCGCGATCCCCTCGGTGGGGAACAGCTGGGTCGCGGCCACCTGGAGCAGCGTGGTCTTGCCCGCCCCGTTGGGCCCGATCACGACCCACCGCTCGTCGTCGTAGACCGTCCAGGTGATCTCGCGCAGCAGCATCGACCCGCCCCGCCTGATGCCGACACCACGCAAGCGGATCACCTCGTCGGACATCCGGCTCCCTCCAGCGCGGCATCTGTGAGACCGAACCTACGCTACGGCGCTGCCGCCGGCATCGGAGTCCCGGCGGGTCCGGCGGGCGCCCTCCCGGGGTCTGAACGCCGCGCGTGCCACCGGCGGCCGTGGGACGTCAGGACCGTGAACGGCGGGGCGCGGCACCGGGGCCGGCCGCGCCGCGGTTCGCTGGCGGCCGCCCCCGGCGGTAGCGTTGCGCAGGCAATGGATGCGGCAGATACCACCGTGCTGGTGACCCTGACCGGCCGGGACCGGCCGGGGGTGACGTCCCGGCTCTTCACCGTCCTGGCGGCCGGGCATGGCCTGAGCGTGCTCGACATCGAGCAGGTCGTCATCCGCGGCCGCCTGGTGCTCGGTGTCCTGCTGGCCTGCGGGCCCGACCCCGATCTGACCTCGATCCACCGGGGTGTCCGGGCGGTCGCCGCGGACCTCGGCATGGACGTGGAGATCACCATGGGCTCCGCGGAATCACCGCGGCGGCGCGGGCAGCTGCACGTCACCGTGCTGGGCAGCCCGCTGCTGCCCGCCGCCATCGCGGCCATCGCCGGCCGGATCGCCGCGAACGGCGCGAACATCGACCGGATCGACCGGCTCGCCGACCGGCCCGTCACCTGCATCGAGCTGGACGTGTCCGGCGCCGACCCGGATGAGCTGCGGACCGCCCTGACGCAGGAGTCGGTCACACAGGGGGTGGACGTGGCGGTCCAGCGCGGTGGCCTGCACCGCCGCGCGATGCGCCTGATCGTCATGGACGTGGACTCCACCCTCATCGCGGGCGAGGTGATCGACCTGCTGGCCGCCCGGGCGGGCTGCTCCGAGCAGGTCGCCAAGGTCACCGCCGCCACCATGCGCGGCGAGGTGGACTTCGCGGAGTCGCTGGCCGAGCGGGTCGCGCTGCTGGCCGGCCTGGACGCCACGGTGCTCGACCAGGTGCGGGCCGACCTGCACCTCGCGCCCGGCGCCAGGACGCTGATCCGCACCCTGCGCAGGCTCGGCTACCGGTGCGGGATCGTCAGCGGCGGCTTCACCCAGATCACCGACGGGCTGGCCGCCGGGCTCGGGCTCGACTACGCCGCCGCCAACACGCTGGAGATCTCCGGGGGCAAGCTGACCGGGCGGCTGGCCGGCCCGGTGGTGGACCGGGCCGGCAAGGCCGCGGCGCTGCGGCGGTTCGCGGCGCAGGCCGGTGTCCCGCTCAGCCAGACGGTGGCCATCGGCGACGGCGCCAACGACCTCGACATGATCGCCACCGCCGGGCTGGGCATCGCGTTCAACGCCAAGCAGGTGGTCCGGGACGCGGCCGACGCCTCGGTCAGCGTCCCGTACCTGGACACGGTGCTGTACCTGCTCGGCCTGTCCCGCGACGAGGTCGAGGCCGCGGACGCGGTGACCTGACGCTCCCGGTCAGGCCGGCGGCGGCTCGTCGCTGGAGACCAGCCTCAGCAGCGGCCGCCGGGGCCGCCGCGCCAGGATGCCGATGATGGTGGCCCGGGCGATGCCGGTGATCTGCTGGATCTGGTGGATGCTGACCCCGGCCTCGGCGGCCTCGCGGACGATCTCGTCCCGCCGGGCGTTGGCCTCGGCCCAGCGGCGCAGCTTGTCCTCTGCCGCGGCGGCGGGCGAAAGTGCCATGCAACGAACGCTAGCGGGAACGCGCCCGGCCGCATAGCAAATCGGGCCGGACACGGCGCCCGGATCCAGCCCAGTCCGCCGCTGCCCGGCACGGCGCCGGCCTCAGCTCACCGGCGGCCGGGCCGCCGCCAGCGCGGAGCCCGGAAGGGGCTCCACCGCCATCCGCTGCCCCGTGCCAGGCCGGCCAGGCCCGTGCCAGGCTGATCAGGCCCGTGCCAGGCTGATCAGCCGGTTGCCTGTGGGGTCTGCTCCGCGGCGGCATCTGTTTCCCCGGCGGGCCCGTCCCCAGCCGTTTGCGTCCCGTCCGGGCCCCGCGCACCGCCGATGGCCGCCGTGTCACCCGCCCCGCTGCCCGACAGGCTGGCGGAGCGCCGCTTGGAGATCACGATGGCGATGACGACGATGAGCACCGCGCCGACCGCCACGCCGGCCCGCAGCCCGAGGTCGTGGCTGTATTTCACCACGCTGGTCGCGACCAGCAGCGACACCAGGTTCATCACCTTGATCAGCGGGTTGATGGCCGGGCCGGCGGTGTCCTTGAACGGGTCGCCGACGGTGTCCCCGATGATGGTCGCGGCGTGGGCCTCGCTGCCCTTGCCGCCGTAGTTCCCGTCCTCGACCAGTTTCTTGGCGTTGTCCCAGGCGCCGCCGGAGTTGGCCAGGAAGACCGCCATCAGGACGCCGGCGGCGATGGCCCCGACCAGGTAGGCACCGAGCGGCGCGTAGCCGAACGCGAACCCGACCGCGAGCGGCGCCAGGATGGCCAGCAGGCCGGGGGTGGCCAGCTCGCGCAGCGAGTCCCGGGTGCAGATGTCCACCACCCGCCCGTATTCGGGCTTCTCGGTGTAGTCCATGATCCCGGGGTGGTCGCGGAACTGGTTCCGTACCTCCACCACCACCTGCTGGGCCGCCCGGCCCACGGCCCGGATCAGCAGGCTGGCGAACAGGAACACCACCGCCGCGCCGACGATCACCCCCAGCAGGACATTGGGCCTGTCCACCGACAGGCTGAACGAGCCGGCCGCCTTGCCCAGGGCTGTCTCGACGGTGGTGCGGAAGGCGCCGAACAGCGCGGTGGCCGCGAGCACCGCCGTCGCGATCGCGATGCCCTTGGTGATGGCCTTGGTGGTGTTGCCGACCGCGTCCAGCTGGGTGAGGATCTGCGCACCCGGCCCCTCCACGTCCCCGGACATCTCGGCGATGCCCTGCGCGTTGTCGGTCACCGGGCCGAACGAGTCCATGGACACGATGACGCCCACCGTGGTGAGCAGCCCGGTGCCGGTCAGCGCGACCGCGAACAGCGCCAGCGTCGCGTTCCCGGTGCCGAGCAGGAAACCGCCGTAGACCGCCGCGCCGATCAGCAGCGCCGCGTACACGGCCGACTCCATGCCCGTTGCCACGCCGGACAGGATGACCGTGGCCGGGCCGCCCGCGGTGGCCTCCCCGATCTCCCGCACGGGCTTGCGGTTGGTTTCGGTGAAGTACCCGGTCAGCAGCTGGATGGCGCTGGCCAGCACCAGGCCGATGAGCACCGCGCCGATCGCCAGCCAGCGCGGGCTCCCCCCGTGCGCGAGGATGCTGGCGTCGGTGACCCCGGTGAGCTCACTGAACCTGGCGGGCAGGTAGAGGAAGGTGGCGCCGATGACGAGCAGCAGGGAGACGACCGCGGAGACGAAGAAACCGCGGTTGATGGCGCTCATGCCGCTGCGGTCGCCCTTGCGCGGGGCGACCACGAAGATGCCGATCACCGCGGTGACGACGCCGATCATCGGGACGATCAGGGGAAACACCAGGCCGTAGTTGCCGAACGCGACCTTGCCCAGGATGAGCGAAGCCACCAGGGTGACCGCGTACGACTCGAACAGGTCGGCGGCCATGCCGGCGCAGTCCCCGACGTTGTCGCCCACGTTGTCGGCGATCGTGGCGGGGTTGCGCGGGTCGTCCTCCGGGATGCCCTTCTCGACCTTGCCCACCAGGTCGGCGCCGACGTCGGCCGCCTTGGTGAAGATGCCGCCACCGACCCTCATGAACATCGCCAGCAGCGCGGCGCCGAACGCGAAGCCCTCCAGCACGTTCGGGGCGTTGGCCTTGAAGATCAGGACGACGACCGCCGCGCCGAACAGGCCGAGGCCGACGGTGAACATCCCCGCCACGCCACCGGTGCGGAAGGCGATCCGCATCGCACGCCGCTGACCATCGGACTCACGGGCCGCGGCAGCCACCCGGACGTTGCCGCGGACCGTGAGCGACATGCCGGTAAAACCGGTCAGCGCGGAGAAGAACGCGCCCACCAGGAAAAAGGCGCTGCGGCCCCACCGGACCTCCGGCGAATCGGCCGGCAGCAGCAACAGCACGAAGAAGATGATGACCACGAAGACGCCGAGGGTCCTGAACTGGCGCCGAAGGTAGGCCGCCGCGCCCTCCTGGACCGCGCGGGCGATCTCCTGCATCTTCTCCGTGCCCTGGCTGGCGGCGAGAACTTCCCTCACCAGCCAGCCCGCCACGGCAAGCGCGAGCAGGGCGACGACGGCGACGACGACAACCAGGGTGAGGTTGCCGCCGCTCAGACCGACCGCCCCGCCGTCCGCGGCGAGGTTGAGCCTCAACATCCGTCCTCCTTGACCGGGGGCACACGGCAATCCGCGCGCGGGCTGGCGATCCCAGGGTCCTGCCACCACGTCCGGACAGCAACCCACGGGGGATTGCGGATGCCACTGTGGACAGAGCCGGGATTCTACGCACGCTCGCCATGAGATAGCTCAGCGGGGTCAGATCCGCATGGTTTGCGACGCGTTCGTCAGACAAAGATAAACCACGCATTGGCGGCGGCGGCCCGCGGGCCGGTCATCGGCGGCGCGGCGGTGCCGCGTGGAAGGGGAGCCACTCCGGCCGGGCCGCAGGCGCACAGTAGCTGAAACGGCCGCAACGCGGGCCGCGCCACCTGCCGCGCGGTCAGGGCCGGGCTCAGCCTGCCGCGGCAGCGGACGGCCAGCTCATCCTGATGCTGAGGCCGGCCGTGGTGTGCGAGATCTCCACGTCGTCGGCCAGCCCCTCGATCACCGCCAGGCCGAGTTCGGCGGGCACCGCCTGCTGCGCGGCCTCGGCAACCGTGGCCGGCCGCTCACCGGCCGGCGCCGCGTTGCCGTCCGCCATCCCGCCGGGGGCGGGGGCCGCCGCGCCGGTGCCCTGCGCCGCGGTGTCCGTCACGACCACCTCGAACCGCCCGTTGTTACCGGTCAGGGCGACCCGGACCGGCTCAGCGGGACAATGCTCCTGATGTGCTTCCACCGCCCGCGAGCATGCCTCCCCGACTGCCAGCCTGACCTCATCGAGCAGCGCCTCGTCCACCCCGCTGCGCCTGGCCACCGCGGTGGCTACCAGCCGCGCCGTGCGCACATGCGCCGGCAGCGGCGTGAAGCTCATCTCGACCGTGGCCATCGTCGTCAGCGCTCAGCGGGATTACTTCTCGGACTTGCGGGCCGCGATCGCCTCGTCCACGCTGTCGTGGATGCCGAACACCTTGGTCAGCCCCGTGATCCGGAAAATCTTGAGTATCCGCTCCTGGGTGCAGACCAGGTCCAGCGACCCGTCGTGCGCCCGGACCCGCTTGAGCCCGCCCACCAGCACCCCGAGGCCGGTCGAGTCGAGGAACTCCACCTTCTCCATGTTCACGACGAGCTGGTAGTGCCCGACATTCACCAGTTCGATGAGCAGCTCACGCAGTCGCGGGGCGGTGTAGACGTCGATCTCCCCCTCCACATCGACGACTTCGATCCCATCCTTGGTGTGGTGATCCAACTTCAGATCCACAGATCCTCCCGCGCCTTGCAACGTCCGCCTGCATGGGTGCCGGGCCGGCCGGCGCCGCATACAGGCACCTTGTCCCCGCGCATTCAACCACGCTCTGAGGTCATGTCTACACGAGTTCAGCCTTAGAGGCATACCCGCGCAGGGATGACAGACTGGGACCCGATGCGCGCCCCTACCCCACCCGCCACCGCTGGGCCGCCTGCGCTCCCCCGCCCGCAAGGCCGGGGAGAGGCGGGCCCGGCCGGGCCGCCGCGCGCCCGCTCGCGGCCAGCCGCCGCGCCCGCCGGGCCCGCTGCCGCGCGGATCCTGCGCCACGGCCAGCGCACCCGCCGGCTCACCCACATGGCGCGGATACCGGCCAGCCCGGGCCACTGCCTGCCCTGGCCGGAGTGGGTCCCGGCGCAGGTCAGCAACGCTTTCGTGGCTGCCGGGATCGGCCTGCCCTGGGCGCACCAGGTGGCCATGGCCGAGCACGCGCACCAGGGCCGGAACGTGATCATCTCCACCCCGGCCGCGTCGGGGAAGTCACTGGGGTACCTGCTGCCCGCGCTCACCGCGGTGCTGGCCGGGCGGACCGTGCTCTACCTGGCCCCGACCAGGGCGCTCGCCGCCGACCAGGCGCGCGCGGTGAGCGCGCTCGGCCTGCCGGGCGTCCGCGCGGCGGTGGTGGACGGGGACACGCCAGCGCCCGACCGGGAATGGGCGCGCGCGCACGTGACCTACCTGATCACCACCCCGGACATGCTGCACCACATGCTCCTCCCCCGGCACAGCAGGTGGAACGGGTTCTTCAGCCGGCTCGCCTACGTGATCGTCGACGAGTGCCACGGCTACCGCGGGGTGTTCGGCTCGCACGTGGGCCATGTGCTGCGGCGGGTGCGCAGGATCGCCATCCACCACGGCCGGGGCGGGGAAGCCGGGGGCGGCCCGGACGGCCCGGTGTTCCTGCTCGCGTCGGCCACCATCAGCGAGCCCGGCTCGTGCGCCCGCCTGCTCACCGGGGCGGCGGCGGAGGAGATCACCAAGAGCACCGCCCCGCGCGGCCAGCTCACGTTCGGGCTGTGGGAGCCGCCGCTGTCCACCGCCCGGGGCGAGGCCGGTGTGCTGGTCCGCCGCAGCGCGACCATGGAGGCGGCGCGGCTGCTGGCAGACCTGGTCGCCCACGAGGTCCGGACGCTCGCCTTCACCCGCTCCCGGCACGGCGCCGAGGCGGTGGCGCTGGCGGCGCGGCGCTCCCTCGGTGACGCCGGGGCGGGGGCCGGCGGGCCGTGGGGGGCGCAGCGGGTGGCCGCCTACCGCTCCGGCTACCTGCCCGAGGACCGCAGGCAGCTGGAGGAGGCGCTGCGGACCGGGCCCATCCTGGGGCTCGCCACCACCACCGCGCTCGAGCTCGGGGTCAACATCACCGGCCTGGACGCGGTGCTCATCGCCGGCTGGCCGGGCACCAGGGCCGCGGTCTGGCAGCAGGCGGGGCGGGCCGGCCGGGAGGGCCAGGCGGCGGTGGCGGTGCTCATCGCCCGCGACGACCCGCTCGACACCTACCTGGTCCACCACCCGGAGGCCCTGCTGGAGCGGCCGGTGGAGGCGACGGTGCTCGACCCGGGCAACCCCTACGTGCTGGCGCCGCACCTGTGCGCCGCGGCGGCCGAGCTCCCGCTGGCACCGGATGACCTGGTCATGTTCGGCCCGTCCGCCCCGTCGGTGGCCGACGGCCTGGTCGGCCGCGGCATGCTGCGGCGGCGCGGGCAGCGGCTGTACTGGACCAGGCGCGGCCGGGCGGGGCAGGCCGGGCTCCGCGGCACCGGCGGCCGCCCTGTCAAGATCGTCGAGGGCCCGACGGGCAGGCTGGTCGGCACGGTGGACGAGCCGTCCGCCCACATCATGGTCCACACCGGCGCCGTGTACCCGCATCAGGGCGAGTTCTACCTGGTCACCGAGCTCGACCTGGCTCAGGGCGTGGCGCTGGTGGAACCGGGCGACCCCGGCTACACCACGTCGGCCAGGAACATCACCGGCATCGACGTGGTCACCGAGCTGCGCCGGGCCGGCTGGGGGCCGGCCACGGTCCACTTCGGCGAGGTCGAGGTGATGCGGCAGGTCACCTCGTTCACCCGGCGCCACCCGGAGACCGGCCAGCCGCTCGGCGAGTTCCCGCTCGACCTGCCGCCGCGGGCACTGCGCACCCGCGCGGTGTGGTGGACCATCTCGGCAGGCCAGCGGGCAGCCCTGGTGCGGCGAGGGGTGGACCTGCCCGGCGCCGCGCACGCCGCCGAGCACACCTCCATCGGGCTGCTGCCGCTGTTCGCCGCCTGCGATCGCTGGGATATCGGCGGTGTGTCCGCCGACCTGCACCCCGCCACCGGCCTGCTGACCGTCTTCGTCTATGACGGGCACCAGGGAGGAGCGGGGTTCGCCGAGCGCGGCTTCGCCGTCGCCGGGGACTGGCTGGCAGCCACCCGGCAAGCCATCGCCGACTGCGGCTGCCAGGCGGGCTGCCCGTCCTGCATCCAGTCACCCAAGTGCGGCAGCGGCAACGAGCCGCTGAGCAAGGACGGTGCGCTGCTGCTGCTGGGACGGCTGCTGGCGCCGCTGCGCGGAGGGGCCCAGGTGACAGGCGGCGGGGGCCAGACATGAGGCGACCCCCGCCGGGGGGGAGAGCGGGGGTCGCCGTGCGGCCCCGGATCCCGGGGCCGTCATCCAGAAAAGCTTAGTCCATTCCAGAAAAGCTTAACGCATACCAAGTTACCAACCGGTCACGCGCAGATGCCATCGATTGCGGTTGTTTGGCCCTATGCTGCCGGATCGTGGCCAGCCCCGTCGAGAGGACAATCCGCCCCGTTGCGGCCTTCTTCGATCTCGACAAGACCATCATATCGAGGTCGAGCACGCTCGCGTTCGGACCCTCGTTCTACCAGCATGGCCTGATCAGCCGCGCCGACGTGGTCCGCGGGGCACTGGCCCAGCTCGCGTTCCGGCTCAGCGGCGCGAGCCACCAGCGGATGGAACGGATCCGCGACCAGGTAAGCCAGGTGTGCCGGGGATGGCCAGCCGACCGGGTCGCCGAGATCGTCACCCGGAACCTGCCCGAGCTGATCCTCCCCCACGTCTACGCCGAGGCGCAGGCCCTGCTGGCCGAGCACCGCACCGCCGGCCAGGATGTGATCATCGTCAGCACGTCCGGCCAGGAGGTGGTCGCCCCGATCGGGGCGCTGCTCGGGGTCTCGTCGGTCATCGCCACCCGGATGGAGGTGGCGGACGGCCGTTACACCGGCCAGGTGGAGTTCTACGCCTACGGCGAGGCCAAGGCCGAGCAGGTGCGGGCGCTCGCGGCCGAGCGCGGCTACTCGCTGCCCCACTGCTACGCCTACAGCGACTCGGTGACGGACCTGCCGATGCTGGAGGCCGTGGGCAACCCCCGGGCGGTGAACCCCGACCGCGCGCTGCGCAGGATCGCCCGCCAGCGCGGCTGGCCCGTGCTCATCTTCAGCGCGCCCGGGACGGCGCCGGCCGCCGTGCCGCCCGGTGGCATGTGACCGGGCAACCAATCGAGATCACCGATTGGTAACGCCTGCCTCTATGCAGCCGGGCTGATCCGTCGTAGAAAGGTGTCACGGACATAGCGTCCGGGCATGGCATCCGGGCACCCACGCGCGACCAGCCGCGGGAGGCGAGCCGACGCACGGACTGCCCAGACGGCCGGGTACCAGGGACTGATGCCCGCGCCGGGGCGGACGGGCCGGCATGTGATAGGTGCACGCTTGGTAACCCGGGCTGACGTGCCAGGCGACGGCGTCCCTGCGGGGGCGCCGTTCGCCTGTGCCCACCTCAGGGCACCGCCACGGGCGGTATGGCTCGCCGGGAGCGGGGCCGGCCATGCCAATTGCGGTGTCGGTGCAGGCAGCCGATCATGCATGCGCCACACTAGTGGTCTGCACAGGGATCCATTACGCACAGCGATCCCCGGCAGATCCCACGGCGCAGGCGCAGGAGGGAGGCAGGCCGATGACCGAGCCCGCGGTCCCACGGTCACGGGCGGACGGCGAGGCGTCAGTCGGTGACCTCGTGTCGCTGGCGGTGCGCGATGTCACCCGGCTGGTCCGCTGTGAGCTGGAACTGGCCAAGCTGGAGCTGCGCGCCGACGCGCGGCGCCTGTTCATGTCCGTGGCCCTGACCGGGACGGCCGGCTTCGCGGGCATCCTGGTGCTGTTCATGCTGAGCTACGCCCTGGCTTTCGGCCTGATCACCCTGGGCATCTGGAACTGGGCGGCGTTCCTCATCGTCGCCGGGGCCTACGTCGTGCTGGGCGCGCTGGCGATGCTGGTGGTCTTCATCCTGATGCGGCGGGTCACCGCGCTGCGCAAGACCAGGGACACGGTCCAGGGCGACCTGGCGGTGCTGCGGGGCGACGAGAACGGCTCCCAGCCGGCCGCGGGCAAGGCCCTCCCGGCGGCGGACAAGGCGCGCGCGGCGGCGAACGGGGCTGGGTGACCGATGGCCGGCAATGGCGGGTCGCCTGTCTACGCCGACGGCCCGTGGGCACACCGTCTGGTCACGGCCAACGGCACGCGATTCCACCTCGCGGAAACCGGCGAGGGACCGCTGGTGCTGCTCCTGCACGGTTTCCCGCAGTTCTGGTGGACCTGGCGGGCGCAGCTCACCTCGCTGTCCGGGGCAGGCTTCCGGGCCGTGGCCGCGGACCTGCGCGGATACGGGGGCAGTGACAAGCCGCCCCGCGGTTACGACCTGATCACCGCGGCCTCCGACGCCGCGGGCATGGTCCGGGCGCTGGGCGAGGCCAACGCGGTCGTCGTCGGCCACGACTGGGGCGGGCTGGTCGCCTGGACCATGGCCGCCTATTTCCCGAAGGTGGTCAGGCGGCTCGCGGTCGTCTCCATGGCCCACCCGCTGCGGGTACGGTCCACCCTGCTGACCGGCATCGCCCGGCGCGGGACCGGCATCGCGCAGACGCTCGGCTACCAGCTGCCGGTGCTGCCCGAACGGCGGCTGGTCCGGCAGGACGCCCTGCAGGTCGCCCGGATGCTCCGCGCCTGGTCCGGGCCGGGATGGCCGGACCCGGAGGCGGAGCACCGCTACCGGGCCGCGATGTGCATCCCGTCGGTCGCGCACTCGGCGCTGGAGTACCACCGGTGGTTCATCCGGTCCCGGCTCCGCTCGGACGGGATGCGTTACGCCCACCGCATGCGGGCGCCGGTGCAGGCGCCCACCCTGCAGCTGCACGGGGCGCTCGACGTCTGCGTGCCGCCATCGACCGCACGTGGCAGCGGCCGCTACGTCGACGCGCCCTACCGGTGGCGGCTGATCGACGGCGCGGGGCATTTCCCGCAGGAGGAGCAGCCGGACCGGCTGTCCGCCGAGCTGTGCCACTGGCTGGCCGACCCAGAGCCCGAACGATGACCGGGCAGCGCGGCCCGGCCGGTGCGCCCGGCCAGGCCCGCGACCGCGATACCGTCGGCCGGCCGCGCAACGCCAGGCCCAGGGACGGCCTCGGCCGCCCGCTCCCCCGCGGCGAGACCGGGGAGCAGCGCATCCCCGACGACCTGGCCGTGCCCCCGCAGGAGGCCCTCAGCATGGCCCAGGACCTGCTCGACTCCGGCCGGCCCTTCCACGCCCACGAGGTGCTGGAGGCGTCGTGGAAGGCGGCCCCGCCCGCGGAGCGGGAACTGTGGCGGGGGCTGGCCCAGATAGCGGTCGGCCTCACCCACGCCCGGCGCGGCAACGCGACGGGCGCCGCCGCCCTGCTGCGCCGGGGCGGGCTGCGGGTCGGCGGTTACGCGGGCGCCGCCCCGCACGGGATCGACGCCGGGGGGATCGCCCGCCAGGCGGCCAGCCTGGCCGGCCGGATCGAGGCCGGCGACGCCGCCGCCGCGGCCGGTGACGGCTTCCGCCTGATCTGACGGGCCGCCCGGCACCCCGCTGCCAGCCAGCGGTCCCGCCAGCGCGGGCCGCAGGGTCAGTCGCAGCCCCGGGTGGAGACCGGCACGGTGTAGGCCCGGCCGGCGCTGACGTCGGGCGCGACCTCCCCGGCCGTCAGCGCGTAGCCGGTGTCGCCGGCGTCCACGGCGGCGGCGAACACCATCCCGTCCACCGAGCCGGTGGGCGAGAGCAGCGGCCCGCCCGAGTTGCCGGGCCTGACGACCGCGCGCACCGCGTAGATGTCGCGGGTCACGGTGCGCTCCTGGTAGATGTCGGGGCTGTTCGCGGACTGCTCGCTGCCGATGCGGGCCGGGTCGGCCGTGAAGTGCTCGTTCAGCGGGTAGCCAGCCACGATGGCGCTGGCCCCCCTGGCCGGCGGGGAGGCGAAGGCCAGCGGGCGGGCGCGCAGACCCGGCACGTAGATGACCGCGACGTCCCGTTCGGGGTCGAAGAGCACCACCTGGGCGCGGAAAGAGTGCCGGCGGCCGGTGGAGACCGTCACGCCGCCGCGCACCCCGGCGACCACGTGGGCGTTGGTGAGCACGTGCTGGGGCGCGAACACGAATCCGGAACCCTCCAGCGTGCGCGAGCAGCTGGGGGCCATGCCCACGATCTTGACCACGCTCGGCCGTGCCCGCTTCACCCCCGGGGCATTGACCACGGCCGGATCGGGGGCCGGCACGGTCAGCGCCCCTTCCGACCCGAGCGCGCCGAAGACCTGCGTGTAGGGGCCGCTGGCCAGCAGGCGGCGGAAGTCGGAGAACATGATGTGCGCGGTCGGCGGCATGAACCTGTCCACCCCGCGCAGCACCACCGACCCGCTCACCTGCCCGGCCACCGCGGGGAACGGGGCGTTGGCGACCGCCGAGCCGATCAGCCAGGCGATCAGCAGCACCGAGAGGACGCTGACCACGGCGCCGCCGACGGCGTCGACGAACGCGACCGGGCGCCAGGTCACGTGCGAGCGCACCGCCGCCCCGACCAGCGACGCCACGAGCTGGCCGGCCATGGCGGCAAGGAAGACCACGATGATGGCCACCAGCGCCTGCCTGGCCGGCCCGCTGACCAGCGCCCGCGCGATGGCCGGGGAGAACACGGCACCGACCGCGGCGCCGCCGAGGAAGCCCACGAAACTCAGCACGCCGATGATGAAGCCCTGCCGGTAGCCGGCCACCGCGAACGCGGCGGCGAGCGCAACCAAGATCAGGTCCAGCAGGTCACCGGGCACCGCCCCACCGTATAGGGCCATTTCGCGTGCCCGCACCAGGATGCCCAGCGGATAGCCCGGCCGGGCCATCGCTGGCCTGGGCGGACTGCCGGCCAGCGGGGCGGGGGGCGGCGGCCTGGGGCGTGTCCCATAGATCTTGGCCGTCGCGAGCGGTCACCGGCGGGACGGATCGCAAGCCCCACGCCGCGAGACGCCCGTCCGGCGGGCGCGCAGCAGGCTGGAGATCTACCAGACATGGCCTAGTCGCGGGCGGCCGATTTCAGCACGTCCGGCGGGAGATCCTCGACCTGGCCGGTGTCCCAGGGCCGCTCCCAGCCGCCGAGCGCCAGCAGCCGGTCCAGCAGCACGGCGGTGAAACCCCACACGAGCATGCCGTGCACGCGGAACGCCGGGCCGGCCGGGCCCGACGGATACCGGACCCGGAGCCGGTTCGCTGGCTCGGCCAGGTCGGCGAGCCGGACCCGGACCGCGGCGGTCACCTCCCCGTCCGCGGCGGGGGTCACCGGCACCGGCCTGGGCCACCACGCCAGCACCGGGGTGACGCTGAAGCCGCTGCGGGCGATGTACAGCTCCGGCAGCACCGCCAGCACCTCCACCCCCGCCGGGTCGACGCCCGCCTCCTCGGCGGCCTCGCGCAGCGCGGCCCCGACCGGGCCGTGGTCGGCCGGCTCGATGGCGCCGCCGGGGAACGCGGGCTGGCCGGCGTGGCGCCGCAGCCACGGGCTGCGCTGGACGATCAGCAGGTCGGGCCCGCCCGCCGTCTCGCCGACCAGCAGCAGCACCGCCGACGGCCGGCCACCCCCGGGCGCTGGCGGGCGCAGCGGCGGCGGCACCGTCATTCGTTCGGCATCTTCGGCAAGGGCCCGCAGCCACTGCGGGACCGCACCTGCCGGGCTGGCGGGCGTCATGAGAACGGGCCCGGTTTCACCAGCCGCCGCGCCACCTCCGGGTCGACCGGGCCCTCGCCGAAGGACGGGCAGAGGCGGGCCACCCCGCAGGCGCCGCAGGCCGGGCGGCGGGCGTGGCAGACCCGGCGGCCGTGCCAGATCAGCCGGTGCGACAGCATGGTCCATTCCCGGCGCGGGAACAGCGCGCCCACCTCGGATTCGATCTTGACCGGGTCGGTCTGGGTGGTCCAGCCGAAGCGCCGCGACAGCCGGGCGAAGTGGGTGTCCACGGTGATCCCGGGTATCCCGAACGCGTTGCCGAGCACCACGTTGGCGGTCTTGCGGCCCACGCCCGGCAGGGTGACCAGGTCGCGCATGCGGTTCGGCACCTCCCCGCCGAAACGGTCGCAGAGGGCCTGGCCGAGCCCGATGAGGGAGGTGGTCTTGGCGCGGTAGAACCCGGTCGAGTGGATGATCTTCTCGATGTCCTCACGGTTCGCTGCGGCGTAGTCGGCCGCGGTGCGGTAGCGCGCGAACAGGACCGGCGTCACGATGTTGACCCCCCGGTCGGTGGACTGGGCCGACAGGATGGTGGCGGCCAGCAGCTCCAGCGGGGTGGTGAAGTTGAGCTCGGTGTGCGCGTCCGGGTACATCCGGGCGAGCTCCCGGTTGATCCGCCGCGCCCGGCGGACGAGCGCGGTCCGGGAAGAGGATGCCTGGGTCACAGATGCAGCCTATTGACCCGGGCCCGCGGCCGGGACGTGCCGGCCGATGACCACCACCGCGACCGACCGGGCCCCGGCCTGTTTCAGCGCTGCCGCCGCCGACTGGGCGCTGGCACCGGAGGCCCAGGTGTCGTCGAGCAGCAGCACTCCGGCCCCGGCCAGCCGCTGCCCGGCGCGGAACCGGCTGGTGTCCAGCGATCTGGCCCAGGGGTCGCCGCCGGGCCGTGGGCGCATGTCCAGCCAGGGAAGGCCGAGGAAGGGGGCGGCCAGGGCATGCAGCGGATGCGGCCCGGCCCGGCCGCGGCCGCTGGGCACCACGCAGGCGTGGCTGGGCCTGCTCATTCCCGCCTGCCGCCAGACCCACGGCCCGTGGTCGTGCAGGAACACCAGCAGCAGCGGGAGCAGGCGCGCGCCAGCGGACCCGCTCGCGGGCCGGGCGGCCTTGTAGAGCCACAGATCCCGGGCCAGCCCGCTCCCCTTGGCCGCATAGGCCACCGGCGCCACCGTGTCGGCGAGCAGCCCCGGTGCGCTCTGCGCATGCAGCTCGCACTGGAAGCAGCGCGCGTAACCCGGGCGGGCCGGGCCCTTGCACACCTGGCACAGCCCGGACATGGGTGAGCGGGGCACCGGCGTGCCTGCCTGGCACCTGGCCCGCAGGCCGGGCCAGGTCCCGGCGGCCGGCCGGGGGCGCCCGGCCGGTGCCAGCGGTGACGGGGCCAGCGGTGACGGGGCCAGCGATGCCGGGCAGGACGGCGCCACGGATAACGGCGCTGCGGACACTGACGGGGACGCGGATGCCGGCATGGGCGCATGGTAGGCGGAGGCGCCGACAGGCCACCGGTCGGCGGAAGCCTGCCCGGCGTGCCCGCGGCCGCCCGGCGGCGGATCCGCCGAGACGGGTGAGAGCGACGAGGCGGCCGTGAGAGGATGGGGTCTCGCTGGACGGCCCGGTCTCCCGCAGACCAGCCCGCAGGCAGCGTCATGCATTGTCCGGCATCCGCGGCGGCAGGCAGGTGTCCGCCCGGGCAGAACCGGTCCATCGGGCGGGATAACCTTCATGGGCATGCCTACGACAGCCGCGGGACAGCCGGTGCCCGCCAGCCGGGGCTGGCTGGGGTGGGGCACTGCTCTGGCGCAGCGGCTGGCGGCTCTGCCGCGACGGCTCAGGTCCCTGCCGCAGCGGGCCGCGGCACTGGCGCGGCGCACACCGGCGCTGGCGCGTGAGCACTGGCTGCTGGCGCTGCTGCTGGCCGCCGGGCTGGCGCTGCGGGTCGCGGCCCAGCTCGCCTACCGGCCCGCGCTGTTCTACATCGACTCCGTGAAGTACCTGTTCGGCGCGTACCCCGGGAACGAGCCGCCCGGGTACCAGCTGCTGATCAAGCCGGTGCTGGCCGTCGCGGACCCGTCGCTGGTGGCCGCGGTGCAGCATGTGGTGGGGCTGGCGATGGCGGTGCTGATCTACCTGGTACTGCTGCGCCGCGGCGTCCCCCGCTGGCTGGCCGCGCTGGCCACCGCCCCGGTCCTGCTCGACGCCTACCAGCTGCAGATC
>DATIXO010000226.1:0-36568 GCA_035518495.1 Streptosporangiaceae bacterium
CATATCGCCGGGCCGTCCGGCCCGCACGGCCGACCCTCGGACAGACCCCACACGGCCGAGGCGCCGCCCAAGAGATAGCCGCTGACCAGCGCAAACGCTGACGGCCCGGCTACTTCAGCAGCTGCCGGGCCATCACCACGCGCTGGATCTGGTTGGTGCCCTCGTAGATCTGGGTGATCTTGGCGTCCCGCATCATCCGCTCGACCGGGTAGTCGCTGACGTAACCGTAGCCACCGAGCAGCTGCACCGCGTCGGTCGTGACCTCCATCGCCACGTCCGACGCGAAACACTTGCAGGCCGAGGAGAAGAAGGTGAGGTCGTCGCTGCGGTCCCCGGCCATGGCCCGCTCCGACCGGGCCGCCGCCGCGTAGGTGAGCTGCCTGGCCGCCTCCACCTTCATGGCCGCGTCGGCCAGCATGAACTGCACCCCCTGGAACTCGGCGACCGGCTTGCCGAACTGCCGCCGCCCGGCCACGTAGCCGGTGGCGTAGTCGAGCGCGCCCTGGGCGATGCCCAGCGCCTGGGCGGCGATCGTCACCCGGGTGTGGTCCAGGGTCGCCAGCGCGGTCCGGAACCCGGCGCCCTCCGCGCCGATCAGCCGGTCGGCCGGGATCACGCAGTTGTCGAAGTACAGCTCCCGGGTGGGCGAGCCCTTGATGCCCAGCTTGTGCTCGGGCGCGCCGAACGAGAATCCGGGGTCATCGGCTTCCACTACGAACGCGGAGATCCCGTCCGCCCCGCGGGCCGGATCGGTGACCGCCATCACCGTGTAGTACGCCGAGATGCCGGCGTTGGTGATCCACCGCTTGGTGCCGTTCAGCACGTAGGCGTCGCCGTCGCGGACCGCGCGGGTCTTCATCGCCGCCGCGTCGGAGCCCGCCTCCGGCTCGGACAGCGCGTAGGAGAACATGGCCTGGCCGCGGGCAACCGGCGGCAGGTATTTCCGTTTCAGCTCCTCCGAGCCGGCCAGCAGCAGCGGCACCGTGCCGAGCTTGTTGACGGCCGGGATGAGGGAGGAGGTGGCGCACGCCCGCGCGATCTCCTCGATCACGATCACGGTCGCGATCGCGTCCGCACCGGGGCCGCCGTAGGCCTCGGGGATGTGCACCGCGGTCAGCTCCGCCTTGGCCAGCGCCTCGTGCACGTCCCACGGGAACTCGGCCGACCGGTCGATCTCCGCCGCCCGCGGCGCGATCTTGTCGTCGGAGAGGGCCCGCACCGACGCACGCAGCGCCTCGTGCTCGTCCGGCAGCGCGAAGGCGGGGAAGTCAAGACTCATACCGCTCATGCCTCGATGGTAGGGGGTGCGGGCCGGGCCGCCCTGGCCCGCAGGGCTGCCCCCTTGGCCTGCGCCTGGTCCCGCAGGCCGGCCTGGAAACGCGTCATCCGCTCCCGCAGCGCCTCGTCGCTGGCGGCGAGGATGCGGACCGCGAGCAGGCCGGCGTTGCGCGCCCCGCCCACCGCCACCGTCGCGACCGGCACGCCCGCTGGCATCGACACGATGGACAGCAGCGAATCGAGCCCGTCCAGGTGGCTGAGCGGCACCGGCACGCCGATGACCGGCAGCGGGGTCACCGAGGCGAGCATGCCCGGCAGGTGGGCCGCGCCGCCCGCGCCCGCGATGATCACCCGCAGGCCCCGGCCAGCCGCCGCCGACCCGTAGGCGATCATCTCGCGCGGCATCCGGTGCGCCGACACCACGTCGGCCTCGTACGGCACCCCGAACTCGGCCAGCGCGGCGGCGGCCGCCTCCATCACCGGCCAGTCGGAGTCGCTGCCCATGACCACCCCGACGACCGCACCGCTGTCCATGCCCTCAATCCTCCCCCGTCGCCAGGTAGCGCGCCGCCCGCCCGGCCCGCTCGCGCAGCTGATCGATCAGCCCCGGGTACCCGAGCACGGTCACGTGCCCGATCTTGCGCCCGGGACGGACCTGCTTCCCGTACAGGTGGATCTTCAGGCCGGGATCGGCCGCCATCACATGCAGGTACCGGGAGTACACGTCCGGATCGGGGCCACCGAACACATTGGCCATAACGACCTGCGGCACGACCGCAGCGGGGGTGCCCAGCGGCAGGTCCAGCACGGCCCTCAGGTGCTGCTCGAACTGCGATGTGACCGCCCCCTCGATGGTCCAGTGCCCGCTGTTGTGCGGCCGCATGGCCAGCTCGTTGACCAGCAGCCCGCGCCGCGTCTCGAACAGCTCCACCGCGAGCAGCCCGGTCACATCCAGCTCGGCCGCGAGCCCGAGCACCAGCCGCTGGGCCTCGTAGGCGCGGCGTTCCCTCAGCAACGGCGCGGGTGCCAGCACCTCGTGGCAGATCCCGTCGCGCTGGACGGTCTGCACGACCGGGTAGACGGCGGCCTGGCCGTGCGGGGACCGGGCTGCCAGCACCGCCAGTTCCCGGTCGAAATCGATGTGCTCCTCGGCGATCACCGCGACCGGGTGGGCCAGCACCTCCGCGGCCTCGTCCGGCGTCCCGCAGACCCACACCCCGCGGCCGTCGTACCCGCCGCTGATGGCCTTGAGCACCACCGGCCAGCCCGCCTGCGCGGCGAAGGCGGTCACCCCGGCCAGGTCGGCGACTGGCGCGTAGCGCGGGCAGGGCACGCCGAGGCCGGCCAGCCGCTCGCGCATCGCCAGCTTGTCCTGGGTGTAGCGCAGCGCGGCCGCGCCCGGGCGGACCGGCACCGCCTCCGCCAGCGCCGCCAGGTGCTGGCCGGGAACGTGCTCGTGGTCGAAGGTGACCACGTCGCACCCGCTGGCGAACGCGAGCAGGTCGTCCCGGGAGGTGTAGTCCCCGACCTGCACGTCGGCGCAGACCTGCGCGGCGCTGTCGGCGGCCGAGGCAGCGAGCACCCGGAACCCGATGCCGAGGCCGATCGCCGCCTGGCAGGTCATTTGCGCCAGCTGGCCGGCCCCGACCATCCCCACCACGGGAGCCGGTGGCGGCCCGTCAGCCCCATCCGTCACCCGCCGTAGCCTACGAGGCCGCTCCCCCGAGCGCATCCCGCTACCACGCCGGCACGCGGCGCAGATGGCGCTTTCCCATCAAAGGGCGCAGATTTAACATCACGGTAACAACTGGTGTTTGAGGCTCGATCTAACATCGGCGCGTCTGCCACCGTTAGGGCCGGTGAGCACCACGGCCCGGCTGACGTGGCGGTACGGAGCACAACGGCCAGGCCCGAGGCCCTGAGGAGCGCAGCGATGGCAACCAGCGATCAGGAAAGATCAGCGGTCATCACGGAAGACGCCCCCGCGGGCGTACAGGTACGCGAGGGCGAGTACGGCAAGCGCGTCATCGCGGTGGAGCCGGGCGGGGCCGAGTTCATCGCGCTGCACGAGCGGCACGGGCGGCCCCTCCAGCTGTTCTGGACGTGGACCTCGCCGAACCTGGAGTTCGCCACCGTCTTCGTCGGCGTGCTGGCGGTGGCCGCGTTCAACCTGAGCTTCTGGCAGTCGGTGCTGGCCATCATCATCGGCACGGGCGTGGGCGCGATCACCCAGGGCATCCTGTCCGCCCGCGGCCCCTCCCACGGGGTGCCGCAGATGGTGCTGTCCCGGCTGGGCTTCGGCTACTGGGGGAACGCGTTCCCGGCCGGGCTGAACTCGATCACCGCGGGCATCGGCTGGTTCGCCGTGAACAGCGTCAGCGGCACGTTCGCCCTGAACACCCTCTTGCACTGGCCCAAGCCGCTCTGCCTGGTGATCATCGTGGCGGCGCAGATCGCGATCGCGTTCTTCGGCCACAACCTCGTGCACGCCTTCGAGCGGTACGCATTCCCGGTGCTCGCGGTCATCTTCGTGATCGCGACCATCGTCATCCTGTCCAAGTCCCACCCGGGCGCCCCGTCCCACGGCGGCGGGTCCGGCGGGTTCCTGCTGGCGACCGGCGCCGCCTTCGGGTACGCGGTGGGCTGGAACCCCTACGCCGCCGACTACTCCCGCTATTTCAAGCCGGACACCAGCCGGCAGGCGATCGCGCTCTGGTCAGGGCTCGGGCTGTTCCTGTCGTGTGTGATCCTGGAGGTCGCCGGCGCGGGGTCGGCGACCGCAGCCAGCGTCGGAGCCTCGCTCAACGACCCCACCGGCACTTTCACCGGCCACCTGCCCACCGTCCTTGCCGACCTCACCCTGCTGGCCATCGCGATCGGCGCGGTCGCCGCGAACGTGCTGAACATCTACTCCGGCGCCCTGTCGTTCGTGGCCATGGGTATCAAGCTGCCGCTGGCCCTCCGGCGCGCCATCACGGCGCTGGTCTTCGGCGTGATCGGCTTCATCGTGGCCCTCACCGCCCTGCCCGACGCGGGCGAGAAGTACACGCAGTTCCTGCTGATCATCGCCTACTGGATCGCGCCCTGGCTGGCCGTGGTCTTCTGCGACCAGTTCCTGCGCCGCAACCAGCCCCTCGGTGAGATCGAGAGGATGCTCTTCGACAAGAAGCACACCAACTGGGCGGGCCCGGTGGCGATGATCGTCGGCATGGCCGTGTCGATAGGGTTCTTCGCCAACCAGTACCCCCGCTACGTCGCCCCGGTTCCCACGCACTGGCCGGCGGTCGGGGACATCACCTTCGAGGTGGGCTTCGTCCTCACCGCCGCGATCTACCTGACCTGGCACGCGATCACCGACCGGCGGCCAGCAGCGGCGAAGGCGTAACACAGCCGGGCGTCCGGCCCGGCCACGTCAGGCCGGGCCGGAGACCACCGGTGGCTGGCCGGCGCCGCCCGGCCGCTGGCGCGGCAGGAACACGGCGAAGACCGCGGGGGTGGGCCGGACCAGCACCACGTTCCCGCCGTCGGCGGCCGCGATGCTGCGGGCGAGGGCCAGGCCGAGGCCGGTACCGCCCGGCTTGCCGCTCACGTTGCGCTCGAAGATCCGGGGCACCAGGTCGGCCGGCACCCCCTTGCCCTCGTCCCGCACCTCGATCACCACCGACTTCGGGGTCCGTGACGTGCGGATGGCGACGGTGCCGGCGCCGTGCACCAGCGCGTTGTCCAGCAGCGTGGCGATCACCTGTGACAGCGTCCCCGGCCTGCCGTAGGCCCGCAGGTTCTTGTCGCCCGCGATCTCGAGCTTGCGGTTCTTGCGGCGGAACGCGGGGTCCCACTCCACCACCTGCTGCGCCACCACGTCGTCGATCGAGACCCGCTTCCGCGATCCGCCCGCCGGGCTGCGGGTCCGCCCGAGCAGCTGGCTGACGACGTCGGCCAGCCGCTCGGTCTGCACCAGGGCCGCCGCCCCCTCCTCCCGCACCACGGTGGGCTGGTCGGCGGCGGCCAGCATCTCCTCCAGCCGCATGGACAGGGCGGTGAGCGGCGTGCGCAGCTGGTGCGAGGCGTCGGCGGCGAACTCGCGCTCGGCCGTGAGCATGTCGGCGATCCGCTGCGCCGACTCATCGAGCCCCTCGGCCACCCGGTCGAGCTCGGCCACGCCGTACCGGCGCCCGAGCGGGCGCGCATCCCCGGAGCCGAGCCGGTCGGCGGCCCCGGCGAGGTCCTGCAGCGGGCGGGACAGCCGCCGGGCCTGGAACATGGCGAGCGCGACCGCCACCCCGACCGCGAGCACGGCCAGCGTGGTGGTCACGATCAGCGCCTCGGTGACGCCCTCGGTCGCCACCGAGTCGTCCGCCACCACCGTGACCTTGAAGTTCTTGGTGACGGCCTTGGCGGTGATGTTGTCATTGGGTCCCGGCAGGTGCCCGAACGTGACCGGCGGCCCGCCGTCGCGGCTGATGCTGACGTAGCGGTCCGGCAGCGAGTGTGCCGCGTCCGCGGCGTCGGTGGGGTCGGGGGGCAGGCCGGAGCGCAGCCGGTTCTGCAGCGTCCTCGCCACGGTGGTGGCATCGCGCTGCACCAGCTGATGGGCGGCGTTGGTCTGCAGCCGTATCAGTACGAACGCCAGCGGCAAGCCGAACAGCACGACCGCGGTGACCGCCACCGCGAGTGTGGAGAACAGCAGCCGGCGGCGCACGTCAGCCCGCCGGCGCCCTGCTCATCCCGGACACGGGAACACGGCCTAATCGCCTCGCTCGAACCGGAACCCGACCCCGCGCACGGTGGTGATGTACCGGGGGCTGTGCGCGTCGTCACCCAGCTTGCGCCGGAGCCAGGAGATGTGCATGTCGAGGGTCTTGGTCGACCCCCACCACTTGCTGTCCCAGACCTCCCGCATGATCTGCTCCCGGGTGACGACCTTCCCGGCGTCGTTCACCAGCACGCACAGCAGGTCGAACTCCTTGGTGGTGAGCTCAAGCTCGGTGTCGCCGATCCAGGCGCGCCGGGCGTCCGGGTCCACCCGCACGCCCTGCACGGTGCTGGTCTCGGCGCTGCCCCGCCGCAGCAGGGCGCGGACCCGGGCCAGGAGCTCAGCGAGCCGGAACGGCTTCGTCACGTAGTCGTCAGCACCGGCGTCGAGCCCGATCACCGTGTCGACCTCGTCCGCGCGCGCGGTGAGGATCAGCACCGGGACGGACTGCCCTTCCGATCGCAGGCGGCGGCACACCTCGAGCCCGTCCACCTGGGGCAGCCCGATATCGAGCACGATCAGGTCCAGTCCGCCGGCCATGGCCGCTTCCAGGGTGCTCGGGCCGTCCGCCGACACGTCGACGTCGTATCCCTCGCGCCGCAGTGCGCGCGCCAGCGGATCGGAGATGGAGACATCATCCTCGGCAAGCAGAACGCTGGTCATGATCCGATGGTAAAGCGGTTTGCGGCCACTTCAGCACGTCGACATCGAGACGAGACCCAGACGGTGCTCTCAGACCGGGGTGACCCCGTGCCGCCGGCGGGAGAACCGGCGCTGTTTGCCGGCCGCGGCGGCGAACCGCTTGACCAGCTCCGCGCGCAGCTCGCCGGGCTCCACCACATCGTCGGCGACCAGTTCGGACGCCAGCCGCAGCACGTCGATGTCCCGGTCGTACGCCTCGCGCAGCCGGCGTGTCTCCTCTTCCCGGGCGGCGGGGTCGCCGATGCTGCCCAGCTTGTTGTAGTAGACCGCGTTGACGGCCGCGTCCGCGCCCATCACCGCGATCTTCGCGGTGGGCAGGGCGATGGTCGCGTCGGGCTCGAACCCCGGGCCGGCCATCGCGTACAGGCCCGCACCGTAGGCCTTGCGCACGATCACGGAGATCTTCGGCACGGTCGCCTCCGACACGGCGCTGATCATCTTGGCGCCGTGCCGGATGATCCCCTGCTTCTCCACGGCCGTGCCGACCATGAACCCGGGCACGTCGGCCAGGAACAGCAGCGGCACGTTGAACGCGTCGCACAGCTGGATGAACCGGGTCCCCTTGTCCGCGGAGTCGACGAAGAGCACCCCCCCCTTGAACATCGGGTTGTTGGCGACCACGCCGATGACCTGCCCGGCCAGCCGGGCGAAGCCGATGGTCAGCTCCCGCGCCCACAGCTGGTGGATCTCGAAGAACGACCCCTCGTCCACCAGGCCGCGCAGGTAGCGGCGCATGTCGAAGGCCTGCCGCTCGCTGGCCGGGACCATCGCCGCCAGGTCCACGTCCTCCGGCCCGGCCGCTGGGCCGGGCGGGGGCGGCTGCCGCCAGCTGGACGGCAGGTAGGACAGGTAGCCCCGGACCGCCGCCAGCGCCTCGCGCTCCGAGCCCGCCAGGTAGTGGCCGCACCCGGAGATGGTGCAGTGCATCCGGGCGCCACCCATCTCCTCCAGCGTGGTCTTCTCCTTGACCACCATCTCGACCATCCGCGGGCTGCCGAGGTACATGGAGGCGTTGCCGTCCACCATCGCGACGTAGTCGCAGAACGCGGGGATGTAGGCGCCGCCCGCCGCCGAGGGCCCGAACAGCGCGCAGACCTGCGGGATGGCGCCGGACGCCCGGACCTGGCTGTGAAAGATCTTTCCCGCGCCGCGCCGCCCCGGGAACATCTCCACCTGGTCGGTGATCCGGGCCCCGGCGGAGTCCACCAGGTAGATCATGGGGACCCCGGTGCCGTAGGCCTTCTCGATGATCCGGATGATCTTCTCCACGGTGCGGGCGCCCCAGGAGCCCGCCTTGACCGTGGAGTCGTTGGCCATCAGCGCCACGGGGCGGCCGTCGACGGTCGCGGTGCCGGTGACCACGCCGTCGGCGGGCAGCCCGTCGGCGAGCACGTTGGCGTAGCGGCCGTCCTCGGCGAAGCTGCCCTCGTCGATCAGCAGCGCGATCCGCTCGCGGGCGAACAGCTTGCCCGCTGCCGCCGCCGCCTCGTGGTACTTGCGCGCACCGCCCTGCTCGACCCGGGCACGCACCTGCGACAGGTCCGAGTGATCAGCCACGATGGCGACTGTACCCGGGGCCGCCCTCCGGCCCTACCGCTGCTGCGGCGGGGCGTCGCCAGGTGAGCGGGCCCGGCGGAAGTAGTCGTCCCTGATCATGAAGGACAGCCGCTCGGCGTCGGCGGCCTGGATGATCTCATCGCGGTCGTGGCGGCGTGCGTACCAGGTGCCGTCGGCGGACCAGATCCGGTAGGCCATCCCCCAGTGCCAGATCAGTTCTTCCAGCGGGTCGATGCGGTGGCGGTATCTCTCCTCAGCCACAGCGTCCGACATGGCGACACTCAATAATGAAAAGGCCTTGGCCTGGTTTCTCACCGGAGTAACCATAGACGGTCGACTCCGCCCAGTTGCCGCACTTGCACAGAACGTCTGCACAAGTCTTCTGCACAAACGTCTGCACGAACACCTGCAAAACCATCAGCAACACGCGTCTGCACATCAGCCGTGGCCGCGGCGGCCGGCCGCACCGCCGTTACGCCGGAACGGTCCTGGTCCGCGGCCCGGCCCGCAGCACCTGGGAGGGCAGCTCGCGGCCCACGATGCGTTCCGCGGCGGCCGCCGCCTCGATCATCGCCGCCAGGTCGATACCGGTGCCGACACCCATGTCCTCGGCCATGTACACCAGTTCCTCGGTGGCGATGTTGCCGCTCGCGCCTGGCGCGTACGGGCAGCCACCCAGCCCGCCGACGGACGCGTCGAAGTCGTCCACCCCCAGCTCCAGGGCGGCCAGCACGTTCGCCAGCCCGGTGCCGCGGGTGTTGTGGAAATGCAGGTTGAGCGGCACGTCAGGGTGCCGGGACCGGAACGAGCCGACCAGGTCCTGCACCCGCCGCGGGGTGGCCATGCCGGTGGTGTCGCCGAAGGAGATCCCATCGGCCCCGTCCGCGACCGCCCGGCCGGCCACCGCCAGCACCCGTTCCACCGGCACGTCCCCCTCATAGGGGCAGCCCCAGGCGGTGGCCACCACCACCTGGAGGGTGGCGCCCCGCTGATGTGCCCCGTCGATCATGACCGCGATCTCGTCCAGCGACTGCCCCGTGCCCCGGTTCACGTTCTTGCGGTTGTGCGTGTCCGAGGCCGACACCACGGCCTCCACCTCGGTGAACCCGGCGTCCAGCGCCCGCCGGGCGCCGCGCAGGTTCGGCGCCAGCGCCGAGTAGCGGACCGCGGGATTTCTGGTGACCCCGGCCCACACCTCGTCCGCGTCCGCCATCTGCGGGATCGCCTCGGGCCGCACGAACGAGACGGCCTCGATCCTGCCGACCCCGGTGGCCGCCAACTGGTCGATCAGCGCGATCTTCGCGGCGGCCGGCACCGGGTCCTCGTTCTGCAGCCCGTCCCTCGGCCCCACCTCGCGCAGCGAGATCCGCGCGGGCAGATCGGTCACGGCCGCCACCTCCTCACGGTGCCCGCCCACTGTTGGAAGGCCGCGGGACCCGCTCCGTGTTCCCGCTGGCCGGCCCGGCGCTACTGACCCGGCCAGTCCGGGGCGCGCTTGTCGTTAAAGGCCGCGATCCCCTCCCGCCGGTCGGCCGACAGCGCGGCCGTCCGCCAGGCCGCGTCCTCCACCTCCAGCGCCGCCGCCAGGCCGATACCCGCGCCGCCGCGGATCGCCCGCTTGGCGGCCCGTACCGCGACCGGCGAGTTCGCCGCGATCTGCTGCGCCAGCTCCAGCGCGTGCTGGCCGGCCTTCCCCGCGGGCGCCAGCCGGTCGGCCAGGCCGATCCGCTCCGCCTCGTCGGCGCCGACCTGGCGGCCGGTGAAGATCAGGTCGGCGGCGCGGCCCGGCCCGAGCCTGCGCTGCGCCAGCTGGGTGCCGCCACCGCCGGGCACCAGGCCCACCGTGGCCTCCGGCAGGCCGAACACCGCGGTCTCGTCCGCCACGATCAGGTCGCAGGACAGGGCGAGCTCGCAGCCGCCGCCGAGCGCGTACCCGTGCACGGCGGCGATCACCGGCTGCGGCAGCGCCAGCACGCCGCCGAACGCGGCCCGGAAGACCTCACGCTGCGCCAGCAGCCCGGCGTCGGACAGCCGGTTGCGTTCCTTCAGGTCAGCCCCCACGCAGAAGGCGCGGTCGCCAGCTGCCGACAGCACGACCACCCGGGAGTGGGGATCGGCGGCGAGCTCGGCGCACGCCTGGGCCAGCCGGGTCGCCATCGCGGTGTTGATCGCGTTCAGCGCCTCCGGCCGGTCCAGGATGATCTCGCAGACCCCGGCGTGCCCGGCCAGGTGGGGCTGCATCGTGATGCCGTCCATGCCCCCAGCGTACGGGCCGGCTGTCAGGTCCCGGGCTCCTCCCGGGCCAGCCGGGCGTGCTCGTCCTCGACCAGCTGGAACAGGGTGGCCTGCACGTTCTCGACCTGCGGGATCTCGGTGAGCACCAGCTGCCCGTGCTCGCCGGCCGACTCGACCACCAGCTGGCCGCAGCCGAGCAGCCGGTCGATCGGCCCGTGCGAGAAGGAGACGTCGCTGATCCGGATCAGCGGGAAGTCACGCCCGGACCGGGACAGGATGCCCCGGCGCAGCCGGAGCCGGCGGTTGGTCAGCTCGTAGGTGGTGGTCTGCCAGCGCAGGAACGGGACACCGAACCAGGTCACGACCGCCGCCAGCGCCACCACGCCGACCGCGATCCGGCCCGTGGTGGCATACGAGCCCTGCGGGATCACCACCAGCAGCGCCGCCGCCGCCAGGGCCACGAGCAGCAGCACGAGGGTGGGCCGCAGCAGGATCTTCCAGTGCGGATGGAGAATCAGGACGCTGTGCTCTCCCTCGGAGAGCTCGGTGCCGCTGGCCATGTGCGACATGCTGGCATGGAACGCGCGCGGAAGCGTCATTCACCGCGCCGCCGGGATGTCCGCCCGGCGCAGGTGAACCACATCGCCCGCGCTGACGGGGACCAGGCCCGCGGGCGTGCGCACCTCCAGCCGCCCGGCCGCGTCGACACCGGCCGCCGTGCCCGTCAGGCGCTGGCCGCCGGGCAGCGTCACCGTCACCACCGCGCCAACGGTGGCGCTGCGGCGCAGGTACTCGGCCCGCAGCCCACAGCCGTCGGCGTCGCCGGGGGTGGGCTGGTCCAGCCAGCCCCGGTACCGGCGGGCCAGTTCGCCCAGCACGGCGATGAGCAGCCGTTCCCGCACATCCGGCCCGGCAGGCCCGGCCGCACCACCCGCCGTGGCCTGCGGCGCTGCCAGCAGCAGCGAGGTCGCTGCGGGCAGCGGCAGCTCGCCGCTCCGCTGGAAGACGTTGATCCCGATCCCGAGCACGATCGTCTCAGCCCGGCGCTCGGCCAGGATCCCGGCCAGCTTGGCGTCACCGGCGAGGACGTCGTTCGGCCACTTCAGCCGGGCGTCCACCCCGGTCGTGCCGGCCAGCGCCGACGCGACCGCGGCACCTGCCAGCAGCGGCACCCAGCCCAGCCGGCTGGCCGGCACGCCCGCGGGCCGCAGCAGCACCGAGAAGGTGAGGGCGGAGCAGGGCGGGCTGACCCAGCGCCGCCCCATCCGGCCGCGCCCGGCGGTCTGCGCCTCGGCCACCAGCACCAGGCCCTCCGGCGCGCCCGACCGCGCCGCGGCCAGCAGGTCCGCATTGGTGGACCCGGTCTCGGTGACCACCCTGACCTCGCGCCACAGGCTCGCGGGTGACACCAGCGCACGGTTCAGCGCGGTCGCGTCGAGGGCGGCCGGCCGCGCCGCGGGGACAGCCACGGTCAGCGCCACCCGGTCATGGCTGTTCCGCCGGCGTGGAGCCGGAGGGCGCCGTGGCCCGCCCGTCTTCCGCCGCGCCACCACCATCCCCCGCGCCGCCGCCATCCCCGGCACCACCACCATCCCCGGCACCATCGCTGTCCCTGGCCGCCTGCACGGAGCCCGTGGGCGCCCCAGTCACCGTCGGCCCGGACCCCGCGGGCGCCCCAGTCACCGCCGGCCCGGAGTCCGCGGGCGCCCCGGCCACCGCGTACTCGGTGCCCGGGCGCACGAACGCCAGGCCGGCCGCGACGCAGGCGAGCGGGATGGCGACCATCGAGTAGCGGTAGAGCGACTGGGTGACCAGGGCCGGGAGCACGATGCTGGCCGCGGCGAGCGCCCACGGCAGCGCCTGCGGGCCGCCCCACCGGCGCCAGTTCCTGACCACCCCCACCAGCCCGGTCACCACGACGAGCAGGAAGACGATGCCGGGGAAGTAGACCGGCAGCTGATACAGGAACATGAAGTATGCGTACGGCTGGACCAGGTGGGTGTTGCTGGTGGTGCCGGCGTAGGCGCTGATGTCGGCGACGTAGTAGGCAGGCAGCGCCGCGATGTGCGGGCTGGTGGTGAAGCTCATCGTCTGGTGGGTCAGCGGCCGGTCGTTGGCCAGGAACACCAGCATGATGTCCCGGCCGGCCACCCGCAGGTAGTCCAGCGGCTGCGCCTTGATCGCGGCGATCGCGAACTGGCGGCCCAGCTTGTTGTTGTAGGGGTTGATCCCCGGGTGCGCGTCATTGCGCCACCAGACGTCGCTGGCCCAGATGAAGTCGTTCGGCACCGGGGCGTCGAGCAGCGCGGAAACCGACCAGGGCGGGGCCGGGCCGGGTGAGGCGACCGAGGTCTCCCGGTCCGGGCACAGCGGCGCCAGCCGCGGCGGCGGCTTGATGATCGCGCAGTTCGCGAAGCTGGTGGTGCGCGACCACAGGAAGATCCCGTCGCTGCTGCTGATGCCGAAGTGGCCGTATTCGGAGTGGTAGACGGCGACGTAGCCGAGCACGGGCAGCACAAAGGCGGCCGCGCCCGCGGCGAGGGCACGCCAGCCCACCCGCCGGGTGAGCAGGTAGGCGCCGGCGACCACCACCAGCGGCAGCCCGTTCCCGCGCAGCACGGTCACGTACGCCAGCAGCAGGCCCGCCGCCACGCACTGCCAAAGCCGCGGCGCGTGCTTGGTGATGAGCAGCGCGACCACCACCATGACCGCGAGCGTGAACAGCGTGTCCGGCAGGATGTAGGACTCCAGCGCGATCTCGCGGGTGTCGAACAGGGTCGGGACCGCGGCCAGCGAGGCCCCCCACGCGGGCAGCCCCCAGTAGCGGAGCAGCCAGTACACCAGCACCGCTATCCCGATCCCCATCAGGTGCTGCAGCGTCGTGATCACCAGCAGCGGGCCGGGCAGCGGCCGCACCAGCGCGAGCAGCAGCGAGTAGCCCGACGGGCGGATGGTGCCCAGCTGGAAATGCGTGGCCTCCTGCATGTACAGGAACGAGTCGGCGGTGAGCAGCGCGGGCCGGAACGCCAGCGACGCGAGCACCCGCGGCACGATCGAGACCGCCACCAGGATCGTGATGAGGCGATGGTCGCGCCAGATGCCGCGGGCCAGGCTCGTCAGCCGGCCCGGCGCCCGCCCGGCCGGGGCCTGCTGCACGCGGTCATCGTGGATCTCGCCAAGCTTAAGGCCGGCCACTGCTCTCCTCGGCTCCCCTTGCTGCCATGAATCCCCTCGATGCCGGGACGGAGCGGGGCCCCAGCTTCCAGCGGATGGATGGACGTCGCGAGCTTCGTTCGGTCAGGCAAGCAAGCCCGACGGAGGCAGCTTATGACGGCTGGCAGGCCGTGGGCGCAGAACCGCATCGCCGGCCGCGGCCGGGCCGGCCGGTTTGCCGATGCCGCCGGCCAGGCCGGAGGCTCAGCGGGTAGTATCTGGGGCGGCTGACGCCGGTCGGCTGAGGGCCGCAACGCTGACGCTGATCCAGCTGGCCCTGCCTCTGCCCGGGCCCTGGCCCGGAACCCACCAGTGCGCGCGGGGAGTATCCACCGGTGAGCGGAACCACCATCAGCGGGTCCACGCCGGGCCCCGGCGCGGGCGGCGCGCCGGGGCAGGCCGCATCGCCGCCCCCGGCCCGGCGGCCTGTCCGGTTCGGCCTGATCGGCGCGGTGATCGCCATCGCCACCGTGCTCGGCCTCGGGCTGCGCCTGTACCAGCTTTCCCGTCCCGGATTCCTGCTGAGCGTCACCGAGTACGACGACGGCCCCTACTTCGGCAGCGCGCTCCGGCTCGTCAGCGGGGTGATCCCGTACCGCGACTTCCTGCTGGTCCAGCCACCGGGGGTCACGCTGCTGATGGTCCCGTCGGCGCTGCTGGGCAAGGTGACGGGCACCGCCTGGGCGATGGCGAGCGGGCGGCTGCTGACGGTGCTGGCGAGCACCGCCTGCATCACCCTGGCCGGGCTGCTCACGCGCCACCGCGGGATCGTCGCCGTCACCGTGGCATGCGGGGTGACCGCGGTCTTCCCGGACGCCGTCCGGGCCTCTCACACCGTGCTGGTCGAGCCGTGGGTGACGTTTTTCTGCCTGCTCGGCGCGCTGGCGGTGTTCGACGGTGACCGGCTCACGGCCAGCCGCAAGCGGCTGATCTGGGGCGGTGCCGCGTTCGGCTTCGCCGGCGCGGTGGAGGTCTGGGCCATCTTCCCGCTGGCCGTGGTCGCGCTGCTGCTGCTGCCCAGCCTGCGGCGGCTCGCCGCCTGCGTGGCGGGCGCGGCCGCTGGCTTCCTGATCCCGGTGCTGCCCATCGCGGCCGTCTCACCGCGCGGGTTCTACGACGGCCTGGTGGTGGCGCAGGTGGGCGGCCGGGCCAGCGCGGCGCGGGTTCCCGACTGGTTCCGCGTGCAGCACATGCTCGGGCTGAGCGACTTCCGGTTCGCGCATTCCACCGTGATGCTGGCCGCGGCCGCGATCACGGTCGGCGTGGCGGTCCTGCTCGTGCTCGTGACCGCGGTCACCCACCAGCCGCTGACCAGGCTCGAGTGGTTCGCCGTCGGGTCGACGGTGCTGATCATGGCGGCGTTCCTCTGGCCGCCCCAGTTCCACTACCACTTCTCCGCGTTCCTGGCCCCGTTCCTGGCCATGTCGGTCGCGCTGCCCGCCGCCAGGCTCATCCAGCCTCCCGAGGCGGGCCGCGTGGATGCGCGGCCCGCCGCCCTCCGCCGGTGGACCGGCCAGCCCTGGTTCGGGGGGTACGTGGCGTTCGGGGCCGGGGTGATCATCGCGCTCATGTCGGTCATCCAGCTCAACTCCGAGGCCACCTCGGAGCCGCACGTGGCCTACTCGGCCATCGTCCACGCCCGGCGGCTGATCCCGCCCGGCGCATGCGTCGTGACCGACGAGGTGTCGCTGACCATCGAGGCCGACCGGTTCATCTCCAGCGTGCCCGGCTGCCCGCTGCTGGTGGACTCGATCGGCACCGACTACGCGCTGTCCCACGGGCGGAACCCGGCGACCGGGGCCGCCACCTACCCGGCGCTGGTGGACGTGTGGCGCACCATGCTCGGGCGCGCGCAGTACGTCTGGTTCTCCGGCCGGGAAGCACGCCGGGTCCCCTGGACACCGGAGCTGATGGCCTACTTCCATCAGCACTTCACGCAGATCATGGGCGACGACGGCATCCACGGGCTGTTCAAGCGGAACGGGCCGCCGGCCTGAGAGCGGGTCAGCCGGTGTTCTGCAGGCCTGCCGCCACCCCGTTCACGCTCAGCAGCAGCAGCCGGCGCAGCTGCTCCCGCTCCGGCTGCCGGGCCTCACCGGTGTCCTCGCCGTCCGGCAGCGACCGCAGCGCGGTGAGCGCGCGCAGCTGCAGGTAGGAGAGCGCATCCACATAGGGATCGCGCAGCGTGACAGCCCGCGACAGCACCGGGCGGCTGGCCAGCAGCCGGTCATGGCTGGTCACCGCCAGCAGCAGCCGCCTGGTCAGGTCATACTCCGCCAGCACCAGCCCGGTCAGGTCATCGCGCCCGCCGAGGGCGAGGTGGCGCGCGCCGATCCAGCGGTCGGTCTTGGCCAGGCTCATCTCCGCGTTGTCGAACAGCACCGTGAGCAGCGGCCAGCCCTGGTAGGCCCGGCGCGTATCGCGCAGGCCCCGCTCGCTGCCTGCCACGGCGGCCAGGCCGCTGCCCAGGCCGTACCATCCCGGCAGGTTCAGCCGGGTCTGCGCCCAGGCGAACACCCAGGGGATCGCGCGCAGGTCACCGAGCCCGGCCGAGCCAGCCCGGCGGGCCGGCCGCGACCCCATCCGCATCCCGCCGATCTCCGGCAGCGGGCTGATCCGGGCCAGCCACCCGGCGAAGCCCTCGCTCTCCACCAGCATCCGGTACGCGCGCAACGAGGCTGCCGCGATCTGGTCCACGACCGGCCGGAACTCCCGTGCCGCCGCCTCACCCCGCGCGCTGGTGACCGGCGCCGACGCGAGCAGCACCGCCGAGGTGACCTGCTCCAGGTGACGCGCGGCGATGACCGGGTTCCCGTACCGGGCGAAGATCACCTCGCCCTGCTCGGTGACCTTGAGCCTGCCGTTCACCGAGCCCGGCGCCTGGGCGAGCACCGCCCGCCCGGCCGGGCCGCCGCCCCGCCCGAGCGCCCCGCCCCGGCCGTGGAAGATGGTCAGCCGCACCTCGTGCCGTGCGGCCCAGCGGGCCAGCCCGGCCTCTGCGTCGTAGACCGCGAGCGTGGCGGCGACCGGGCCCAGCTCCTTGGCCGAGTCGGAGTAGCCGAGCATGACCTCGAGCTGGCGGCCGCTGGCACGCATCCGCGCCGCTACCGGCTCGAGCCCGGCCATCTCGTCCAGCACGCCGGCGGCGTTGCGCAGATCCTGCCCGCTCTCGAAGAGCGGGATCACATCCAGTACCGGTGGCTCGCCGTTGCGGGTGGCGTGCCGGGCCAGCCGGTACACCGCGCCGACGTCAGCGGCCGACCGGGTGAAGCTGACCACGTACCGGTGGCAGGCGTCCACGCCGAACCGGTGCTGGATCCACCCCACGGCCCGCAGGGTCGCGAGCACCTCGGCGGTCTGTCCGGATACCGCGCCGCCGGCCTCGATCTCGGCGAGCGCGCGGGTGTGCACGTCGCTGTGCTGGCGGATCTCCAGCCCGAACGCGTGGAACCCGAACGTCCGCGCCTGCCAGATCAGGTTCTGCAGCTCACCGGACGCCTGCCGGGTGGCGCCCGCCTGCTCGAGCGCACCCTGCACCAGCCGCAGGCCGCCGAGGTAGTCCGCGCAGCTCCGGTAGGCCAGGTCCGCCTGGCGCAGGCGGGTCGCGCGCAGCCGCTGCGCCAGGTAGAGCAGGTAGGTCCGGTACGGCTCCTGCGGGGAGCGCGCGGCCACGCCCGCCAGCAGCTCGGGATGGTCGTTCTCGGCTGCTTCCAGGGCGGCCGTGAGCCCGTCACCCGGCGGCGCCGCGTCGGCGTGGACGGTGAGCGCGCGGCCGATCCGGCTGGTGGCGTTCTCCAGGGCCCGCAGCGCGTGGTCGGCCTGGATCACCGCCGCTTCCCTGGTCACCTGGGCGGTGACCAGGGGATTCCCATCCCGGTCCGCCCCCACCCAGCTCCCGAAGCGCAGGAAGGGCGGGCTCACCGGTGCCGGGCCGGCCAGGTCATCCGGGCCGTCCGGGCCGTCCTGGAAGGCCCCCTCGCCCTGGTCGCGGCAGGCGGCGTCCAGCGCGCGGTAGATCACCGGGGCCAGGCTGAACAGCGTCTCGTCGAAGACCCCCATCACGGTGCGGACCTCGTCGACCGGGCCGATGGGGCTGACCCGCAGCGGCGCGGTGAGCCAGAGCAGCTCGATCTCCTCGCGCAGCCGGCGCCGGGCCTCGGCCTGGCCGGCCGTGCCGTGCTCATCCAGCGCCTCGATGAGGCCGGCGATCCGCCGCAGCGCGCTGGCCACCGCCCGGCGGCGCGCCTCGGTCGGGTGGGCGGTCAGCACCGGGTACACCCGGAGCCGGCCGAGCGCCTCACCGAGCCGGTGCCCGTCCGGTCCGGCGCTGAGCTCCGCCACGGCGGCGGCCAGTGACTCGCGCCGCGGGCCCTCACCGGAGGCGCGCCCGCGCAGGGTCCGCACCCGCTGCCGCTCCTCGGCCAGGTTGGTCAGGTGGAAGTAGATGGTGAACGCCTTGGCGACCAGTTCGGCGCGGTCCAGCGGCCACCCCGCCACCAGCGCGGCGATCTCGTCCGGGCCGGCGCCGTCCGCGCCGCTGCCGCCCGCGGGCCGGGGCCGGGCACGGGCGGCGATGACCGCGCGCCGCAGCCGCTCCACGTCGTCGAGCAGGTCCTGGCCGCCGCTGTCACGGATCACCTCGCCAAGCAGGTCACTCAGCAGCCGGACATCGCGCCGCATGGATGCCGGCAGCTGCTGCCGGTCGTCCTCCCTGCTCATCGCGGCCCAGCCTAGCGATCACCGGCTGGCTGCCCAGCCCCGCGGGCTGCCCGGCACCGCCCGGGCCGGGTGAGGAGCACAGGTGATCGGGACGGCTACCCTGAGGCGCATGAGCAGTGAGGTTTCCGGCAAACCAGCCATACCGGCAGATCCCGGAGACGAGGCGGGCGGCTCACCGGATCCGCACACCACCGCCGGCAAGATCGCCATCCTGCAGCAGCGGCGGGACGAGGCCGTTCACGCCGGATCGGCGCGGGCCGTGGAACGCCAGCACGCCAAGGGCAAGATGACCGCGCGGGAGCGGATCGGCCGGCTGCTCGACCCGGGCTCGTTCACCGAGCTCGACGAGCTGGCCCGGCACCGGGCAGACGACTTCGGGGTGGGCGCCAACCGCCCGTACGGCGACGGGGTGGTGACCGGTTTCGGCACCGTGGACGGCCGGCCGGTGTGCGTGTACAGCCAGGACTTCACCGTGTTCGGCGGCTCGCTGGGCGAGGTGTACGGGGAGAAGATCGTCAAGCTGATGGACCACGCGCTGAAGACCGGCTGCCCGCTGATCGGCATCAACGACGGCGGGGGCGCGCGGATCCAGGAGGGCGTGGTCGCGCTCGGGCTGTTCGGCGAGATCTTCTACCGCAACGTGATCGCCTCGGGCGTCATCCCGCAGATCTCCCTGATCATGGGGCCGTGTGCGGGCGGCGCGGTCTACTCCCCCGCGATCACCGACTTCACGCTGATGGTCGAGGGCACCTCGCACATGTTCATCACCGGGCCGGACGTGATCAAGACGGTGACCGGTGAGGAGGTCTCCTTCGAGGAGCTCGGCGGCGCGCACGCGCACAACGTCAAGTCCGGGGTCGCCCACTACCAGGCCAAGGACGAGGACGACTGCCTCGACTTCGCCCGCGAGCTGCTGTCCTACCTGCCGTCCAACAACCTCGACGACCCGCCGCTGCTGCCCGCCGCCGGGCCCGGCCCGCTGGAGGTCACCGGCGAGGACACCGCGCTCGACAGCCTCATCCCCGATTCCCCGAACCAGCCCTACGACGCCCACGCCGTCATCGCGGGCGTCCTCGATGACCGGGAGTTCCTGGAGATCCACGCCCTGTTCGCGCCCAACATCTGCGTCGGGTTCGGCCGGGTCGAGGGCGCGACGGTCGGGGTGGTCGCCAACCAGCCGATGCACCTGGCCGGCTGCCTGGACATCGACGCGTCGGAGAAGGCGGCGCGGTTCGTCCGCACCTGCGACGCCTTCAACATCCCGGTGCTGACCTTCGTGGACGTGCCCGGCTTCCTGCCCGGCACCGGCCAGGAATGGGGCGGGATCATCCGGCGGGGGGCCAAGCTCATCTACGCCTACGCCGAGGCCACCGTCCCGAAGATCACGGTGATCATGCGCAAGGCCTACGGCGGCGCCTACGACGTGATGGGCTCCAAGCACCTGCGCGGGGACATCAACCTGGCCTGGCCGACCGCGCAGATCGCGGTGATGGGCGCGCAGGGCGCGGTGAACATCCTCTACCGCCGCGAGCTGGCCGCCGCGGCGGACGCCGACGCGCTGCGGGCGCAGCGGGTGGCCGAGTACGAGGACACGCTCGCCAATCCCTATATCGCCGCCGAACGGGGGTATGTGGACGCGGTGATCCGCCCCGCCGAGACCCGTTCCCAGGTGACCCGCGCGCTGCGCGCGCTGCGCGGCAAACGCCAGGCCCTGCCACCCAAGAAGCACGGCAACATCCCTCTGTAACCGATCGGTCGCTACAAGTAATGGACATGATGACGGACATCCCGCCCACGCTCCCCACCCTGGCCCGTTACGCGATCATGGTCGATGTCGGGTACATCTACGCGGCAGCCGGCGAGCTCCTGTTCGGCAGCGCCTCGCGGCGCGAGTACCGGGTCGACACCGACAAGCTCATCCAGGCGCTGACCCGGCACGCGGACAGCGGTGTGCGGGGCGAGCTGCTGCGGGTGTACTGGTATGACGCCGCACGCGACCGGGTGCCCACCATCGACCAGCGGGTGATCGCGCAGATGCCCTGGGTGAAGCTGCGCCTGGGCAATCTCAACGCGCGCGGCCAGCAGAAGGGGGTCGACGCGCAGATCCGGGCCGACATGGAGGCGCTCGCCCGGCACCGGGCCATCACCGACGCGGTGCTGGTGGCCGGGGACGAGGACATGGTGCCAGCGGTGGAGGCGGCGCAGGCGTTCGGCGTCCGGGTGCACCTGTGGGGGGTCGAGCCGCCGTTCGGTACCAACCAGGCCGAGCGCCTGGTCTGGGAGTCGGACACGGTCGAGGTGATGGACCGCGCCTTCCTGGAGCCGTACTTCTCCCGGCAGGCGGTGGCCACCCCGGAGCACGTCCCGCCCTCGCCGCTGGCCGCCTCGGGCGTCCCGTCGCCAGCGCAGCTGTTCGGCGAGCGGGTCGCGCCGGCCCGGCCGGTCCAGCGCACGGCGCACGGGATGGGCAGCGCGGCCAGGCTTGGCCCGGACCGTGACCGGGTCGAGGAGGCCGGCGAGCATGTCGCGCAGCGATGGATCCTCACCCGCGGCGAGGACAACATCCGCGACCTGCTGCCAGGGCCGATCCTGCCGCCGGTCATCGACAAGGAGCTGCTGGTGGACGCGGAGAAGGAGCTCGGCCTGTCGCTGCGCCCCTATCAGGAGGCGCGGGAGTGGCTGCGGGACGCGTTCTGGGCCCGGGTCCGGCGGCAGTTTGGCATCGGCACCGGGCGCATATGACCGGGGACGGCCCGGACGGCCGGGACGGCCCGCCTGCCAGCGGGCTGGCGCTGGAGGTGGTGGCCGGGCATCCGTCGCCCGCGGAGCTTGCCGCGCTGACCGTGGCGCTGTCCGCCGCGCTCGCCGCCCGTGGCGCCCCGGCGCGGGCCGGCCTGCCCGGGCGGGCATCGCCTGGCTGGGCCGACCGGTCCCGGATGATGGGCGCCCCGCTCACCCCGGGCCGGGATGCCTGGCGCCGCTCCGCCCAGCCGGGCACCCCATCCCACTACCGGTCAGGCCTGCTGCCCCGGTAGGGCCGTGGACCACCTCCGTGCTGGCTGATCCACACCCACACGTGGGCGGGTTCCAGCGCCCGGCGGACGGCACCGGCCAGGTCATCCTGGACCGATTCCAGGTCGACCGCGTCCGGCAGCTGGGCGGCGAACGCGGCGACGGCCTGGCCGGTGGCCGTGCCTGTCTCATCCGCCGGCCCAGGCACGGAACCCCTCCCGCCAGCTCGCGTACCGCGGCTCCCAGCCGAGCTCTTTCCTCGCCTTCTCGTTCGAGGACCCGCGGGAGGTGGTCATCTGGGCCACGACGAACTCTCCGGCGAGCAGCCGCCCGAGCCAGGCGGGCACGCGCAGCGGCGGCTTCGCGCCCGCGACCTCGGCCAGGTACGGCAGCCACTCCGCGACCGGGGCAGGGTCGTCGTCCACCACGTTGTAGATGCCAGGCGCGCCGCGGCCGACCGCCGCGATCGTCGCGGCCGCGGCGTCGGTGATCTCGATGAACGACCAGACCCCGGTCCCGCCGCCGATCACCGGCACCTGCCGCTTGCGCAGCATGTCCAGCAGGAAATCCGAGGCGCCGGGCCCGTAGAAGCCGCCGTAGCGCAGCACGATCCCCTCCGGCGCCCCGGCCGGCACGGTCTGTTCCACATGCCTGATCGCCGCCGGCCCCTGCACAGCCGACCGGATCGGCCGCCAGTCAGGAGGATCTTCTTCGGTCTTCAGCCCGCCACCGGCCGGCCTGTCCGGCCCGGCGCCCGCGTAGCCCTGCGCGATGACCCGGCGGGTGCCCGCCTGTGCCGCGGCCGCCAGCAGGTTGTCGGTGCCCCGGCTCCGCAGCTCGTTCGTGACCGCGAACGCCCGGTCGGGATTGCGCAGGCTCCGCATGCCCGCCAGCGCGGTCATCTCGTGCAGGATCACCTCCGGCGCGGCGGCCCGCACCGCCGCGATCACCGCCTCGCGATCCAGCCCGTCGACGACCACCGGCTCCGCGCCCGCCGCGCGCAGCTGCCCGGCCTTGCCGGGCGTCCTCGTGGTGGCGATGACCTCGTGACCCGCCGCGACCAGCCCAGGAACGAGATGCCGTCCCAGTGCCCCGGTCGCTCCCGTGACGAAGATTCGCATGGTCTTTCCTTCCATGGTGCTTTGCCTTGAAGACAAGGCACCACCCGGCGCTGTGACATTTTCCGGCCGCCTTCCACGATGGCCTGCCGCACGGTGGCGAGGTCGTCGCGGCCATCAACGTGGCCATCCCGTGGTCCCCACGGCGACGAGCGAACTCGTCAGCCGGCTCGGGCCAGCCGTCCAGGCGGCCGCGAACGAGATCGCGGCCCAGGTGATCTGACAGCCGCACCAGCTCAAGGGATCACCACACCCGCGCCAGGCTTTCGTCGCCACTGGGCCTTAGCATGGCTGGGATGGCTGTGCTGACCACGGAGCGGCTGGTCCTGCGTGAGATGACCGGCGCCGACCTCGACAACATCGCCGCCCTGTTCGGCGACGAGGAGGTCATGCGCTACTACCCCCAGCCGATGACCCGCGAGGAGGCGCATGCCTGGGTCGCGTGGAACCAGCGCCTCTACCGCAGCCACGGCTTCGGGCTGTGGGCGATGGTCTTGCGCGACACGGGCGAGTTCGCCGGGGACTGCGGGCTGACGCCCCAGTACGTGGACGGCATCAAGGAGATCGAGGTGGGCTACCACGTCCGTACCTGCTTGCAGGGGAACGGTTACGCGACCGAGGCAGCCACCGCCGCCCGCGACTTCGCCCGCGACGCGATCTTCCTGACCCGCCTGATCGCGATCATCAACCCCGCCAATGCGCCGTCGCAGCGGGTGGCCGAGAAGATCGGGCTCAGGCCCGAGAAGCGCGCCATGGTCTTCGGCACCGAGCAGCTCATCTACGCCGCGCCGATCTGACCGGCCCACGGCCGGGCGTTACGCTCGGCGAGCGTCTGCTACCCTGCGGTTGGTCTTCATCCCGGATCTTGTTGGAGTTGCTCAGTAATGCAGGAACGCACGCTCGTAATCGTGAAGCCGGATGCCTACCAGCGGGGGCTCACCGGCGTCATCCTGGCCTGCCTGGAACAGCGTGGCCTGGTGGTGGAGGCGATGCGCGTCTCCCGGAACGAGAAGGAGACGGTCGAGGACCACTACCCGCGCTCGCAGGAGTGGCTGGCGACGGTGGGCGGCAAGACCCTGGAGGACTACGCCAGGCTCGGCATCTCGGCCAAGGACCGGCTGGGCACCGATGACGCGGTGGAGATCGGCCTGATGGTGCGTACCTGGCTGACCGAGTTCCTGCTCAGCGCGCCAGTGGTGCCGATGGTCATCTCCGGCAACCGCGCCATCGAGACGGTCCGCAAGATTGTCGGGCACACGCTGCCCGTCATGGCGGCCCCAGGCACCATCCGCGGGGACTACAGCTCCGACTCCCCCGACCTCGCGAACTCCGAGCGGCGGCCGGTGCAGAACCTGGTCCACGCGTCCGGTGACCCGGAAGAGGCCGAGCGGGAGATCGCGCTCTGGTTCCCGGAACTGAGCTGAACGGCTCCCGCCCGGCGGCGAGCCCGTGTGGGCGGGGTGGGCGGTCCCGCCGCGGGCGGGCCTTGAGGTCCGATTCCCGCCAGCGCCACCGGCCTGCCTCGGCTTCAATCGAGGTATGACGCTCGACTTCGACACCTGCGGAGCGCGCGGGAAGCACGGCCCCGGCGGGACCTGGCTGACGCTCCGGCTCGCCTGCCGCGAGCCGTTCGACGGGCAGGCGCTGCTGCGGTTCCTGGCCGCGCGGGCCATCCCGGGGGTGGAGCAGGTGTCGGCGGGGCGGTACGCGCGTACGGTCTGGGTGCCCGGGGGTGCTGGCGTCATCGAGCTGGTGCCCCCGGCCGCCCGCAGCAGCGGGCAGGGCGAGTCCGGCCTGCCGGGCCCGACTGGCGAGGCCCAGGTCCTGCTGCGGGTACGGCTCACCGGCCTGCGCGGCGTCGGCCAGGTTGTGTCCCGGTGCCGGCAGCTGTTCGACCTCGACGCCGAGCCCCAGGCGATCGCGGCCGCGCTGGCGGCCGACGAGCTGCTCGCGCCGCTGGTCGCGGCGCATCCCGGGCTGCGGGTGCCCGGCGCCTACGACGGTTTCGAGCTGGCGGTGCGCGCGGTGCTCGGCCAGCAGATCTCGGTGCCCGCCGCCAGCACCCTGGCGGGACGGCTGGCCGCCCGCCACGGCACCCCGGTGGAAGCGCCCGGACCTGGCGCGCCTGCCACCCGCCCGCTGGCGGGGGCCACCGGGCAGGCCGGGCCGCTGGCGGTGCTGTTCCCCCGGCCGGCCAGCCTGGCCGGCGCAGACCTGTCGGGCCTCGGGCTCACCACCGGGAGGCAGGTGACGCTGCGCGCGCTGGCGGCCGCGTGCGCGGACGGCCGGCTGAACCTTGATCCCGGGACCGACCCGGAGGAGGCGGCCGCCCGGCTCGCGGAGCTGCCCGGCGTGGGCCCGTGGACCGTCGCCTACATTCTGATGCGGGCCGCGGGCGACCCGGACGCCTTCCCTGGCAGCGATCTGGGGCTGCGCCGGGCCATGGCACGGCTCGGCTGTGAGCCAGGCCGTGCGGACCGGTGGCGGCCCTGGCGTGCCTACGCCGCCCTCCACCTGTGGGCCGCCCTCGCTGGGCCCGCTGCCACGCCATCCGCCGGGCCCGCCGCCGCTGCGCCGGATACCACCGGGCAGGACACCACCGGGCCGGACACCACCGGGCCGGACACCACCGGGCCGGACACCACCGGACAGGACACCACCGGACAGGAGTAGCCATGCCGACCGGCGTCATCGCCACCGCGATCCTCGACACCCCGATCGGGCCGCTGAGCGTGCTCGCGCACGGCGAGGCGCTGGTCGGCGCCGGCTTCACCGGCGACCCCGGCGAACTGCACGCCCGGCTGCACCGCTCGCTGCGGCCGCTGCCGCTCGCAGCCGCCGGCCTGCCGTGGCTGGCCAAGCCGCTGCGCGACTACTTCGACGGCGACCTGGCGGCGCTCGACACCCTACCGGTGCGCCAGCCAGCGGCCGGGGCGCGGGAGCGGGTGTGGGCGCAGCTGCGCGCGGTCCGGGCCGGCACCACCATCAGCTACACCGACCTGGCCGCCCGGGCGGGCATACCCCAGGCGCCACGTGCCGCCGGCGCGGCCTGCGCGGCGAACCTGATCGCGCCGGTCGTCCCGTGCCACCGGGCGCTGCGCACCGACGGCAGCCTCGGCGGCTACTACTACGGGCTGGCGCGCAAGCGGTGGCTGCTGCGGCACGAGGGCGCGGACTGAGGCGCCCTGGCGGCACAGACGGCAGCACGGGCGGCAGCACGGGCGGCAGGCGGCGGCCCCGCTGTGCCGTTATGCACGTGATGCACGGCTGCGCCTAGACTCCTGCGCAGCCGGAGGAGGTCGCTGCCGTGCGCAAGGTGCTCATCGCCAACCGCGGCGAGATAGCCGTCCGCATCGTGCGGGCGTGCCGGGACGCGGGCCTGACCAGCGTCGCTGTCTACGCCGAGGCGGATCTGGACGCGCTGCATGTCACGATGGCAGACGAGGCGTACGCGCTGGAGGGACAGACCGCTGCCGACAGCTACCTCAGCGCCGAGAAGATCCTCAAACGGGCCGCGGACGCCGGCGCCGATGCCGTCCACCCCGGGTACGGGTTCCTGGCCGAGAACGCCGCCTTCGCGCGGGCCGTGATCGAGGCCGGGCTGACCTGGATCGGGCCGCCACCAGCGGCCATCGACGCGCTCGGCGACAAGGTGGCCGCCCGGCGGATCGCCCAGGAGGTGGGGGCGCCGCTGGCGCCGGGCACGGACGGCCCGGTGAGCGGCGTCGACGAGGTCGACGCGTTCGTCGCCCGGTACGGCCTGCCGGTCGCCATCAAGGCGGCGCACGGCGGCGGCGGGCGCGGGCTGAAGGTGGTCAGGTCCGCGGCCGAGATCGGGGAGATGTACGAGTCCGCGGTCAGGGAGGCGGTCGCCGCGTTCGGCCGCGGCGAGTGCTTCGTGGAGCGCTACCTGGAGCGCCCGCGGCACGTGGAGACCCAGTGCCTGGCCGACGCCCACGGCGGCGTGGTGGTGGTGTCCACCCGCGACTGCTCGCTCCAGCGGCGCCACCAGAAGCTGGTCGAGGAGGCGCCCGCCCCGTTCCTGAGCGGCGAGCAGGTGGCGCTGCTGTACGACGCCTCCAAGGCGATCATGCGCCGGGCTGGTTACGCTGGCGCGGGCACCTGCGAGTTCCTCGTCGGCCAGGACGGGACGATCTCCTTCCTGGAGGTGAACACACGGCTGCAGGTGGAGCACCCAGTCTCCGAGGAGATCACCGGCATCGACCTGGTCCGGGAGATGTTCCGGATCGCGGACGGGCAGGAGCTCGGGTACGGCGACCCGGCCACCCGCGGGCACGCGATCGAGTTCCGGGTCAACGCGGAAGACCCCGGCCGCGGGTTCCTGCCCGCGCCGGGCACGATCACCAGCTGGCACCAGCCGTCCGGCCCCGGGGTGCGGGTCGACGCCGGTTACGGGCCGGGCATGACAGTGCCCCAGGCGTTCGACTCGCTGCTGGCCAAGCTGATCGTCACTGGCGCCACCCGCCAGCAGGCGCTGGAACGGGCCCGGCGCGCACTGGCCGAGTTCGAGGTCGGCGGGATGCCGACGGTGCTGCCCTTCCACCGGGCAGTGGCCGATGACCCGGCCTTCACCAGCGAGCCGTTCTCCGTGCACACCAGGTGGATCGAGACCGGGTTCGCGACGGCGATCCCGCCGTACGCCGGGTCACCGGGACAGCCCGGCGGCACCGGGCCTGGCGGCCAGCCGGAGCGCGAGCGGATCACCGTCGAGGTGCAGGGCAAGCGGCTGGAAGTGGTGCTGCCGGCCGGGCTCGGCAGGACCGGTGCCACGGGGCAGCGTCCCGGCGCCCAGGCAGGGCGGCCGGGGCGGGCCCAGCGGTCCGCGCGGCCTGGGCCGGCCCAGGCCGACGGCGACACGCTCACCTGCCCGATGCAGGGCACCATCGTCAAGATCGTGGCCAGCGAGGGCCAGCGGGTCTCCGCTGGCGACACGATCGTGGTGCTGGAGGCGATGAAGATGGAGCAGCCGCTGACCGCGCACAAGGACGGGACCGTGACCGGGCTCACGGTGAAGGTAGGCCAGGCCGTGGCCGCGGGCGATGCGCTGTGCCAGCTGAAAGGCTGACACCATGACCAGGCTGCCGGGCGACCCGGGGCCGATCGGCTGGCTGCGGTTCGCGCTCGGGTTCCGGCTCCCGGCCGCGAACGTGCACTGGGTGCGGCATGAGCTGACCGACGCTGGCTGGCGCTGGCGCACGGTGGTACGCCATCTCGCGGTCATCCTCCCGGTCTGCGCGATCCTCGTGGCCGTGCTGGACATCCTGCTGCCGACCCCGGCGTGGGTCAGCGTGATGATGGTGGCGCTGATCCTGTCCGGCAGCCTGTTCACGGTTGCCTTCTACGCCGACGACATCCGGGCGAACCGGCTGCGCCAGCACGGCCTGCCCACGCCCAACGACCCCGACCTGGGCCGGCCCGCTCACTGAGCGGGTTCGCCGAACGGGGCCCGCGGGCGCGCGGGCATCATGAGACTGCGCGCCGCCTCGGTCAGGCTGCCGGACAGCGACGGGTAGACAGCGAAGGTGTGCGCCACCTGGTCCACCGTCAGCAGTTGCTCCACCGCGATCGAGATGGCCAGGATCAGCTCGCTGGCGCGGGGCGCCACCACCACGCCGCCGATGATCCGCCCGCTGCGGGGGCTCGCGAACAGCTTCACAAAGCCGTCCCGGAAGCCCTGCATCTTCGCCCGCGCGTTGGTCGCCAGCGCGAGCTTGACGACCTCGGCGCTCACCTGACCGGACTCGATCATGGCCTGGGTCACGCCGACGGTGGCGATCTCCGGCTCCGTGAAGATCGTCGCGGCGACGTGGTCCAGCCGCAGCGGCTGGACCGCCTCCCCCAGCGCGTGCCACATGGCGATGCGGCCCTGCATCGCCGCGACGGAGGCGAGCATCAGCACGCCGGTGCAGTCGCCGGCTGCGTACACGCCCGGCGCGGATGTCCGTGACACCTTGTCCACCTCGACGAACCCGCGGCCGTCGAGCGCCACACCGGCCCCGGCCAGGCCGATGCCGCTGGTGGCCGGCACCAGCCCGACGGTCAGCAGGCAGTGCGTCCCGCGCACGGCCCGCCCGTCGGTGAGTGTGACCAGCACGCCGTCGCCCTCGCGGCGAGCCGAGGCCGCCCGGGAACGGCTGAGCACGGTCATCCCGCGCCGCTTGAACACGTCCTCCACCACCATCGCGGCGTCGGCATCCTCTTGCGGCAGCACCCGGTCGCGGGAGGAGACCAGGGTGACCTGCGACCCCAGCGCCTGGTACGCGCTCGCGAACTCGGCGCCGGTCACGCCCGACCCCACCACGATCAGCTCGGCCGGCAACTCGCCGAGGTCGTACAGCTGCCGCCAGGTCAGGATCCGCTCGCCGTCCGGCTCGGCGGAGGGCATGACCCGCGGCAGCCCGCCGGTGGCGATCAGCACCACATCCGCGCTGATCTCCTGGTCGCCAACGGCGACGGCGGGGGCGCCGGCCGGTGAGCCGGGTGCGCTCAGCCGTCCCCGGCCCCTGATGACCTTGACGCCCTCGGCCGCCAGCCGGGCCGCGACGTCCGCCGACTGCGCCTGGGCCAGCGCCTTCACCCGCTGGTAGACCCGGGGCGCGTCGATCCAGTCCGGTCCGGCGTCCAGGGCCCCGGCGTCGCCGCCCGTGCCGCCGGTTCCCGCCGTGCCTGCCGGCCCTTCGGCCCCCGGGATCCGGATGCCGAGGCCGGGCGAGGCGTGCAGCAGCCCCATCGTCTCCGAGGTGGCGATGAGCGTCTTCGACGGCACGCAGTCGGTCAGCACACAGGCGCCGCCGAGCCCGTCGGAGTCCACCACGGTGACCCGCGCCCCGAGCTGGGCGGCCACCAGGGCCGCCTCGTATCCGCCCGGGCCGCCCCCCAGAATCACGACGCTCGCTCGCGACTGCCTCACGTCACCCCATTGTGGTGCATGCCGCACGCGGTGATCACCGCTGACCCGCCCCACGAACGGCCGCTGGGCTCGTACGCTTGTCATCCGTGGCGTTGTACGCGGCGTATGGCAGCAATATGGACCCGGCCCAGATGGCCAAGCGGTGCCCGCACTCCCCCCAGCGCGGCTCCGGCTGGCTGGAGGGCTGGCGCCTCACGTTCGGCGGCGAGGACATCAGCTGGGAAGGTGCGCACGCCACCGTGGTGGAAGCTGCCGCGCAGCGGGTGTTCGTGGTGCTCTACGACGTCCCGGAGATCGATGAGCGGGCGCTCGACCGCTGGGACGGGGCGACCCTGGACTACTACCGCAAGCTGCGGGTGCGGGTGGAGACGCTGGACGGGGACGTGCTCGCCTGGCTGTATGTGCTCAACGCCTACGAGGGCGGGCTGCCCTCGGCGCGTAACCTCGGCCTGCTGGCCGACGCGGCGGAGAAGGCCGGAGCGCCAGCCGACTACGTCGCCGACATCCGGGCACGGCCCTGCGCCTCCATCGGCTGACCGGGGCCCGCGGTCACGCGCCGGGGAAGCCGGTGATCGACGCCCGGAGCGAGGCGGGGTCGAGCCCGTGTCCATGCACCCATGCTCGGACTTCAAGTGCACTTGAACTCAAACCCGGCCGCCGGGTACCCTCCGGCCATGGCCAGCCGGTCACAGCTCACCATCTCCCAGCTGTCCGCCCGCAGCGGGGCCGCCCCGTCGGCCCTGCGCTACTACGAGCAGCTCGGCCTCATCCAGGCCGGGCGCACGTCCGGCCAGCAGCGCCGCTACCCACCGCACATGCTGCGGCGGGTTGCCTTCATCCGGGCGGGGCGCCAGCTTGGGCTGTCGCTGAGCGACATCAGCGTGGCGCTCGCCCGGCTGCCGGCCGGCAAGGCGCCGACGAGGGCCGACTGGAGCCGCGCGGCCCGGACGTGGGAGAAGGGGATAGACGCCAAGATCGCCGAGCTGGAGCGCCTCAAGTCGACCCTGTCCAGCTGCATCGGCTGCGGCTGCCTGTCGCTGCGCCGCTGCGCCCTGTACAACCCGGACGACATGGCGGCGCAGCGGGGCCCGGGGGCACGCTGGCTGCTCGGGGACGAGCCGCCCGCCTGACCTTCCCGCCGGGCCGGCCTAGGTGAGCGCGACCGCGATGAGCGCGACCAGCGGCACCGCCATCGCCGCGATGGAGGCCCACACCCACCGGGCCTCGGGCTGCCCGCCCGCGGCGCCCGCCGCGCGCTCCCGCCGCGCCCGCTCGTCCAGCTGCTGCGCGGTGGATTCGGCGCTGCTGCGCCGGGTGGTCTCCTCCGCCGGCGCCGGATGGCGGCCGTAGCCGGTGGCACGCTGCGGTTTCCCCGGCCGGGCCCGCAGCCGCGCCCGGGCGGCCCGCGGCGAGGACTGCACGGCCCAGCTGTGCAGGATCCTGCCCTTGCTGGCACCTGGCGCGGCCACGCAGTGCACCCGCAGCGCGTTGACCGCGTCCACCTTCTCCACGGCCCCCCACCGGACACGGTATGCGCGCACCGGGTTCTCCAGCCTGATGCCCTCGGCGTCGGCGACGACGCGGGGGCGCAGCGCGCACCCGTACATCGCCCCGGTGATGGCGGCCACCAGCAGGGCCGTGACCACGGCGGCGTGGCCGCCGCCCTGCACCGCCACGTCGATCAGGGTGGCGGCGGCGACCGCGACCCAGAACCACCACAGGACGAGGGAGCCGGTGCCCCGGAACACTTCCCGGCCGCCGGCCAGATCCTGCTGCGACGACACTGCCGGAAGCTCCGCTCCTTATCGGGGGCGCGGGTGGCGCCCCTGCCCACTGTAAACGGAACCGGAGCCGGGATCCGGCGGTGCTCACCCGGCTCCCCGCCGCCAGAAAGGCTCCCAGTGATCAACCCGCCAGCACTGGGTGACCGATCATCTGCCCTTCCTGGCAATGGCCGCTGGCCCCCAGCGGGCCCGCAGCTTGTCAGGTGCTAGTACTGCTCGGCCATTGTCATGTCATTCGAGGTCGCAGCGAGCGCAGTAGCGACCATGAGCCGCACCCCCATGGCGATGGCGCGCTCGTCGATATCAAACATGGGCTGGTGGATGTCACAGTCCTCATCGGACCCGGGCTTGCGCGTGCCAAGCCTGGCATACGCGCCCGGAATTGACTCCAGATACCATGCGAAGTCCTCGCCCCCCATGCTCTGGGAGGTGGGGACCGCGGCCTCCGCGCCCAGCGCGTGCCCGGCGGCTGTCTGGAACAAGGTCGTGCTGACCTGGTCGTTGATGACCGGCGGGACACCGCGCTCGTACGTTAGCTCGGTGACCACGCCGTAAGCGCTGGCCACCGACTCGATCAGCGCCTTGACCAGGTCCGGCGCCACGTGCCATGCCTCGTCGTCAAGGCACCGCACCGTTCCCTCGGCAACCCCCTCACCGGGTATCGCGTTGGGTGAGGAGCCGGCGCTCACCCGGCCCCAGACCAGGCTGAGGCTGGACCTGGGGTCCACCCGGCGGGAGAGCGCGGCGGGGACCTCGGTAATGATCTTCCCGAGGGCGTACACCAGGTCCGCCGTCAGGTGCGGCCGGGCGGTGTGGCCGCCGGGCCCCGTGACCCGCACGGTGACCTTGTCGCAGGCAGCGGTGATCGCGCCCAGCCTGATCCCGACCTTCCCCACATCCAGCCGCGGATCGCAGTGCAGCCCGAATATCCGGTCGACGGACGCGATGCCGCCCTCTGCCATGACATCGCGGGCGCCGTGCGGGACCTCCTCGGCCGGCTGGAAGATGAGCCGGACCCGGCCCGGCAGCTTCCCGGCAGCGCGCTGGCGCGCCAGGAACAGCCCGGCCCCCAGCAGCACGGTCGTGTGCACGTCGTGGCCGCAGGCATGGCACACGTTCGGGACCGTCGAGCGGTAGGGCACGTGCTTCTCGTCGTTGATCGGCAGCGCGTCGAGATCGGCGCGCAGCGCCACCAGCGGGCCCGCTGGGTCCTCGCCGCAGACGTCCGCCCACAGCCCTGTGCCCTTGGCCAGGGTCCGCGGCTGGAGCCCGGCCGCAGACAGCTGACGCGCCACCTTGCGTGTCGTCTGGTGCTCGTGATGGCCGAGCTCCGGGTGGGCGTGCAGGTCCCGGCGGAAGGCGATCAGCTCGTCCTCGTGGGCGGCAAGGAACTCATCGAGCTCGCGCACCAGGTCATGCCACATGAGCCGCCTCCGCCGGGCAGGTGGAGTGCGGCCGGGCAGCCCGCCAGGCCGAGATGGTGCACCGGATGATCCCGGCGCGGGGCAGCATGTCCATGCACTCCTCTAACTCAATTCAACTGCCGACCACGCGGTTGCCCGCGGCTCGCAAGTTCCCCGTCAATAGCCGCCCTGCCCGAACCGATCCCCGTCCGTTCCCGTCCTCCTGCGGCCCGGCTCAGATCAGCGCTTAAATAGTGCGGCAGATACGCAGCGAGGGCGCGATAGATGAATCGACCGCTCCCGTCCTCGAGTCACCACGACATGCACCCGCCCAGGCATGGCTGCTGCGGGCGCGCCTCGGTATCTGCTCAACGAGTTTCGGCACTGTGCTGGGTGGCCGCCACTTGTGCGCCCGGGGGTTACCGGGTCACCTTCTGGCGTAGATCCCTATGGTATCGCGCGCGGCAGAAGATCCGCTGGAGTTGCGCAATTGTCACGGTGGGATCAATCCCGGACACCCCACCCCGCATCATGCCCAATCGGCGCAGGTCAGGTTATTTCGGCGGGCTGGTAGATGCCCCACACCTCACGCAGCGCGTCACAGACCTCCCCCACGGTCGCCCGGGCACGCAGCGCTTCGCGGAGCGGGACGAGAACGTTCTCCGGTCCAGCCGCCGCCTTCTTGAGGCCGGTGATCCCGCGCTGCCACTGCCCGGCGTCGCGCCCGGCGCGCAGCCGCGCGAGCCGCTCCGCCTGGTCCTGCTCGATCGACGGGTCGACGCGCAGCGGCCGGTAGGACCCCGCCCCCTCGCCGGGCCCGGCGCCGGCCGAGGTGAACCTGTTCACCCCCACCACCACCTGTTCGCCGTCGTCGATCTGGCGCGCGATCCGGTAGGCGGATTCCTCGATCTCGGCCTTCTGGAAGCCGCGCTCGATCGCGGCAACCGCCCCGCCGAGGTCGTCGACCCGGGCGATCAGGCCGCTCGCGGCAGCCTCCAGGTCGTCGGTCATCGACTCGATCGCGTACGAGCCGGCGAACGGGTCGGCGGTGGCGGTGAGGTCAGTCTCGTGCGCGAGCACCTGCTGGGTGCGCAGCGCCAGCCGGGCGGCCTTCTCGCTGGGCAGGGCGATCGCCTCGTCGTAGGCGTTGGTGTGCAGGGACTGGGTGCCGCCCAGCACGGCCGCCAGCGCCTGGACGGTCACCCGGGCCAGGTTGACCTCCGGCTGCTGCGCGGTCAGCTGCACGCCAGCGGTCTGGGTGTGGAACCGCAGCATCTGCGAGCGCGGGTCGGCGGCGCCGAACTCCTCGGCCATGATCCGCGCCCAGAGCCGGCGGGCGGCGCGGAACTTCGCGACCTCCTCCAGCAGGGTGGTCCGCGCCACGAAGAAGAACGACAGCCGGGGCGCGAACTCGTCGACCGCCAGGCCCGAGGCGAGCGCGGCGCGGACATATTCCTTGGCGTTCGCCAGCGTGAAGGCGATCTCCTGCACCGGGGTGGCCCCGGCCTCGGCCATGTGGTAGCCGGAGATGGAGATGGTGTTCCAGCGCGGCAGCTCGCGCCGGCAGTACGCGAACGTGTCGGCGACCAGCCGCAGCGAGGGCTGCGGCGGGTAGATGTAGGTGCCGCGGGCGATGTACTCCTTGAGGATGTCGTTCTGGATGGTGCCGGTCAGCTCGCGCGCGGCGATCCCCTGCTCCTCCGCGACCAGCTGATACAGCAGCAGCAGCACCGCCGCCGGTGCATTGATCGTCATGGACGTGGAGACCGTGCCCAGCGGGATCCCCTGTAGCAGCGCCCGCATGTCCTCGATCGAGTCGATCGCCACCCCGACCTTGCCGACCTCGCCGTGCGCGACCGGCGCGTCGGAGTCGTAGCCCATCTGGGTCGGCAGGTCGAAGGCCACCGACAGGCCCGTCGTCCCGGCCGCGATCAGCTGGTGGTAGCGCTCGTTGGAGGCCTGGGCGGTCGCGAACCCCGCGTACTGCCGGATCGTCCACGGCCGGGCCGTGTACATGCCGGGATAGATGCCGCGGGTGAACGGGTACTCGCCGGGCTCGCCGAGCTTCGCCGCCGGGTCGAAGCCCGGCGGGTCGCCGGGCCGGTACACCGGCTCGAGCGGCAGACCGGACTCCGACTCGCGCCCCATGAGACAAGACTAGGCCGTGCCCGGCCGGCCGGGCGGTTGGCGTACGGTGTCCTCAGCGAGCGGGCCCCAGCCAGCGCCTGTGCGGCCGGCTCCCCGCTCGGCTACCGGTTACCTACTACTGACGACCTACTGTGGCTGATAAGGCGAGCGGGACGGGACGGCCCTGGCGGGCCCTGTGCGTGGTCGCGGCGGCGACGGTGCTGAATGGTGCCGTGCTGAACGGTGCCGTGCTGGCCGGTACCGTGCTGGCCGGTACCGCGCACGCCAGCACCGGTGCGGCCAGCATCGCGCGGGCGCGATCCGCAGCGGGCCAGGGGGCGGGGCACAAGGGCGCCGGGTTCGGCGGGCTGCAGGGACGGCTCGGTCCCCCGCCGCTGGCACCGCCCCGCAGCCCGCACGTGGCGCCGGGCGGCGGCCTGCAGGCGGCCCCTGGCGGCCGCCAGCGGATGGTGCCGCTGGCCCCGGTCGGCGGCTCGCAGCTGGCCGGTCAGGGCATGATCGTCAACTACCCGCCCCGCGGCGGGCTGCGCCCGCCGAAGGTGCCGGCCTCCGCCTACGTCGTCGCCGACGCGGGCACCGGCCAGGTGCTGGCCGCCAAGGACCCGCACGGCTGGTACCGCCCGGCCAGCACCCTGAAGGTGCTGACCGCGATCACGCTGATGCCAGCGCTCAACCCGGACGCGACGGTGATCGCCTCGCACCGCGCCGCGATCGCCGTGCCGAGCAAGGTCGGGCTGATCGCGGGCGATCCCTACCGGGTCTCGGACCTGTTCAAGGCGCTGCTGATGATCTCCGCCAACGACGCGGCGGTCGCGCTCGCCCAGGCGGCCGGGTCCTACGCCAGGGGCATGGCGATGATCAACGCCGAGGCCCATCACCTGCAGGCCGACGACACGGTGGCCGTCACCCCGAACGGCCTCGACGCCCGGGGCCAGCACGTGTCAGCGTACGACGAGGCGCTGTTCGCCCGCGCCGCGCTGGCCGTCCCCGCGTTCATGCACGACGAGACGCTGCGCGTCTTCCGGTTCCCGCTCCGGCCGCACCCCACCCGGCACCACCACAACCGCAGGATCACCCTGTACACCCAGAACACCTTGATGGGCGCGTTCCGGGGCGACCTTGGCGGCAAGATCGGCTGGACCACGGCGGCCGGGGCGACGTACATCGGCTGGGCCAGGCGGGGGCACACCACCCTGGTGGTGACCATCCTCCACTGCCGCCCGCTGACCGAGCAGGCCTCCGCGGAGCGCCTGCTGACCTGGGGTTTCGCCATGGATGGGAAGGTCAGGCCGATCGGGCATCTGGTCAGCCCGCTGCCCGCGGTGACCGCCCGCCACCGGGCCGCCAGCGCCCGGCCCACCGCCAGCAGCCACCAGCTGGCCCGGCCACCGGGACCCGGGCTGCCGGGCGTCCCGCTCGCCGCCGCCCTGGGCACGCTGCTGCTCGCCACGGGCGTCGCCGTGGTGGTCCTGCTGGCCGGCAGGCGGCGGCGCCGGGCGGGGAACCAGCCCGGCCCACCCGGCGGCTGACCGCCGCCGCGGCTCAGTACCGCCGCAGATCAGTGGGCGCGCTCGCGGGCAGGAAGCCCACCCGGTCGCGGACCTGGGCCATGGTGGGGCGGGCGATCGACTCGGCCCGGGCGGCGCCATGCGCCAGCAGCCGGTCCAGCTCCGCCTCGTCGGCCAGCATCTTCTCGGTCCGCTCGCGGATCGGCG
>DATIXO010000227.1:0-4299 GCA_035518495.1 Streptosporangiaceae bacterium
GTCCCCGTCCCGCCGCCAGGAAAGGCGGCCGTCTGCGATGTCGGTGATGAAGTGCTTGCCGACTTTCTTCTTGTTGATGACCTTGCCGACTTTGACCCCGATCCTGTCGGCGCCTTTGAGCCGGCCCGCGGCCGCCTGCGCCGCCATGACCGCCAGCCACACCCGTCGCGCCACGACCCGGCCACGCCAGCCTGAGCCGCGATGACCACAGTGCCCTACTGGCACGACGCCACCTCGGCCCGCTACCTCGGTGACGCCCGCCACGTGCTCGCGCAACTGCCCGCAGGATCGGCAGACTGCATCGTCCCCAGCCCGCCCTACTGGCGCAAACGCGACTACCGGGTACGCGGCCAGTACGGCCACGAGCCCGACCCCGCCGCCTACGTCGCGACCCTGCAGGCAACCTTCCGCGAAGCCCGCCGCGTCCTGACCCACGACGGGACCTGCTGGCTCAACCTCGGCGACTCCTACGCGGCCGCCGGGGAACCGCGCACGTCAAGCATGCCTATCTTGGCCAGCACCTCACCGCGCACCGCGTTGCCGGGATGCCGGCCAAGAACCTGCTCGGCATGCCCTGGCGGGTCGCGTTCGCCCTCCAGGATGACGGCTGGATCTTGCGTAACGCGATCGTCTGGCACAAGCCCAACGCCATGCCCGAGTCCGTGCGCGACCGGCTGAGCTGCCGCCACGAGCTGATCTTCCTGCTGGTCAGGCAACCGGCCTACTGGTGCCCCAGGTGGAGGTGGCCAGGACAGTGCCCCGGTTGCCCTTGATCGTCCATACCTGCCCGCCAGGGTGCTCGACCTCGAGGGCGGGGTCGTCAAGGATCTCGCGGAGGAACTGCCGGACGACGGAGGCGTCGATCCAGGCGGCCCCGAGCCGGGCGCCGATTTCTGCTGGCGTCAGGTCGGCTGGGATCACCTTGCCCAGTTCCTCGGCGTTGACCGCGAAACAGGGATCTTCCCCGGCGGCCTACCGGGCGGTTTTCAGCTTGTCGCGGACGTTCCCGGACAGGTATTCCGCGGCGGGCACGAACTTGCCGGTTGCGGGGTCGTCGAATACGAGCGTGCCCAGATCCTGGCGGGCCTGGTCCTCATCAACGCCGAGCAGCCGGGCGACCCCGGCCAGCCGGACCTCACCGCAGACGTCCAGGCAGATGGCGAGCGCGTCGGCGGGGGTGTCGGCGCCAAGCCGCGGATTGCGGGGGGCCACGACCCGGCGGGTGAAGATGGCGGCCTTGGCGGCGCGCTGGCTGACCGGGTCGAATTCTTCTAGCGCGAGGACGACGGGGGCGAACGGGTGGGTCCGGAATCCGCCCTGGGGTGGGCGGATGCGCGCCAGCTTCTCCTCCCCTGAGCCCCGGTCAGTGCGTCCGGTGTGACGCCAGGAGAACCGGCTGACCGGACCGTGGGCCCGCACGTAAGTGTCGTAACGGCGGCCCAGCTCTCCGCGAAGCCGGTCCAGGTCGGGGGTGTCGTCCAGGGAGGCCGTCTCGGCTTCCAGCAGGGCGGTTACCGTGTCGCGCAGCCCCAGGAGCTGGCGCAGCTCGGCGGCCTGGGTGCGGGGCATCTCGCAGGGGGTGGCTTGCCCGCCGGTGACCTTGGTGAAGCTGCCATCAGCGTGGGCCTGCAGGTAGCCCTCCGGCTTGCGGGAGGGTGATCCCGCGGGTGCGCCCGGCCGGGATGCTCCCGGTGCGGGTCCGTGCGCGGGCGTCCACGTGAGCCCGCGGGCGCGGGCGTGATCGGCGATGCCGCCCAGGGCACGAGCCAGGGCAGGGCCGGTGTCCTGGGTCGCGGTGACGACCAGGTCGCCGGCCCGGTAGGCGCCGTGGACGGCGCCCAGTTCGCCGAGCACATGCTCGGGATGGCTGAGGAAATACTCGTTGACCGGCACCTGCGCGCCGTCCAGAACGGTCAGCCGGGTCTGCTCCCAGGTGGCGGCGTCGGGCTCCCGGCCGGGTTCGCGGCGGCGGAGGATCAGCAGGTCAGTGACGACCCTGGTCCCGGCGGCCCGCTGGTGTGCGCCGCTGGGCAGCCGTACGGCGCCGGCCAGGTCGGCGAGCGCGGCGATCTCGCGGCGGGCGGCGGGGTTGCGGGCATCCATGGTGTGGCGGGAGGTCAGCACCGCTGCCAGGCCGCCGGGCCTGGTGAGGTGCAGCGACTTGATGATGAAGTGGTTGTGGATGCTGTGCCCGCCCTGGTTGTGCCGGCGGTCGTTCAGCTGGATCGCGCCGAACGGGACGTTGCCGATCACCAGGTCGAAAGCGTCCTCCGGCGCCCGGGTGCCGGCGAAAGACTCATTGAGTATCTGCGTGTCCGGATAGAGTGCTGCCGCGATCTGCGCCGTGACCGGTTCCAGTTCCACCCCCGTGACCTGGGCGCCTGCGGGGGCGAAGGCAATGAAGTTCCCCGAGCCGCAGCCCGGCTCCAGTACCCGCCCGCCGGTGAAGCCGAGCTGCTGCACGGCTGCCCAGGTGGCCCGGACCAGTTCAGCGCCGGTGTAATGGGCGTTGAGGGTGCTGCGGGCAGCGGCGGCCAGTTCCTCCGGTGCCAGCAGGCCGGCCAGTTCCTCCCGTGCCCGGGCGAACTCGTGCCGCGCGGTGTCAAACACCTCCGGGACTGCGCCCCACCCTGACCAGCGGGCCAGTACCGCCTGCTCGGCTGAGGTCGCCGGGCGGCCGGCGCGCTGAATGCCGCGCAGCGCCGACAGCGCCGCCAGGTTGGCGCGGATCCGGGCAGCTGGACCGGACGGGGCGAGATCGTCCTGGCCGTGCGGGCGGAACCGCGGAGCGTCTAGCCGCCGCTGGCCAGTTCCTCCTGCTCGGCGTTCACCTGCTCCCACAGCAGGCGGCTGCGGTCCACGATCAGCGGTGCCCGGTCCTGCCTCGCCGGCGTTTCCTGGCCCTGGCTGCTGGTGTCCTGGCTGGCTGCCGGTTCCGGTGGGAGCAGGACCTGCTGCGGCAGGACGATCTCCTCCGCCAGCAGCCGGGCCATGTTCAGCCGGCCCACCTTGACCAGGTAGTCCCCGCCGGGCGGGTCGTCTCCCGCCAGGTCCAGGGCCAGGTCCGCGATCTGCCCGGCTGCTTCCTCCCCCAGTGCCGAGAAGAAGCTGTCCGGATCCGGGATCGCCGCGTACCGCTGGGGCAGCCACCGTGCCCAGTGCCGCTGCGCTGTCGCGCCGTAATGATTCATCCTCGTCGGCTCCTTCGGCGGCCGGCTCCCAGAGATCCTCCAGCGAGAGCTGGCCTTCTATCTTGTAATACCTTCGCCGCCGCGCCGCCACGCTCCCATCACCTCCGCCCGCGCGCCGGCAGCGGCGGCGGGGGCGGCGGGGGCTGTTGCATCCTGCCGAGGTCCAGGGTCATTGCGGCTGGTTCTGTTCGGCGATGGCGGATGGCGGGGCCTGGTCGTCGCCGACCTCCCACCATCCGGGCGGTGCGTACTGGGCCCTGGCCTGGCGTGGCTCGATGTGCTCGTCTTCGCTGCACTGGGCGAACGGGCCGCCCCGGCCGAGCAGGACGGGCAGCTGATGGTCGAGGTGGTCGCGGAGCCAGCTGGCCATCCCGGTACCCGGTTCCAGCCGCAGTGCCTCCCAGGAATGCCAGAGGGCGGTCAGCCTGGTGATGGCCTCGGCGTGCTGCCACCACTGGCGGCACCACCGGTACTCTCCGCCGAGGGGCCGGCGGAACATGGGCAGGAACTGGCCGGTCACCCAGTCCTCGACGCCGTCGTACACCGGCTGCGGCGGAGGAGCATCCCCGCTGCCGGCCGGGCCCGTGCCGGGCACGCGCGCGGTCACGCGCCGGGTTCCTGTCCCTCGGGCAGCCTGCCCGCAGCCGGACTGCCAGGCCCGGCGGCTTCGGCAGGCGCCGTGACGGCGCGGGCGCCGCGCTGCATGGCGTCCTGCGCCTGCCGGGCCGCCGCGCTGATCCGGCGGGCGTCGGGGCCGGTGTACCAGGGCCGGAGCCCGATCAGGGCCGGGCGCGCGCCGGTGGCCAGCAGCAGCGCGGTGCCCGGCGGCAGCGCGCGGATGTCGGCGGCCTGCATGATGTCCTGGCGGCGCAGGGAGATCTGCTCGCTGACGCGGCCGTCGCCGTGGCTGGCGGAGCGGACCGGGACGTCGTGCTGGCCGATCAGGGCGGCCAGGTCGCGGGCCAGCCGCGGGTCGTCGATCCCGGCGCCGATCACTTTGCGGGTGGCCGCGCCCCACAGCGCGGCCATGCCCGGCTCGCCCCAGACGCTGACGCCCTGCTGGTAGGACTGCAGGATGGTGACCGGCACCATGCCGCGGGAGCCGAGG
>DATIXO010000228.1:0-9934 GCA_035518495.1 Streptosporangiaceae bacterium
AGCGCGCTGGTCAGGGCGATGTTGATGAAGTCGCGGTGCAGCGCGGCCGGCAGCCGGGTGGTGTCGGCGTTCCAGTACAGGATGTCGAACGGCGGCGGGGTCTTGCCCTGCAGGTAGTTGTTGACCCAGTAGTTCCAGATCAGGTCGTTGGCCCGCAGCCAGGCGAACACCTCGGCCAGCGACCGGCCGTCCAGGTAGCCGCGGGATCGCGAGGCCGCGACCGCCAGCTCCGCCGCGCGGTCGTCGGCCAGCGCGGCCACGGTGCCCTCCTGCACCTGCTCGAGCACCGTCACCCCGAGGTACAGCGAGGCGAGCTGCTCCAGGCCACCGGTGCCGGCCAGGTGCGCGGCCACCATCGAGGACACGATGCCACCCGAGCAGAGCGCGAAGATACTGGCCCTGGCCGCCCCGCAGATGGACCGGGCGGTGTTCAGCGCGTCCACGATGGCCTGGCCGTAGGCGTCGGTGCCCCAGTCGCGGTGCCGTGCGTCGGGGTTGCGCCAGGAGATCGCGAACACCTGGTGACCCTGCGACACCAGGTACTCGATCACGCTGCGGCCGGGCGCCAGGTCGGTGACGTAGAACTTGTTGATCATCGGCGGCACGATCACCAGCGGGAACTCGTGCACGCGCGGCGTGGCCGGCTGGTACTGGATCAGCTCACAGATCTCCGCCCGCCGCACCACCGCGCCGGGCGTGAGAGCGAGGTCGCGGCCGACCTCGAAGGCATCCGGCGCCACCATGGCCGGGATCCGCGGGGCGGTCGCCATGTCCGACGCGAACGCGCGGAGCCCGCGCACGGCGCTCAGCCCGCCGGTGTCGACCAGCGCCTTCCACATGGCCGGGCTGAGCAGCGGGTTGTTGCTGGGCGCCGCCGCGTCCACGAGGTTGTGCACGACGAACCCGACCCGCTCACCGTCGCGCCAGCCCAGGTCCGCGTCCGCGAGCAGTTCCTCCGCCAGCGCGCCGCCGGCCAGGTAGGCCTGCAGGATCCGCCGGAGGAACGGGTTGCCCATCCACGCCGGGTCCGCGAACCGCCGGTCGCGCGGCCCGGGAGCGACGGCCGAGCGCCCTATCGCGATCTTGCCGAGCTCACCGGCCAGTGCGGCCGACCGCCGGGTCACCGTCCACGGCCGCCGGGCCAGGCCCAGGCCGAGCCGGATCGTGGAACCGCCGGGCCGGAACCGGCGCATGATCCCCAGGGCCGCGTCCGACAGCAGCAGGTCGAGCGCGGGCGTGGCGTCCGCGACGTCGGCGAAGTCCCCGGCGGGGCTGCCGCCGGCCGGCAAGGTCACGCGCTGTCCCCGGCCGGCGGCTTCACCTCGCGGCGCAGGATCTTGCCGGTCGGCCCCTTCGGCAGCTGGTCCACCAGCCAGACCTGCCGCGGGTACTTGTAGGCGGCGACCCTGGCCTTCGCGAAGTCCCGCAGCTCCTCGGGGGTGGCGGTGGCGCCCGGCTTGAGCGCGACCGCGGCGCCCACCTCCTCGCCCAGCGAGTCGTGCGGGATCCCGACCACGGCCACCTCCGCGACGGCCGGGTGCTCGTGCAGCGCCTCCTCGATCTCCCGCGGGTAGACGTTGTACCCGCCCCGGATGATCAGCTCTTTCTTCCGGTCGACGATGAAAAAGTAGCCGTCCTCGTCGATGCGGGCCAGGTCGCCGGTGCGGAACCAGCCATCGGGGATGGCGGCCGCGGTTGCCTCCGGGTTCCGCCAGTAGCCCTTCATGACGTTGTGGCCGCGGATCGCGATCTCGCCGACCTCACCCTGGGGCACGTCGGCCCCGGAGTCGTCGACGGCGCGCATCTCCACCCCGGCGATCGGGGTGCCGATCGAGCCCGCCTTGCGTTCGGCGTCCGGGTGGTTGAACGACGCCACCGGCGATGTCTCCGACAGCCCGTAGCCCTCCAGGATCGGGCAGCCGAATGCCTCCTCGAACTGGCGCAGCACCTCGACCGGGAGCGCGGCCCCGCCGGACACGCACAGCCGCAGCGACGACACGTCGACGGTGGCGCGGTCCGGGTGGTGCAGCAGCGCCGAGTACATCGTCGGCACGCCTTCGAAGATCGTCACCTTCTCCCGGCCGATCATCTCCAGGGCTTTGCCCGGGTCGAACCGCGGCAGCAGGGTCAGGGTGGCGCCGCCGATGACCGATGCGTTCATGCCGCAGGTCAGCCCGAAGACGTGGAACAGCGGCAGGCATCCCATGATCACGTCGCCCTGGCCCGTGGCGAACAGCGTCGTCGTGGCCACCTCGGCGTTCCTGGACAGGTTCGCGTGGGTGAGCTCGGCGCCCTTCGGTACGCCGGTCGTCCCGGAGGTGTACAGGATGACGGCGTCATCGTCGTCGCTGCGTTCGGCCCAGTCCGCCAGCGGCTGGTGGTCGCCGAGCAGGCTCCGCGCGTCCGGCTCCGTCACCCGCATGACCTGGGCGCCGGTGTCGGCCGCTCCCTTGGCCGCCTCGTCCGCGAACTGATCCCAGGCGAAGATGACCGAGGCGCCCGAGTCGCCGAGGTAGTGCGCGACCTCCCGGCTCTTCAGCAGCGGGTTCATCGGCACGACCGAGGCGCCTGCGGCAAGGCTGCCGTAGAAGAGCAAGGGGAACGCCAGCACGTTCGGCAGCATCAGCGCCACCCGGTCGCCGGGCCTGATCCCGGCCTCGCGCAGCAGGGCGGCTGCCTGCCCGTTCCCGCGCGCGAGCTCCGCATAGGTCAGCGCCAGTTCGCCCTGCCGCATGGCCAGCCGCTCGCCCCGTGTGGCCTCCGCGTCCCGCACCATCTGGGCCAGGTTCGTCATTGCCGCGGCTCCTCTCCTGGCGGGCCAGCGGCTCTCCTCGCAGGCCAGCGGCCACCCGTCCACTCATCCCATGCCCGCCCCCGGGCGCTGTCAATAGCCCGCCGGGCCAGCCCGTGGCGGTGTCAATGGCCCGCCGGGCCAGCCCGCGGCGGCCCGGGGCGGGCGCCGGCGCCCGCATGCGCAGGCACGATGCGCCGTTGCGGCCGGGGCCGGCCCCTGGTGGCCGGACGCGTTCAGCCTCGCCCTGCCCACCCCGCCAGCGGGCTGGCCGGCCGCTGGTCAGGCGTCTGCCATCACGCGGACGATGACCCGGCGATGTGCGCGGGCCGCCGCGTCCATGACCACGGCAATCTCTTCTTCCCGCAGTTCCTCGGCCGCCTCCACGATGATCACCAGTGGCTCGTGGTCATCGGGGGCGTGCTTGATGACGTCCCGGACCTCTTCCGCCTCCCGGGCCAGCGCCTCGGGCGACAGCACGGACATGACGATCTCGCCGCCTTCCGGCGGCTCCAGGCGCCCGTCGGCCCCGGGCCGGACGTGGTCGAGCACCACCCGGCCACTCGCGACGCTGGGCGGCGGGTCCGCGCGGAACTGGCGGTCGACCGCACCGCCGCGCGGCAGCTGCACGATGAGGCCCGGTTCGGTCGTCATGGCCGGCCAGCCTATCGCGCGCGGGGAGTGGGGCGTTGCCGTGGTCAGCCCGCCGCGCGGTTGCGGGCGGCGAGGATGATCTGGGTGGCCGTGTAGGTGCTCACACCGAGCTTCTGCGCGATCTCGTCCGGCCGGAGCCCCTGCCGGTTGTAGATGAGCGCGAGCCTCTCCTGCCGCTCCGTCCAGGCGCGGCGGGCGGCCGCGGCGGCGGCCGGGGCAGCTGTGCCGGCGGCCGGGCGCTGGGACTGCCCGGGCTGGGCGGGGCGGGCCGGCCGCGCGGTGGCGGCGGGAGGGGCGGCTGCCGGGACGGAAGTGCCGAACGAGCCGCGCCGCTGGTCCCGGTACTTGCCGCCGGCCAGCTCCTCGCGGGTCTGCTCGTCCAGGATCATGATCTCGTCGGCGGCCTTGTTCATCCCGATGGCCACCATGGTCAGGCCCCTGGCGTTTTTCTCCTGGCACTCACGTGCCATGCAGTAGTTGTATTTCTTCGCCCGCTCGGGATGCAATTCGGTCCCGCACGTGATGCACTGCGCCATTATGCCATTCTCTTAGCTGCAAAACGTCCAGGGTATAAACGCCGGCGGGGCCTGTTGTGTTCCCGCGTCCCATTTCGGAACCGGTGAGCGCCAGCGGTTTGGCGGCGGGGGATTCCGCCGCCCGGTACGGGGGTAGCTAGCGGCGGATGAGCACCTCGGGCGGCGGCATCGTCAGCGCACTGCTGTACGTGATCATGCTGGCGTGCTCGGTCCGGGCCGGCGCCGCCTTGCTCGGCGGCCTGGTGATCGGTGTGGCTGCCGCCGCCGTGTCCCGCCACCGGCTATTCGCCGGTCTCGCCGCCTGCCAGCTCGCTGACGATATCGAGCTGGCCGACGTGGCGGGCGTACTCCTGCAGCAGATGGAACAGGACCCGCTCGAGCGCAGGCGGGTCGGCCCCGTCCCAGCGGTCGCCCGGCTGGCCGACGTCGGCGAGGTCATGGGACTCGACGATGGCCCTGGTGCGCGCGGCCTGGGCGCGCAGCCCCGCTATCAGCTGGCCGGGTGTCTCGCTGGCGGCCACGTGCCAGCGGCCGTCCCGGCTGTCGCCCCACGGGTCGGCGACCTCGCGGCCCTCGAAGCCCCACTCCAGCCACCGCATCTCGACATAGGCGAGGTGTTTGAGCAGTTCGGCCGGTGTCCAGCCGGAGGGCAGCCGGCTGTGGCGCAGCTCGTCACCGGGCAGCGATTCAAGCTTGCTCACCAGCCGCGACCGGAAGTAGTCGAGGTAGCTGAGGAAGACCTCGGCGCGCGACGGCATCGGGGTGGTGGGCTCGGGGAAAGGCACGGTCACCCGCCAAGCATGCCGCACCGCGACGGCGGACGCCGGGGCGAACGCGATGACGTCGCCCGACCCCAGCGCCGATTCCGGTGCGCTCATTCCGGGCCCCCCGGATGCGTGCATGCCTGAACGGCTAACCCGGGCCACGGGCACCGCAGCCGGCTCTGCGATGATCCGTCAATGAACAGCGGCCCCCTTGACGATCCGCTGGCTGGCGCGGCCCCAGCATCGTGGTCCGGATCGCCGCGGGCCGGCCAGGTGGCGCTGGTGACCGGGGGATCGGCCGGGCTGGGCCTGGCGATCGCCGCCGCCCTGGCCCGGGCGGGCTCGGCGGTCGTGCTGGCCAGCCGGTCACAGACGCGGTGCGAGGACGCCGCCGCCTGGCTGGCCGCCGAGACCGGGCGCACCGCGGCCGGCCGGGGCTGCGACGTCACCGACGAGCGCGCCGTCGCCGGCCTCACCGAGTGGGTCCTCGCCGAGCACGGCCGCCTCGACGTGCTCGTGACCAGCGCCGGCGTGCAGGCCCGCGGCAGCATCGAGGAGCTCGACGTGGCGACCCTGCGGGCCTGCCTGGACGTCAACGTGGTGGGCACCTGGCTTGCCTGCCGTGCCGCCGTGGCCCCGATGCGCGCCGCCGGGTACGGCCGCATCGTCACCCTGGCCAGCGCGCTCGGCCTGGTCGGTGCCGCCGCGCGGACAGGGTATGCGTCGAGCAAGGGCGCCGTGGTCCAGCTCACCCGCAGCCTCGCCGTGGAACTCGCCGGGACCGGGATCACCGTCAACGCGCTCGCCCCGGGGCCGTTCCGCACGCCGCTCAACGCGGGCATGGACGACGACCCGCAGATGCGGCGCTTCCTGTCCGCCGAGATCCCGCTCGGCCGGTGGGCCGATTTCGCCGAGCTCACCGGCGCCGCGCTGCTGCTCACCGACCCGCACGCCAGTTACATCACCGGTGCCGTCCTGTCCGTCGACGGCGGCTGGACCGCCCACTGACCCGGGGGGGCCACCCGGTGGACGGGCCGGGCCGCTACCGGAGCTGGGGGATGACCGTGGCGGCCAGCCGCTCGGCCTGCTCGGCCTGGTCGAACAGCGCCGTGAACAGGATCAGCTCCGCGCCGGCCTCGGCGACCTTGCGCACCTCGCGGACACAGTCGGCCGGGTTACCCGTGACCGCGGCTGCCTCGATGTCGTCCACCCGGCGGCCGTAGATCCGCTCCAGCGCGGCGTTCATCCGCTCACGCGCCCGCCCGGCGTCCTCGTCCACCGCGATGTACACGCGCTTGGCGATGGGGAAGTCCCCGGCCGGCCGGCCCAGGCCGGCGAGTGCCTCCCGCACGATCGTGACCTGGTCGGCGAACTTCGCGGTGGGGGAGGAGCCCGCGCCGAAGAAGCCGGTGCCCAGCCGCACGGCACGCTGCAGCGCGGCCGGCGCGTTCCCGCCGAACCACAGCGGCGGGTGCGGCTTCTGGAACGGCTTGGGCTCCATCCTGGCGTCCTTCAGCTGCCAGAACTGCCCGTCGAAGGTGACGCTGGGCTCGGTCCACAGCTTCTTCATCAGCTCGACCCCCTCGGTGAACCGCGCGACGTACCGCTGCGGGTCCACGCCGAAGGCGGCGAACGGCCGTCCCTTGCCGCCGGTGCCGACACCGATTTCGATCCGGCCGCGGCTGAGCTGGTCCAGCGTGCTCAGGCTTTTCGCCAGGTGCACCGGGCTGTAGAGGGTGGACACGAACACCACGCAGCCCAGCCGCAGCCGCTCGGTGCACGCCGCCGCATAGGCCATCACCTCGACCGGCCCGAACTGCGATGACGGTCCCAGCACCGACTCCTGCGCCCACGCGCTGTCGAAGCCGAGCTCCTCGGCGCGCGCGAAATAGGCGCGGAACGCCGCCGGGTCGAACTCGCCGTCGGTGAAGAACTGGGGGATCGCGATGGCGAAGCGCATGCACCGCATCGTATCCAGCGGCCCGCCGCGTTCTCCCCGGATGGGGACCATGTGACCGCGCGGCGGGTTGGATATCGTGACCGGGTGACGGCCGTATCGCACACAGCATCCCGGCCAGCAGCTGGCCAGGCCGCATCGGGCCGGGCCAGGCCGGGCGGCCCGGACGGCGGCATGCTGCGCGGGGCACAGCCGCGGCAGCTGATCGTGACCGTCTATGGGCTGTACTCGCGGGCCGAGGGCGGCTGGATGTCGGTCGCCGCCCTGATCAGCCTGCTCACCGATCTGGGCGTGGACGAGCCCGCGGTCCGCTCGTCGATCTCCCGGCTGAAGCGGCGCGGGATCCTGCACGCGAGCCGCCGCGGCGGCGCGGCCGGATATGCGCTGTCCGGCGAGGCGCTGGCCATCCTGCGGGAAGGCGACCGGCGGATCTTCCGGCGGGAACGGGCCGCGCTGGGCGACGGCTGGCTGCTGGCGGTGTTCTCGGTGCCGGAGGCCGAGCGCCGCAAACGGCACGTGCTCCGCTCGCAGCTTTCCCAGCTGGGCTTCGGCACCGCCGCGCCGGGGGTGTGGATCGCCCCGGCCCACCTGCACGACGCCACCGCCGGCATGCTGCGGCGGCTGGGGCTGGACGGCTACGCCGACCTGTTCCGGGCCGACCACATCGCCTTCGGCGACCTGGCCGGGAAGGTGCGCCAGTGGTGGGACCTCGACGAGCTGGAGCGGCTCTATGGCCAGTTCCTCGGCGCCCACGGCCCGTTGCTGCGCCGGTGGCGCTCACGCCAGGCGGGTGAGCGGGAGGCCTTCACCGCCTATGTGCGGGTGCTCACCGACTGGCGTCAGCTGCCCTACCTCGACCCGGGCCTGCCGGCCGAGCTGCTGCCCCCGAACTGGATCGGGGTCCGCGCGGCCGAGCTGTTCTTCACCTTGCGGGCCCAGCTCGAGGAGGCCGCCCGCGCCCACGTCGCCCGGGTGATCAGCGGGTAACCGCGACTCCCTGCACCTCCACCAGGGCCGCGGGATCCCAGAGCCGGTGCACGCCGACCGCGGCCATGGCGGGGTAGTCCCGGCCGGCCAGCCTGCGCCAGACCTCGCCGGCCTCGCGGCCATGTGCACGGTAGTCGTCGAGGTCCACGGCGTAGATGGTGACCGACACCAGATCGGCCGGCTGCCCGCCCGCGGCCCGGAGCGCGGCCAGCAGGTTGCCGAGGGCGCGCTCGAACTGCTCCACCACACCGGAGCCCACGATCTGCCCGCCCTCGTCCAGCGCGGTCTGCCCGGCAAGGAACACCAGCCGGCCCGGCGGCACCGAGACCGCATGCGAGAAGCCGGACGGCCTGGCCAGCCCGGCCGGGTTGATCCGCTCGATGGCCACGGTCCTGCGTATCATGCGGCGCCGGGCCGGGGCTACCCATCGGTATATCGTCTTCTTGACGACCGTATTATTAACAACATAGCCTGGCCCCATCCAGCCCGGCCGGCGGAGGGAGGGCACGGGCCCGATGCGCATCGCGGTACTGGGCGGCGGCCCCGGCGGGCTGTACTTCTCCGCGCTGGCCAAGCAGCTGGATCCGCGGCACGAGATCACCGTGTGGGAGCGGAACGCCCCCGGCGACACGTTCGGGTTCGGGGTGGTGTTCTCGGACGAGACGCTGGGCAGCATCGAGCACGCCGACACCGCCGTCTTCCGGGCCATGGAACGGGACTTCGCCCGCTGGGACGACATCGACGTGCATTACCGGGGCACCGTCATCACCTCCGGCGGGCACGGCTTCGCCGCCATGAGCCGCCACCGGCTGCTGCGCATCCTGCAGGACCGGTGCGCGGAGCTGGGTGTGCGGACCCGCTTCCGGGCGCAGGCGCCGGACCTGGCGCGGCTGTCCGCCAGCCACGACCTGGTGGTGGCGGCGGACGGGGCCAACTCCCAGACCCGCGCGGCCTTCGCCAGCGCCTTCCAGCCCAGCCTGGAGACCCGGCGGTGCAAGTACATCTGGCTCGGCACCGGCCTGGTCTTCGACGCGTTCAAGTTCTACGTGCTGGACACCCCGTGGGGAGCCATGCAGATCCACGGCTACCCCTACAGCCGCGGCGCGAGCACCTTCATCCTGGAGCTGCACGACGACGTCTGGCGCCGCGCCGGGTTCGCCGAGCGGACGGCCGGCCCGCTCCCGCCCGGGCGCAGCGACGAGCCGTCCATCGCGCTCATCCGCGACCTGTGTGCGGAGGTGCTCGGCGGGCACGAGATCACCGGCAACAACTCCCAGTGGGTGAACTTCACCACCGTCCGCTGCGCGAGCTGGCGGCACGGGAACGTCGTGCTGCTCGGGGACGCGGCGCACACCGCGCACTTCTCCATCGGCTCGGGCACCAAGCTGGCCATGGAGGACGCGCTGGCGCTCGCGGCCTGCCTGCACGAGCACGACGGCGTGCCCGGCGCGCTGGCCGCCTACGAGGCGGAACGACGGCCGGTCGTCGCCTCCACCCAGCGCGCGGCGCAGGCCAGCCTGGAGTGGTTCGAGAACATCGGCCAGTACACCGACCAGGACCCGGCCCAGTTCGCGTTCAACATCATCACCCGCAGCCGCCGCGTCACCTACGACAACCTGCGGCTGCGCGATCCGGAGTTCGTCGCCGGGCTTGACACCTGGTTCGCCGCCGCCCAGCGGCCGCCCGCCAGCGACGTGCGCCCGCCGATGTTCCAGCCGGGCCGGATCGGGCGGCTGGAGCTGGCCAACCGGGTCATCGTCTCGCCGATGGACATGTACAGCGCCCGCGACGGCGTCCCGGGTGACTTCCACCTGGTGCACCTGGGCAGCAAGGCGCTCGGCGGGGCGGGCCTGGTGATGACCGAGATGGTGTGCGTGTCGGAGCCGGGCCGGATCAGCCCCGGCTGCGCCGGCCTGTACACACCCGGGCAGGAGGCCGCCTGGACGCGGATCGTGGACTTCGTGCACTCGGCCACCACCGCACGGATCGGCGTGCAGCTCGGCCACTCCGGCCGCAAGGGCTCCACCCGGCTGATGTGGGAGGGCATCGACGAGCCGCTGGCCGAGGGCAACTGGGAGGTGTGCGGGCCGTCGCCGCTGCCGTACTCACCGGCCAGCCAGGTCCCGCACGAGCTGACCGCCGGTGAGCTGGCCGGCCTCACCGCCCAGTTCACCAGCGCGGCGCAGGCCGCGGCGCGCGCCGGGTTCGACCTGCTCGAGCTGCACTGCGCGCACGGCTACCTGCT
>DATIXO010000229.1:0-109471 GCA_035518495.1 Streptosporangiaceae bacterium
GGCAACCGCTCTCGGCCTGTACCAGACCATGACCAGGATCCGGCAGTTCGAGAAGCGCGCCCACGACCTGTTCCTGCAGAACCTGGTCAAGGGCACCACCCACCTGGGGACCGGCCAGGAGGCGGTCGCGGCCGGGGTGGCCGCGGCGATGCGGCCCGACGACTACACGTTCGTGACCTACCGGGGCCACAACCACGTGCTCGCCCGGGGCACCGCGATGACCCCGGTCATGGCCGAGCTGCTGGGCAGGGAGAACGGCCTGATGCGCGGCAAGGGCGGCTCGATGCACCTGCTGGATGTGTCCAAGGGCGTGCTCGGCTCCTACGCGATCATCGGCGCCCAGCTGGTGATCGCCAACGGCACGGCGTGGTCAGCGCAGTACCGGGGCTCCGGCCAGGTCACGGTGTGCTTCTTCGGCGACGGCGCGACCAACATCGGCGCCTTCCACGAGGCGCTGAACCTGGCCGCCGTGTGGGCGCTGCCGGTGGTGTTCATCTGCGAGAACAACCGGTACATGGAGTACACGGCGATCGAGACGGTGACGGCGGTGAAGCACCCGGCCGCCGACCGCGCGTCCGCCTACGGGCTCGCTGCGCAGATCGTGGACGGCAACGACGTCGAGGCGGTCTACACGGTGGCCTCGGCCGCGATCGAGAAAGCGCGCCAGGGCGGCGGCCCCTCGCTCATCGAGGCCCTCACCTACCGGCACGGCGGGCACTCGCGCGCCGATCCCGGCAAGTACCGGCCGGCCGAGGAGGTCAGCGAGTGGCTGGCGCGCGATCCGCTCCCCGCCTACCGGCAGGCGCTGATCTCCCGGGGGGTGGAGGAGGCGGTGCTGGACGGGATCGACGCGGAGGCCAAGGCGGCCGTCGACGAGGCGACCGAGGAGGCGAAGGCGGGCGCCGAGCCGCGGACCGAGCTGGCGTTCACCGACGTCTGGAGCGACGGCGGCTGGGAGTGGAGAAATTAGATGACGCATACTCCGTTGGGTTATGGTGCCGCAGGCGCCGGGCCGAACGCCGCGTCAGCGGTGTCCCGGCGCCGAGGACCGCGCCTCCCGAAGCCAGCGAAGCGCCCGCGAGGGAGGCAAATGAAGTGAGCACGGAAGTACTCCGTTGGGTTATGGTGCCGCAGGCGCCGGGCCGAACGCCGCGTCAGCGGTGTCCCGGCGCCGAGGACCGCGCCTCCCGAAGCCAGCGAAGCGCCCGCGAGGGAGGCAAATGAAGTGAGCACGGAAGTGGTCATGCCGCGGATGGGGGAGACGGTGGACGAGGGCACCGTCAACGTCTGGCACAAGGCGCAGGGTGAGCAGGTCACCGAGGGTGAGCCGCTGCTGGAGATCGGCACCGACAAGGTCGACACCGATCTCCCGGCGCCGGTGAGCGGGGTCCTCGCCGAGATCAGGGTGGCCGTGGACGAGACCGTGCCGGTCGGCACCGTGCTGGCGGTTATCCAATGACGGTCATCACGTACCGGGAAGCCGTGGCCAGGGGGATCGCGCAGGAGATGCGGCGGGACGAGGCGGTGGTGTTCCTCGGCGAGGACGTGGCGGCGGCGGGCGGGGTCTTCAAGGCCACGGTGGGCCTGCTGGAGGAGTTCGGCCCGCGGCGGGTGCGCGACACGCCCATCAGCGAGCAGGCCATCCTCGGCGCCGCCATGGGCGCCGCCATGACCGGCCTGCGCCCGGTCGCCGAGATCATGTTCAGCGACTTCTTCGCGGTGTGCTGGGACCTGATCGCGAACGAGATCGCCAAGAGCCGCTACATGTCGGACGGCCAGGTCTCGTTCCCGCTGGTGATCAGGACGGCCAACGGGGCCGGGGTACGGTTCGGCGCGCAGCACTCCCAGTCGGTGGAGAACTGGGCGATGGCCGTGCCCGGCCTCAAGGTGGTCGCGCCGTCCAACCCGCATGACGTGATCGGGCTGCTCGCCGCCGCGATCCGGGATCCCGACCCGGTGCTGTTCTTCGAGCAGAAGTCCCTGTACGCGACCAAGGGCGAGGTGGGCGACGCCCCCGAGATCGTCGAGCCGCTGGGCCGGGCGAAGGTGCTCACCGAGGGCGGCGACGCCACGATCGTGGCGCTGGCCGCGATGGTGCCGCGGGCGGTCGAGGCCGCTGGCCGGCTCTCGGCCGAGCACGGGATCGCCTGTAGTGTCGTGGACGTGCGCAGCCTCGTCCCGCTCGATACCCGCACCATACTCGCGGAGGTCGCGAAGACGGGCAGGCTGTTCACGGTCGAGGAGAACCCACGGCTGTGCGGCTGGGGCGCCGAGATCTCCTCGATCGTGGCCGAGGAGGCGTTCGGCTCGCTGCAGGGCCCGGTGGTGCGGATCACCACCCCGCACGTCCCGCTGCCCGCCGCCGACGCCCTGGAAGACCACCTGCTGCCCTCGGTCGCGCGGATCACCGAAACCGTGCGCAGGACATTGGAGGATGCGTGAGCGCTGACCTTGCCTCCCTCACCGGCATCGAGGTGCCGACCGGGCTGCTCATCGGCGGCGAATGGCGGCCCGGCAGCGCCGGCACCATCGGCGTCACCGACCCGGCCACCGAGGACACGCTGGTGGAGATCGCCAACGGCACGCCGGAGGACGCACTGGCCGCGGTCGCGGCCGCGCACGAGGCGCTTCCCCGCTGGGCGGCCACGCCACCGCGCGAGCGGGCGGAATGCCTGCGCCGGGCCTGGTCCCTGATGATCGAGCGGTCCGAGGCGATCGCGCGGCTGATGGTGCTGGAGAACGGCAAGGCACTGCGCGACGCCCGGGGCGAGGTCATCTACGCCGCCGAGTTCTTCCGCTGGTTCGCCGAAGAGGCGGTCCGGATCGACGGCTCGGTCGTGACCGCCCCCTCCGGGGCGAACCGGATCCTGGTACTGCGGCAGCCGGTCGGGGTCAGTGTGCTGGTCACGCCGTGGAACTTCCCGGCCGCCATGGCCACCCGCAAGATCGGCCCGGCGCTGGCGGCCGGCTGCACGGTCGTGCTCAAGCCGGCCAAGGAGACGCCGCTGACCGCGTTCGCGGTCGCCGACATCCTGCGCGAGGCGGGGGTGCCCGACGGCGTGGTGAACGTGGTGTGCGGCAAGTCCGCTGGCCCCATGGTGTCGGCGATGCTGGCCGACCCGCGGGTCCGCAAGCTCTCTTTCACCGGGTCGACCGAGGTCGGCCGGGTGCTGCTGAAGACCGCCGCGGACACGGTGACCAACTGCTCGATGGAGCTCGGTGGCAATGCCCCGTTCCTGGTCTTCGAGGACGCCGACATCGACGCCGCGATCGAGGGCGCCTTCCTCGCCAAGATGCGCAACGGCGGGGAGGCCTGCACCGCGGCCAACCGGTTCTACGTGCACGACAAGGTGGCCGACGAGTTCACCGCGAAGTTCGCCGCCCGGCTGGAGGGGCTCTCGGTGGGCCCGGGCCTTGAGGAGGGCACCGACCTCGGCCCGCTGGTCAACGAGGACACCCGCAGCAAGGTCGCCGCCCTGGTCGCCGAGGCGGCCGATGGCGGCGGCCAGGTGGTCACCGGCGGCCGCGCCCCGGACCGGCGCGGGTACTACTACCTGCCCACCGTGCTGGGCAACGTGCCCGCGACCGCGGCCATCCTCGGCACCGAGATCTTCGGGCCGGTGGCCCCGGTGGTGCGCTTCACCGACGACGCGGACGCGATCCGCTGGGCCAACGACACCGAGTACGGCCTGGTCTCCTACCTCTACACCGCCGACCTGCGGCGGGCACTGCGGGTCAGCGAGGCGCTGGAGACCGGCATGGTCGGGGTCAACCGTGGCATCGTGTCCGACCCGGCGGCGCCGTTTGGCGGTGTCAAACAGTCCGGGCTGGGGCGGGAAGGGGGCCACGACGGGCTGCTGGAGTTCACCGAGACGAAGTATGTCGCTGTTGAGTGGTGACCTGCCGCGCATAGGCTGAGCGCATCATGGACAAACGCATCTTCGGCCTGGAGAACGAGTACGGGGTCACCTGCACGTTCCGGGGGAGCAGAAGGCTCTCGCCGGACGAGGTAGCCAGGTACCTGTTCCGCCGGGTGGTCTCCTGGGGCCGCAGCAGCAACGTGTTCCTGCGCAACGGCGCGCGGCTCTACCTGGACGTGGGCAGCCACCCCGAGTACGCCACCCCGGAATGCGACAACATCACCGATCTGGTGATCCACGACAAGGCCGGCGAGCGGATCCTGGAGGGACTGCTGGTTGACGCCGACCGGCGGCTCCGCGAGGAGGGGATCGCCGGCGACATCTACCTGTTCAAGAACAACACCGACTCGGCCGGCAACTCCTACGGCTGCCACGAGAACTACCTGGTGGGCCGGCACGGGGAGTTCGGCCGCCTGGCCGACATCCTGATCCCGTTCCTGGTCACCCGGCAGATCATCTGCGGCGCGGGGAAGGTGCTGCAGACACCGCGGGGCGCGGTGTACTGCGTCAGCCAGCGGGCCGAGCACATCTGGGAGGGCGTGTCGTCGGCCACCACCCGGTCCCGGCCGATCATCAACACCCGGGACGAGCCGCACGCGGACGCGGAGCGGTTCCGGCGGCTGCACGTGATCGTCGGCGACTCCAACATGAGCGAGACCACCATGCTGCTCAAGGTCGGGGCGACCGACCTGGTGCTGCGGATGATCGAGGCCGGCACGGTCATGCGCGACCTGACGCTGGAGAACCCGATCCGGGCGATCAGGGACGTCAGCCACGACATGACCGGCCAGCGGCGGGTGCGGCTCGCCAACGGCCGTGAGGCCAGCGCGCTCGACATCCAGCGCGAGTACATGACCAAGGCCCGCGACTTCACCGACCGCCGCGGCGCCGACGCCACCACCAAGCGGGTGCTGGACCTGTGGGAGCGGGCGCTGACCGCGATCGAGAGCTCCGACCTCGACCTGGTCGCGCGGGAGATCGACTGGGTGACCAAGTTCCAGCTGATCGAGCGGTACCGGGCCAAGCACGGCCTGCAGCTGTCCTCGCCGCGGGTGGCGCAGCTCGACCTGGCCTATCACGACCTGCACCGCGGCCGCGGGCTGTACTACCTGCTGCAGCGGCGCGGCGCGGTCGAGCGCGCGGTCTCCGACGTCGACATCTTCGAGGCCAAGTCGGTGCCGCCGCAGACGACCCGGGCCCGGCTGCGCGGCGAGTTCATCCGGCGCGCGCAGGAGCGCCGGCGTGATTTCACCGTGGACTGGGTCCATCTCAAGCTGAACGACCAGGCGCAGCGCACCGTCCTGTGCAAGGACCCGTTCCGCTCGGTCGACGAGCGGGTCGAGAAGCTGATCGCCGGAATGTGACCTGAGAGCCAGCTGCCAGATCACCGTGGACTGGCTGATGGTTGCCTCACGGCTGGCCTGTTCCGGGGTAATGGCTTCCTACAGCCGGTAGGCTGGCGTGGCTCACAATCGGAGACGACAAGGCTTCCTAATGCGACGTATCGCTCTCACGCTCTTGCTGCCGCTGCTCGCCGTCGGCCTGCTGGCGGCCTGCGGCAGCTCGTCATCGCCGTCGGCCGCAAGTCCGGCCGTGACGGTGACCGGCACCTTCGGCAAGGCCCCGACCATCAAGATCCCCGCGGAGAAGGCGTCCAGCACCCTGACGGTGAAGACCCTGATCCACGGCACCGGGCCCACGCTGGCCAAGACCGATGCCTTCGTCGGCAACTACGCCATCTACATCTGGAGCGGCACCTCGCACCGGCTCGCGCAGAGCAGCTTCACCACCCACGAGCCGACGCTGTTCGCTGGCCAGCTGCTGCCTGGCCTGGAGAAGGCGCTGGTCGGGCAGAAGATGGGCAGCCGGGTGCTGGCGGTCATCCCGCCGAAGCAGGCCTTCGGCACCTCCGGCAACCCGCAGGCGGGGATCAAGGGCACCGACACCCTCGTCTTCGTGGTGGACCTGATCAAGAACTTCCCGGGGAACGCGTCCGCCTCCGGCAAGCAGGTCTCCACCGGCGGGGGCACGCTGCCCACGGTGACCGCTACCACCGCGGGTGCCGCCCCGAAGATCAAGATGCCGTCCCACAAGCCGCCGGCCAAGCTGGTGACCAAGACGCTGGTCATGGGCAGCGGCCCGGCCATCGCCAAGGGCCAGACCGTGGTCGTGCAGTACGTGGGCGCGATCTGGCGCAACGCGAAGGTGTTCGACGCCTCCTGGACGCGGGACCAGCCGTTCGGCTTCACCATCGCCGCCAGCCCCAGCCAGGTCATCCCCGGCTGGAACACCGGCCTGGTCGGCCAGACCGTGGGCAGCCGGGTGATGCTCGTCATCCCGCCCGCCGACGGCTACGGCAAGGCCGGCAACTCGCAGGCGGGGATCAAGGGCACCGACACCCTCGTCTTCGTGGTGGACATCCTCGGCGCGTTCAGCTAAGCCCGGCGGCCGGCGGGTTCTGGAGCCGGTCTAGTTCCAGAACTCGAACGGCTCGTCGATGGCGTCCCCGGCCAGGAAGGCGGGCAGCAGCTCGGGCAGCCGCCCCGGGTAGAACCGCGCGGTGCTGGTGAGGATGTCGCCGACCTCCCACCAGCGGGCGTCGACGTAGACCTCAAGCTCATAAGGGGTCCTGCCGTCGGCACGGATGGCGGGCCGGTGCCCGCGGACACGCGCGCCGACCACCACCTCATGCTGCAGGCGGCGCTGCCCGCGCGAGCGCCAGGTGGTGTCGCGGCGCCAGGACGGGGGGCCGAACGCGGCCGGGTCCAGCAGCAGCCCGGTTTCCTCCCGGACTTCCCGGACGGCCGCGTCCAGGTAGGACTCCCCGCCGTCGATGCCGCCACCGGGCAGCTCCCACCAGCCCGCCGGGCCCACCTCCGGCGTGACCGCGTGAAACAGCAGCACGCGCCCGCCGTCGTCGGTCAGCACCACCCGCACCGCGTCGCGTTCCAGATCGAACCGGAGCCCGTCCATCAGCGGCCCCCGGGCAGCAGCCGGGCCGCGTGGCGGCCCGCCGCGGCGGCGGCCAGGAAATAGGCGCCGTCCTCGGCCAGGCCCCGGCCCATGGTGGACAGCCGGACCGGGCAGCCGGCCAGCGTCTCCATCAGCCCGTCCACCGGAACCGTCACCAGCCGGTGCCGCTGCCCAAGCGGTGCCGCCTGCGCGGCGACCAGCTTCCCGAACTCTCCCGGCAGGCCGGGCACGGCGACGTCCGCCCTGGCCAGCGCGACCCGCCCGTAACTGGTCAGGCTGTGGTGCGAGACCCCGCGATGGCGGGGACGCGGGTCGGCCTCGCTGACCCGCAGGCTGGCGACGGGACGGCCGCCCAGCACCGCCACCGCGTTGACCGCCTCCCCGCAGGCGACACCGGAGAACCCCCACCGGGTGCCGGTGCCCAGGTTGCCCGGCCCCTGCGCAACGACCGTCACGTCGGCCCCCAGCACATGCCGCGCCGCGAGCAGGCCGGTGTGCACCGTGACCGTCTCCAGATCGCCGCCGAACGCCTGGCCCACGGTCACCGTGCCAGCCAGCCAGCCCGCCTCCCGCAAGGCGGCGGTGGTCCGGGAGAACCAGGCCGGCAGCGCGCCGCCGTCCAGCATCAGGTAGGCGGCGGTGAGCCCCGGCCGGTCCGCGCGCAGGGCGGCGAGCACCGCTGGCAGCGCCGAGTGCAGGTCGGCGACCACCACCGGCATCCCCCCCAGGTCGTCCGCGCTGGCGAGCACCTGGTGGTGGGGCGATCCCTGCTCGTCGGCGCCGAGCACGGTCGCCTGCAGCGGCGTGTACCGCGCCTTCACCAGGTGGCCCGGCCCGGCCGGGTCGTCCGGCAGCCGGTCGGGGACCGCCACCACCAGCGCGTACCCACCGGTTCCCAGGCCGAGCTCGAGGGCGGTGGCGTTCAGCAGCACCCGGTCACCCACCTGCGGCCGGCCGGTCAGCGCCGGGTAGGCGAGCGCCGGCACGGTGGCGCCGCCCACCGCCACCTCGAGCTCGACCGCGCCCGGCCACTCGCGCCGTACCGCCGCCACCACCGCGTCCCGCCACCGGATCACTCCGGCAGGGTAACTTGACCGCGGGTGCCTTGCGCATAACGTTCGCGGCAGGCGGGGCAACCGGGGGACAATAGCCTGAGAAGGGGAGATCGCGGCAATGTCGAAGCGGAAGACCGAGCGGCTGCTCAGCCTGGTCGTCTGCCTGCTCTCCAGCCAGCGGTACCTGACGGCGACCCAGATCCGGGCGGCGGTGCCCGGCTACCCGGACTCGTTCGACGCGTTCAAGCGGATGTTCGAGCGGGACAAGGAGGAGCTCCGCGAGCTGGGGATCCCGCTCGACATGGGCACCAACGGCCCGTTCGACGAGGAGTACGGCTACCGCATCCCCCGGCAGGAGTACATGCTCCCGGACATCCGGCTGGAGCCGGACGAGGCGGCCATGCTGGCGCTGGGGGCGCGCGTGTGGCGGCGCGCGGAGCTCGAAGGGGCCGCGGCCGGGGCGCTGCTCAAGCTCCGGGCCGCCGGAGTCGAGGCGGAGGAGACGGGCCAGCCGGGCATCGAGCCCAGGCTGACCGGCGAGGCCGCGTTCGGCCCGCTCTGGGAGGCGGTGCGGGACCGCCGGCCGGTCACCTTCAGCTACCGGGCGTTCGGGCGCAGCGAGCCACAGCAGCGGCAGCTCGAGCCGTGGGGGGTGGTGAACCGGCACGGCCGCTGGTACGTGGCCGGCCACGACCAGGCGCGCGACGCGGTCAGGGTGTTCCGGCTGAGCCGGATCGAGGGCGTGGTCGAGTTCACCGGCCCGCGCGGCGCGGTGAGCGTGCCGGACGGCACCGATGTGCGGGAACTGGTGGCCCAGTGGGACCTCGAGCCCGCGGAGCGGCAGTCCGCGGCGCTGAGGATCCGGGCCGGGACCGGATTCGGGCTCCGCCGCCACGCCACCCGTGAGCAGCCGGGCGGCGACGGCTGGGACCTGGTGGACGTGCCCTTCACCGACCCGGCCTGGTTCGCCGAGCACATCGCCTCGTTCGGCGCGGACGTGGTGGTCAGCGAGCCAGCGGACCTGCGCGACGCGGTGATCACCCGGCTGAAGGGGGCCCTGGCGTGACCGGGGTCACCACCAGCTCCGACCGGCTGCAGCGGCTGCTGGCCCTGGTGCCCTACGTGGTCAGCCGCAAGGTGGTGGGGCTGACCGAGACGGCGGCCGCGTTCGGCGTGAGCGAGCGCGAGCTGGTCGACGACCTCAACATGCTGTGGTGCGTGGAGCTGCGCGCGCCGGACCCGTACTGCCCCATCGACCTGTCCTACGAGGGTGGCGAGATCGTCGTCAGCCAGGCCGAGCAGATGGACCGGCCGCTCCGGCTGGGGGTGGATGAGGCGAGCGCGCTGCTGGTGGCGCTGCGGATGCTGGCCGAGGTCGGCCAGGTGACGTCGGTGCCCGGCCTGGCCGAGGGTTCCGCGCTCAGCCGCACGATCGCCAAGCTGGAGGCGGCCGCCGGGGAGGCGGCGACGCCCAGCACGCAGGTGGCGGTGCAGGTGGACAGGAACGCCGAGCAGAGCGTCGCGGCCCAGCTGCGCGAGGCGCTCGCCTCCGGTCACCGGGTCCACCTGTCCTACTACGTGCCCAGCCGCGACGAGGCGACCGAGCGGGACGTGGACCCGATGCGGCTGCTGGTCGTGGAGGGCCGGACCTACCTGGAGGGATGGTGCCGGCGCGCGGAGGCGGTGCGGCTGTTCCGGCTCGACCGGGTGCTCGGGATGGACGTGCTGGCGGTGGCCGCCGAGGTGCCGGAGGAGGCGGAGCCCCACGACGTCGACCGCGGCCTGTTCCAGCCCTCGCCGCAGGACCTGCGGGTGGTGATCGAGCTCTCGCCGTACGGGCGCTGGGTGGCGGAGTACTACCCGTGTGAGGAGGCGGCGGACATCGGCGACGGCTGGCTGCGGGTGGTGCTGCGCACCCCGGACAGCGAATGGGTGCGCCGGCTCGCGCTGCGCCTCGGCGAGGACGGGCGTGTCGTCGAGCCCGCCGGGCTCGCCGCCGACGTCCGCCGGGAAGCAGCCGCCGCCCTGGCGCAGTACGGGGCGGCAGGGGCCGCCGGCCCGCCGGTATCCCCGGAAAGATGAGTTAGTACCCAACGGGGCGTAGCATGTGGCTCAAGATGTCCCTGCAGAGCAGGGGCAGAGTGCTCGCTGAGAAGGACTGATATGGGACTTGGTGAACTCAGCCCCTGGCACCTGCTGATCCTGGCCGCGGTGGTGCTGGTGCTCTTCGGGGCGAAGAGGTTGCCGGACAGTGCCCGCTCGCTCGGCCGCGCCATGCGTATCTTCAAGGCCGAGACGTCGGGACTTCACGGGGACAAGGCCGAGGACGGCCAGCCGCAGGCCCAGGCTGAGCAGGCCCAGCCCGCGCAGGGCCAGCCCGCCGCGCCGCCGCCGCAGCTGCCCGCGTCTGCCCCCCGTCAGGATGACGGCACGCTGGTGAACGGGGTCCCGCTGTCTGAGGCCCAGCGCACCAACCAGACCGGCTGACCGCCCACCGCAGCGGAAGATGAGCACCACGCCTGAGCCTGGCGCGCCGTCACACGCGCGCGCCACGCGGCTGCCGGGGCAGGTCAGGCGGGAGAACCCCGAAGCGCGGATGTCGCTCATCGAGCACATCCGCGAACTCCGCAGCCGCCTGCTCAAGGCGCTGCTGGGCCTCGCGGCCGGCATGGCGGTCGGGTGGATCTTCTTCAACCCGGTGTGGAAGTTCCTCGAGCGCCCCTACTGCAACATCAAGGTCGACGGCAAGGGCCAGTGCACCGGGCAGTTCGGCCACACGCTCGTGGTGAACGGGGTCTTCGACGCGTTCTTCCTGCACCTCAAGATCGCGTTCCTGGTCGCGCTGATCGTCTCGTCGCCGGTCTGGCTCTACCAGCTCTGGGCGTTCATCGCCCCCGGGCTCTACGCCCGGGAGAAGCGCTGGACCTTCGCGTTCGTGGGCAGCGCCGTCCCGCTGTTCGCGCTGGGCGGGCTGTTCGCCTACCTGGCCATGGGCAAGGCGATGGGGTTCTTCGTCGGCCTGATCCCGCACGGCGTGGCCGCGACGTTCACGGTCGACACCTACCTCAGCTACGCCACCGCCATGCTGCTGATCTTCGGCCTGGCCTTCGAGGTCCCGCTGTTCATGGTGATCCTCAACCTGGCGGGGGTCCTCACCCACGCCAGGTTCCGGAAGTGGCGGCGGATGATGATCTTCGCGGTGTTCCTGTTCGCCGCGGTCGCCACCCCCAGCCCGGACCCGTTCTCGATGCTGCTGCTCGCGGTCCCGTGCGTGATCCTGGTGGAGCTCGCGGAGGTCTTCGTGTGGGCCAACGACCGCCGCCGGGCCCGCCGGCCGTCGGTCTACGCGGGCCTGGACGACGACGAGATATCGCCGATCGACTTCGACGACAGCATCAGCTCCGGCAAGGGGTAGCCCGGCTGGCCGGCGCGCTCGCCTAGTCTTGATCACATGCCTGCCCGGCCGGACCCAGCGAGCGCTTCGAGCCCGGCGCAGCGGTACGCGGCGTTCCGCAGGCAGCAGGCCGAGGACGGGCCGGCGCTCACCCGGTTCCAGGCGCTGTACGACTTCAGCTTCGACGCGTTCCAGCGCGAGGCATGCCGGGCGCTGGACGAGGGGCACGGGGTGCTGGTCGCCGCCCCCACGGGGTCGGGAAAGACCGTGGTGGGGGAGTTCGCGGTGCACCTGGCCCTGGCGGAGGGCCGCAAGTGCTTCTACACCACGCCGGTCAAGGCCCTGTCGAACCAGAAATACGGTGACCTCGTCCGCCGCTACGGCACCGCCAGCGTCGGCCTGCTCACCGGCGACAACAGCATCAACGGCGAGGCGCCGGTGGTGGTGATGACCACCGAGGTGCTGCGCAACATGCTCTATGGCGGCTCGGCCACCCTGGCCGGGCTGGGCTACGTGGTGCTGGATGAGGTGCACTACCTGGCCGACGCGTTCCGGGGCGCGGTCTGGGAAGAAGTGATCATCCATCTGCCTGAGTCGGTGCTGGTGGTGGCGCTGTCGGCCACGGTCAGCAACGCCGAGGAGTTCGGCGACTGGCTGACCCAGGTGCGGGGCGGGACCACCGTGATCGTGGACGAGCACCGGCCGGTGCCGCTGTGGCAGCACATGCTGGCCGGCGGCCGGCTCTATGACCTGTTCGTGACCGACGACGGTGCCGCCGGGCAGGTCAACCCGGAGCTGCTGCGGCTGGCCAGGCGGGAGCTGTGGGGCCCCCGGCCAGGACGGGGCCCGGCCCGGTTCCGGCCGCCGCGGCGGCCCGAGGTGATCGGGCGGCTGGACGCGGCGGGCCTGCTGCCCGCGATCACCTTCATCTTCAGCCGGGCGGGCTGCGACGCGGCGGTCCGGCAGTGCCTGGACGCGGGCCTGCGGCTCACCACGCCGGATGAGGCGGCGGCGATCACCGAGATCGCGGAACAGCGAACGGCCGCCGTCCCCGAGTCCGACCTCCCGGTGCTCGGCTACGGCGAGTGGCTCAGCGGGCTGCAGCGCGGCATCGCCGCCCACCACGCGGGCATGCTGCCCACGTTCAAGGAGGTGGTCGAGGAGCTGTTCGAGTCCGGGCTGGTCCGGGCGGTGTTCGCCACCGAGACACTGGCGCTCGGCATCAACATGCCCGCCCGCACGGTCGTCATCGAGCGGCTCGACAAGTGGAACGGCGAAACCCACCTCCCGCTCACGCCGGGGGAGTACACCCAGCTGACCGGCCGGGCCGGCCGCCGGGGGATCGACGTGGAGGGCCACGCGGTCGTGCTGTGGCACCCTGGCATGGACCCCGCGGCGGTAGCCGGGCTGGCCGGCACCCGGACCTACCCCCTCAACTCGAGCTTCCGGCCCTCGTACAACATGGCGGTGAACCTGGTCGGCCAGGCCGGCCTGGAGCGCGCGGCCGCGCTGCTGGAGTCCTCGTTCGCCCAGTTCCAGGCCGACCGGGCGGTGGTGGGCATCGCCCGCCAGGCCCGGCGCGGCAGGCAGGCGCTGGCCGCCGGGAACGTGAGCTGTGACCGCGGCGACTTCGCCGAGTACGCGCGGCTCCGCAAGGAGCTGTCGGACCTGGAGGGAGCGGCCGCCCGGCAGCGGTCCTCGGCCCGCCGCGCCGAGGCGCTGCGGTCCCTGCAGGCCCTGCGGCGGGGGGACATCATCCAGGTCCCCGGCGGCAGGCGGGCGGGGATCGCGGTGGTTCTCGACCCGGGCCTGTCCCCGGCCGGCCGGAAACAGGCCAGCAGGAAAGGGGTGAGAGGCGGCGGCCGCCCGGAGGCCGCGCTGCCAGCGGGTTCCCATGAGGACGGCTCCCCGCTGCCGCTCGTGCTCACCGCCGGCCGCCAGGTGAAGCGGCTGTCGGCGGCCGACTTCCCCGAGCCGGCCACCGTGCTGGACCGGGTGCGGATCCCAGGCGCCTTCAGCCCCCGCTCACCGCGGGCCCGCCGCGACCTGGCCGCCACCGTCCGCAACAAGCTGGCTGGCCAGACGGCCGGGGGCGGGCGCGATGGACGCGGCGCGGGCCAGCCTCCCGGTGACGGCGCAGCCCCCCACCGCGCCGGGGCCGGCCGGCCGGGGGCCGGCCAGTCCGGGCCCGGGCAGCCCGAGATCGCGCGGCTGCGCCGCCGCCTGCGCCAGCATCCCTGCCATGCCTGCCCGGACCGGGAAGAGCACGCCCGCCAGGCTGAGCGGCATGCGCGCCTGGAGCGTGAAGTGCAGCAGCTGGAGGCGGGCGTGGCCGGCCGTTCCCACGTGATCGCGCGGACCTTCCAGCGGGTGTGCGCGGTGCTCGGCCAGCTCGGGTACCTCGACGGCGACACCGTGACCGCGGATGGCAGGCGGCTGGCCGACCTGTACACCGAGCTGGACCTGCTGGCGGCCGAGTGCCTGCGGCGCGGCCTGTGGAGCGGCCTGGACCCGGCCGGGCTCGCGGCGTGCGTGTCGGCGCTGACCTTCGAGGCGCGCAAGGCCGAGGACGCCGCGCCGCCGCGGCTGCCCGGCGGCCCTGCCCGGGAGGTCCTCGCCGCCATGGTGTCGGTGTGGGCCGAGCTGTCCGCCGTGGAGCAGGAGCACAAGCTGGCGTTCCTGCGCGAACCCGACCTGGGTTTCGCGTGGGCCGCGCACGCCTGGGCGCGGGGCAAGCCGCTGGAGTCGGTGCTCGGCCCCGACCTGACCCCCGGCGATTTCGTCCGGGCGGTCAAGCAGCTGATGGACCTGCTCGGCCAGATCGCGGTGGCGGCCGGCCGGGGCACCCCGCTCGGTGTGACGGCACGCCAGGCGGTCGATGCGCTGCGGCACGGGGTCGTCGCCTACTCGTCTGTGGGCTGAAGCCGGGCTAATCGCAGCAGGCGGCACCCACGACGACTGGGACACCTACGACCGCGTCATGGCCGAAGAGCACCGCACCGCCGTGCTGGTCACACCGGGCCGCGTTTACTCCAACGCCTGAGATGTGCCCGTACGCGGCCGGCCGTCAGCCCGCGGACGTCAGCAAGGTGCGCAGATGACGCACCGGGGGGGAGCCGTGGGCGAGCATGGCGTCGTGCAGCTGCCGGTCGCGCCAGCCCGGGTGCGCCCGCCGCAGGTCGTCCGCCAGGCCACTGACCTCGGTGAAGCCCACGTAGTAGGTGGACAGCTGCGCCGATGTCAGGAGCACCCGGCGCCACTTGGCCGTCGCCTCGCCGTCCTCCTGATAGCCCTGGCCGGTCATCATCGCCATCGCCTGCGCCTGCGTCATGCCAGAGCCGTGCACACGTGCGTCCATGATCGCGTTGATGATGGACCGGAGCTGCATCTTCAGCCGCTGCAGCCCGACCGCCGCCGGATCCCCCTCACCCGGGTAGCCGCGGGAGCCCATCAGCTGCTCGGTGTAGACCGCCCAGCCCTCGACGAACGGCCCTGACCGCAGCACCGCGCGCAGTGGCGTGGATCCGCTGAACCGGCGGGAGTGCTCCAGCTGCAGCGCATGACCGGGCATCGCCTCATGGATCATCAGGTTGTGCACCAGGTGGCGGTTGTACTCGCGGTAGAACGAGCGGACCCGCTCCGGCGTCCAGCCCTCCGGCGTCGGTGACACGGCGATGAACGTGGGCAGCGGCACAGGCTCCAGCGGGCCGGGCGGGTCGCAGTAGGCGATGGCCACGCCCCGGTCGATCTCCGGCATCTCGATGACCTCGAGCGGATCGCCGAACACCGTGACAAGATCGTGCGCCGCCACGAACGCGCGCTGCGCGCTGAACGCGGCGCGGACCAGCCCGAGGATGGTGGTGTCGTCGGGGGCGTCGGCGGCCAGCGCGTCGAGCGCCCGCCGCACCGGGCCCTGCCCGTCCGCACCGGCGCCGGTGAACGCCGCCGCCGCCGCCTCGATCTCCTCGCTCACCCGGGCCAGGTCCGCCTCGGCGCGGGACAGCACCTGCTCCGCGGTCAGTTCGGTGTCGAGCACCAGGCGCAGCTTGCTGGCGAACAGCTCCCCGCCGATCCGGGGGTCGCGGAAGCCGTCGCGCCTTCCGTCGGCCAGCCGCTGCTCAAGCCACCGTGTGTGCCCGGTGATGGCCTCCAGCGCCGCTGGCACCACCCGGCTGAGCTCGCGCCCCGGCGCATCCGCGCGGCGGGCCAGCTCGCCCAGCTGCCCGGCGATGAGCCGCCGTGTCCCGGCGAACTGGGTGAGCGCGGTCTCGATGTGCACCTCGGGCATGACGGTGAGCACCGCCCGCGCCGCGGCCAGCGACTCCGGCAGGCTGGCCAGCCGGTCAGCGGCCGAGCGGAGCCTGTCCGGGAGCGGCGCGAAGTCCCGCGCGAGCAGCAGGTAGATTGCCCGCCCCGGGTTGGCCAGCATGGGATTCCACTCATGCTCGCGCAGCATGTCAGCCTCGAAGCGGAGCAGGGCGAGCTCGTTCGCCAGGATCTGCGCGTCCACCTGGTTCTGCGGGGAGAGACGGCCAGCGTCGACGGCGGCGAGCCCAGCCGTCAGCTCGCCGGCCCAGCGGCTGGCCTCGGCGTAGTGCGCCGCCGTCCCCACGGTCAGCCTGCCGTCGTGGCGGTGATCGCCCTGCTCGGTCGCCCATTCGGGCCTGCGCTCAGCAAGGCCATCCAGGGCTGCCCCGGCCAGCGCCGCGAAGGCGCCGTCCGCATCGTCTGCCATGCCCCAAACCTATGTGCCCGGCCCGTCCGGGGCGGGCACCGCCACCGGCTAGGCAGCCAGCGGCCGGCGGTCAGATCCCCATCTCGGCCGCGAGGTCGTCGTCGACGATCAGGGCTAGCTTGCCCTGGGTGTGCCCGCGCTCCACGACCCGGTGCGCCTCGGCCGCGTTGTGCCAGTAGTAGCGGGCCTGCACGGTGACCGTCAGCGAGCCATCATCGAACCACGGGGCCATCCGGATCAGCCGGCTGCCCCGCGGCTGCCCGTCGTACTGCCGCCAGCGGACCCGCTGCCCATCGGGGAACTCGGCGTGGACCGGCGTGGCGATCAGAGCCCCGTCGCGGGCCGCCTGCGCCGCGCCGGGCAGGGTGGGAGCCGCGCACGCCAGCACCCGCTCCGCACCCCCGTCGGTCGCCTCCCGCACCTGGCCGGGCCAGTCGGGCCTGGTGTGGTCGATGACCACGGCCGCGCCGAGCCGGTGCAGGAACTCGTGGTGCTGCGGGCTGGCGGTGGCCACCACCGACGCGCCGAGGATGCGGGCGATCTGCACCGCGAAATGACCCAGCCCGCCCGCCCCGGCGGTGATCAGGACACGGTCACCGGGGCCGACCGCGAGCACGTCGGTCAGCCCCTGCTCCGCCGTCAGCGCGTCGATCGGCGCCGCCGCGGCGTCGGTGACCGGCAGCCCGGCCGGGATCGGGGCCAGCTTCTCCACCGGGCACGTGACGTACTGCGCGTAACAGCCGGTCAGGCCCGGGTAGCCGTACACGGGCGCCCCGTCGTCCAGGGCGGCGTCGCCGCCCGTGTCACCCACGACAACCCCGGCGAACTCACCGCCGGGGGTGTACGGCAGGCCACCGGCCCAGCCGCCGCGGCGCAGCGAGGCGTCCCAGGGGCCGACCCCGGCCGCGAGCACCCGGACCAGCACCTCGCCAGCACGCGGCAGCGGCAGGCCGGCCTCGCCGACCTGCAGCACCTCGGGGCCGCCGAACTGGCTCACCGTGATCACCTGCATCGCGACTCCCGTCATCCGGTACGGTCTCCCACCCTACGGCGCGGCAGGGCACCGGCCGGGCGCGGCAGGGCACCGTGCCGGACGCCGTCCGGTCACCGGCGCGGGCGATGGCCCGGCGGGTGGGGCCGCGGGGGCGGCGGGGGTGGGATGGTGCCCGTGCCGGGGGCCTCCTCCGGCCACACCAGCAGCACCGCGCACGGCGCGTGGTCGACGACGAACCGGTCGGCGTGCCCGAGGCTCTTGGGCCCGAGCCGGGAACGGTCGCCGTCCCTCGCCATGATGAGCAGGTCCGCACCGGCGGCGGCGGCCACCACCTCGCGCTCGACGCGTCCCCGGCGCTCGATCCGGGTGCAGGGGCGGTCCAGCCGCTGCGCGGCCGCTGCCAGCAGCTCCCGGGCGGACGCGGTGGCGAGCTCGGCCAGCCGCGGCCCGGGATCGCGCTCCGGGTGACCGCGGCCGAGCAGGCCGGCGTAGGCGCCGTGGGCCGCGCCCGGAACCTCCTCGGGGCTGGTGTGCAGCAGCGTGATCGCGGCGCCGGGCGGGGCGAGGGCGCGGGCGGCGTCCACGCACCCGCGCCAGGTGCCTTCGGTCACCCAGACGACCACCGTCCGGGCCCCGGCGTGGGCGTCGGTCATGCGGATCAGCCTCCGATCACATGCAGCGAGACCCACAGGGCCGTGGCCGCCGCCACGATCCCCGCGGGCACGGTGAGCAGCCCGAGCCGGGTGAACTCCCCGAGCGAGGGGCCGGTCCCGCGCTCGTGCAGGACGCGGCGCCACAGCAGGGTGGCGAGCGAGCCGGTGTAGGTCAGGTTAGGCCCGATGTTCACCCCGACCAGCACGGCCAGCACCGCTCCCGGCCCGGCCGGCGCGGCCAGCGGCAGCAGGACCAGCACCGCGGGCAGGTTGTTGATGAGGTTGGCGAGCACCGCGCTGAGCGCGGCGGTGCCGAGCAGCGCGGGCAGCGACGTGCCGCCCGGGATGAGCGGGCCGAGCAGGCGGCCGAGGCCGCCCGCGACCACGGCCTGGACGACGATGCCGAGCGCCAGCACGAACACCAGGAACGGCACTGCCGCGGATCGCCCGACAGCGGTGACGGTGGTGCGCCGCTGGGCAAGGGCGCGCACGGCCAGCACCGCCGCGCCCGCGAACGCGGCCCACGCCGGGTTGACCCCGGCCGCGGAGGCGGCCACGAACCCGGCCAGGGTGGCGGCCACCACCACGAGCACGAAAACCGGCGCCCCGCCGGGCGCCTGCCGGGCATCCGCTTCCAGCTGGGCCCCGGCGGCCAGGTCAGCGGCGAAGAACCGGGACAGCACCAGGTACTCGGTGGCGATGGCGGCCAGCCACGGCAGCGCCATCAGCGCGGCGAACCGGGGGAAGGCCAGGCCGGTGGCCGCGAACGCGAGCAGGTTGGTCAGGTTGGAGACCGGCAGCAGCAGCGACGCGGAGTTCGCCAGGTGGGTGCAGGCGTACACGTGCGGCTTGGGCCGGGCACGGAGCTGTGCGGCGGTGGTGTACACGACCGGGGTGAGCAGCACCACGGTCGCGTCCAGGCTGAGCACGGCCGTGATCGCCGAGGCGGCGGCGAACACCTGGGCCAGCAGCCGCCGGGCCCGCCCGCCGGAGCGGCGGGCCATCCACGTCCCGCAGGCCTGGAACAGGCCCTCGTCGTCGCAGAGCTGGGCCAGCACGAGCACGGCGGCGAGGAAGCCGATCACCGGCCCCAGCCGCCGCGCCTCGGCCAGCGCCGCCTGCGGGGAGACCGCCCCGATGGCGATGACCAGCGCCGCCGCCGGAACCGCCGCGACCGCCTCCGGCCAGCCGCGCGGGCGCGCCACCGCCCACGCGAGCACGGCGAGCAGGGCAGCGGCGGAGGCAGCCTCGGCGGCGGCGTTCAGGGCGCTGTCCTCCCACCGGCGCCGTGCCCGGGCACGCCGGCGCCACACGTGCGGTCTGCCACTGGCAGGATGATCGGGTGGCCCCGCTCATGCTGCTCGATACCGCTTCCCTGTATTTCCGCGCATATTACGGCGTGCCGGAGACGCTGACCGCGCCGGACGGCACCCCCGTCAACGCCGTCCGAGGGCTGCTCGACATGATCGCCCGCCTGGTCCGCGCGCGCCAGCCGGGCCAGCTGGTGGCGTGCATGGACGCCGACTGGCGGCCCGCGTTCCGGGTCGCGGCCATCCCCTCCTACAAGGCGCACCGGACCCGGCCGGGCGGCGGCGAGGAGGTGCCGGCCACGCTGGCCGCGCAGGTGCCGGTGATCGAGGACGTGCTCGGCGCCGCCGGGGTGCCGATGGCCGCCGCGCCCGGCTACGAGGCGGACGACGTCATCGGGACGCTCACCGCCCGCGCGAGCGGCCCGGTCGAGATCGTGACCGGGGACCGCGACCTGTTCCAGCTGGTCGACGACGAGCGCCCGGTGCGGGTGGTGTACACCGTGCGCGGGCTGACCAACCTGGACGTGGTGGACGAGGCCGCGGTCACCGCCCGCTACCACATCCCGGGCCGCGCCTACGCGGACTTCGCGACGCTGCGCGGCGACCCCAGCGACGGCCTGCCCGGCGTCCCGGGAGTGGGGGAGAAGACGGCGGCCGCCCTGGTGCGCACGTTCGGCACGGTCGGGGCGATGCTGGCGGCCATCGAGGCGGGGCACGGCGGTTTCCCCGCCGGAAGCCGGCCGAAGGTCGCAGCCGCGCGCGGCTACCTTGAGGTGGCGCCGGCCGTGGTGCGGGTCGCCACCGACGCCCCCGTGCCCAGCGTGGACGGCACGCTGCCGCTGACGCTGGCCGACCCGGACCGGCTCGCGGCCCTGGACGAGCGCTGGGACCTGGGTTCCTCGCTCCGCCGCGCCGTCACCGCGCTCACCGGCGGCTAGCGGCTAAAGAACCTTGAGGGCCACCACGCAGGTGTCGTCCTCGGGGTCGGTCGACCCGAGCGCGGCCAGCACCGCGTCGATCGCCCGGCCCGGCTCGCTGATGCCCGTCGCCGCGCCGGTGAGCGTGGCCAGCCCCTGCTCCAGCGACCGGTCCCTGCGCTCGATCAGCCCGTCGCTGTAGAGCAGCAGCAGGTCGCCGGGCTCCAGGAACAGCGTGGCCTCCTGGTAGCCCTCGTGGCCCGCGCCCAGCAGGATCCCGGCCGGGGGCGACAGCGGGCGCGCCTGTTCGCCGCGGACCAGGACTGGCGGCGGGTGCCCGGCCTGGGCCCAGGTGAGCATCCGAGACTGCGGGTCGAAGTAGCCCGCCATGACCGAGGCCGTGTGCTCGGGGTCCACGTGATGTACCAGGTCGTTCAGCCAGCCGAGCAGCCGCTGCGGAGGCGAGCCGGTGATCGACAGGCCCGCCAGCGCGCCCCGCAGCCGGGCCATGCCCGCCGCCGCGGTGAGGCCATGGCCGCCGACGTCGCCAATGGCGATGAGCACCTTACCGTCGGGCAGCTCGGCGGTGATGTACCAGTCCCCGCCGACCCGGCTGTCGCGGGACGCGGGCAGGTAGCGGACGACCGCGCGCAGCCCTGGCAGCTCGAAGGGGCCCTCGTGCAGCGGCAGGATCGCACGCTGCAACTCCAGCGTGACGTGCCGTTCTTGCGCTAATGCCTCAGCCAGCCTGGCGTTGTCACCGGTATCCGCGGCGGCTTGGGAGGCGGTCCGCCTCACCCTGCCGCCGCCTTCGGCTCCCACGCCCGCAACTGCGCCCCCCACAAGGCCCGGCAAGTGGCTCTGTTTGAGCCAGGGAAGCAATGATCTCAGATGTCATCGCCGTTTCGCATCAGTGATCGGTGGATGTACCAAGCGTGGGGTACCGGGCCAGGTCTTGTCCAGACACGGCGCGGGCGGGCGCGGCCGGCGCGGGCGGGCCCGTGGTTAGATGACGTTCGGAGCGGGCGGCGGCGAAGGGCGGGCACGTGGCGCGAGCAGCAGCGCGGGCAGACCAGGGGCAGGCGGCGGCGGGGGCGCCGGGCCTGGTGGAGCTGTACCCGGCGGACCGGATCTCCTCCGCCGCGGCAGCGGCCGCCCGGGCGGGCATCGGCGCGCTGCTGCTCACGCCCGGGCCGGACCTGCGCTACCTGACCGGATATGACGCCCTCGCGACCGAGCGGCTGACCTGCCTCGCGGTCCCGGCCGATGGGCCAGCGTTCCTGGTCGCGCCGCGGCTCGAGCTGCGGTCGGTGCGGGCCTCACCCGCTGGCGGCCTGGGGGTGGACATCGTGGGGTGGGACGAGACGGACGACCCCTACCAGCTGGTCGCCAGCAGGCTCGGCGAGCCGGAGTCGGTCGGGCTGACCGACCAGATGTGGGCCATGATGGTGCTCCGGTTCCGCGATGTGCTGCCCGGCGCCCGCCAGCGGCTGGCCAGCGCCGCCCTGCGCGGGCTGCGGATACGCAAGACCAGCGCGGAGGTCGCGGCGCTGCGGGAGGCGGGGGCGGCGATCGACCGGGTGCACCGCCGCGTCCCGGAGTGGCTCCGGCCCGGCCGGACCGAGCGCGAGGCCGCCGCCGACATCGCCGCGGCGATCGTCGCCGAGGGGCACGCCCGCGCCGATTTCGTGATCGTCGGATCGGGGCCGAACGCGGCCCGCCCCCACCACGAGCCCTCCGGCCGGGTGCTGGCCGCGGGCGACGCCGTCGTGGTCGACATCGGCGGCACCATGCCGAGCGGCTACTGCTCGGACTGCACCCGGACCTACGTCATCGGCGAGCCGCCGCCGGAGTTCGCCGCCTACTACCAGGTGCTGAAGCAGGCGCAGGAGGCCGCGTGCGCCGCCGTCCGCCCGGGCGTCGCCGCGCAGGCCGTGGACGCCGCGGCCCGCGAGCCGATCTCCGCGGCCGGGTACGGCGAGTACTTCGTCCACCGGACCGGGCACGGGATCGGCCTGGAGACACACGAGGACCCCTACATCGTGTCCGGCAACACCGAGGCGCTGGCGCCCGGGATGGCGTTCTCGGTCGAGCCGGGGATCTACCCGGGCCCGCACGGTGCCCGGATCGAGGACATCGTCGTGTGCACGCCAGAGGGCTGCGAGCGGCTGAACAACGTCACCAGGGAACTTGTGGTGGCCGGCTGATGCAGGAGCTGCTGGAGCTCACCCGCGAGCTGGCCGCCAAGGAGGTGCGGCCCGCGGCTGACGCGGCCGAGCGGTCCGGGACCTTCCCGCGCGAGGTGTTCCGCCTGCTGGGCAGGTCGGGGCTGCTCGGCCTGCCCTACCCCGAGCAATGGGGCGGCGGCGGCCAGCCGTACGAGGTCTATCTGCAGGTCGTTGAGGAGCTGGCGCGGGCGTGGCTCGCCGTCGGCCTGGGCGTGAGCGTGCACACGCTGACCTGTTTCCCGCTCGCCACCGCGGGCACGCCGGAGCAGCAGGAGCGGTGGCTGCCGGACATGCTGGGCGGCGAGCTGCTCGGCGCCTACTGCCTGTCCGAGCCGCAGAGCGGGTCGGACGCGGCCGCCCTGGCGACCCGGGCGGCGCCCGATGGTGACGGCTACCGGGTCGACGGTGTCAAGGCCTGGATCAGCCACGCTGGCCAGGCGGACTTCTACACCCTGTTCGCCCGGACCTCGGGGGAGCCGGCCGGCCCCGGCCGGGCGCACGGCATCAGCTGCCTGCACGTGCCCGCCAGCACCGGCGGCGTCAGCGCCGGCCCGGCCGAGCGCAAGATGGGGATGCGGGCGTCAGTCACCGCCCAGATGATCTTCGACGGCGCCCGGGTGCCCGCGGACCACCGGATCGGTGCGGAGGGCAGCGGGTTCGCCATCGCGCTGGGGGCGCTGGACTCGGGCCGGCTGGGCATCGCGGCCTGCGCGACCGGCCTGGCGCAGGCGGCGCTGGACACCGCGGTCGGCTACGCGCTGCAGCGCCGCCAGTTCGGGCAGCCGATCATCGACTTCGAGGGCCTGTCGTTCCTGCTCGCCGACATGGCTACCGGGGTGGAGGCGGCCCGCGCGCTCTACCTGGCCGCCGCCCGCCGCAAGGACGCCGGGCAGCCGTTCACCGCGCAGGCGGCGATGGCGAAGCTGTTCGCCAGCGACACCGCCATGCGGGTGACCACCGACGCGGTCCAGGTGCTCGGCGGCTACGGCTATGTCGAGGACTTCCCGGCCGAGCGCTACCTGCGCGAGGCGAAGGTACTCCAGATCGTCGAGGGCACCAACCAGATCCAGCGGCTGGTGATCGCCCGGGCCCTCCGCCGCGGCTGATGGGACGGCAGCTAAGCAGGCCGGGCAGGCCGGCCCGGCCGAACGGGCCGAACGGTCCCGCTCGCGGCGCGTCGGTGCAATCGGCCTGGCCGGGGGACTACCGTGACGGCGTGGAAGAGATCGACCGCAAGATCCTGTCGCTGCTGTGCCAGGACGGCAGGATGAGCTTCACCGACCTGTCACGCCAGACCGGGCTGTCGGTTTCAGCCACCCACCAGCGGGTGCGGCGGCTGGAACGGCGCGGCCTGATCAGGAGATACGCGGCGGTGATCGACCCCGCGGACGCCGGGCTGCCGCTCACCGCGTTCGTCTCCATCAAGCCGTTCGACCCGGCCGCAGCCGACGACGCGCCGGAGCGCCTGGCTCATCTGACCGCCATCGAGGCGTGCCACAGCGTGGCCGGGGACGAGAGCTACATCCTCAAGGTGCGGGTCGCCTCCCCGGTCGACCTGGAGAACCTGCTGCAGGAGATCCGCGCGCTCGCGAACGTCTCCACCCGGACCACGATCGTGCTGTCTACCCCGTACGAGAACCGCCCGCCGGATCTGTAAGCAGCCCGCCCAGCATCAGCGACAGCAGCCGCTCGGCCTGGCCGGCGTCGGCGGCGCCCGCGGTCGCCGCGGCCACGCCGTGGGACAGGCGCAGCAGGTCGAGCGGCTGGACGCCGGGCCTGACCGCGCCCGCCTGCTGGGCGCGGCATGGCGAGCGCCGCCATATTTCTGCCCAAGGTCAAATTCGGATAAGCGCCTGGCAAATCCTTTGGCCCGGACCCGGAATCGATATTGACTTCCGCCCCCGCAGCATCTCGGGTTGGGGAAACGGCCACAAGGGCGTGACCGGTGGCCCGGGACGGGCCGGGCCCGGCGGCACGCTCGACCGGGAGGGATTGCGTATGCGCATGCGCAGGTCAGCACCGGGTTTAGCGGCAAAACTACTGGCGGTCTCCGGCTTAGCTCAGCCGGGCCCTCCCCACCGCTGGCGGTCGTGGCGCCTGTTCCTGGTGCCCGCGCTCAGCATCGCCGTCATCGGCCAGCTCAGCCTGGCGGGTTCGGGCGCGATGGCATCGTCGGCCACCACGGCACAGACACTGGCCGCAACGGGCTCGGTCGCGCCGAACCCGGTCAACGAGCTCGACTGCAACGGCTGGAGCGCGAAGTACGGCACGGTCAGGAAACTCGCTGGCGACCTGTGCACCGACCCGGTCAAGATCACCGGCGGTAAGGCCAGCCGGTTCATCGACAACGGCTGGTACATCGGCCACGACGAGCCGAGCGTCAAGTTCATCTCCAAGGCTCCGGGCTCCGCCAACACGTTCACCTACCTGGCGAAGATCCCGGTCGACCCGGCCAGGGCCCCGACTCCGTCCGGCAGCGTCACCGACTACGGGCAGCTGTCCATAGCCCCCTGGTTCGGGCTGCCGATGTGCGACCCGAACTCCTATCCGCAGAACCCGTGCAAACCGGACAGCGACACCAACTCGGGCTCGATCAGCGACCCGAACGCCGCTGGCTCGGCGTTCATGGAGCTGCAGCTCTACCCGCCGGGCTACACGCCGTTCATCGACAGCGAGAGCTGCAGCGCGACCAGGTGGTGCGCGGCGCTGACCATTGACAGCCTCGAGTGCAGCTTCAACTTCGCCACCTGCAACCCCAACTGCGAGGAGCCGGTCAACTTCTCCTACCTGCAGACCAACGGCGTCCCCACCGGGCCGCCGAGCCCGCAGCTGACCGACGTGAGCACGTTCCTGCCGAACCGGCACACCCTGATGATCAACCCGGGTGACGTGCTCCAGATCTCGATCACGGATCCACGGCAAGGGTTCACCACAGCGATCCGAGATCTCACCACCCACCAGACCGGGTGGGTGACAGCCAGCGCCGCGAACGGCTTCATGAACACCAACATCAACACCTGCGACGGCACCCCGTTCACCTTCCACGCGGAGTACAGCAGCGCGTCGATCCAGAACCAGGTCCCGTGGGCCGCGCTCGAGGGCGGCGTGCTGATGGAGCAGGAGATCGGTCACTCCGAGGTCTGCAGCTCGCTGAAGTACAAGGACCCGTTCAGCGCCAGCTTCCCAGGTGGCCAGACCTACAGCGACCCGAAGGTCTACGACACCTGCGTGGGCGGCTCGGAAGGCAAGGGCCAGGTAGGTGAGGGCCCCTGCAGCGCCACGACCGGCCTGTGCCAGAACGCGGAGACACAAGGGCCCGACGGCCCGGTGGCCTGCCCGACCAACGACCCGGCCACCGGCGCGCTCTGCGAGTTCGCCGACGGCTTCTGCTTCCAGAAGGGCACGCGGACCGTGCTGATCAACGGCCAGCCGGCCAGGGAGCAATCTGCTGCCAACCAATGCTTCGCGGACCGTTACCAGAACGGTGACCTGGACTTCGACGGCCTGTCATACCGGACCAGCGCCTGGCCCAACGGATCCCGGAACCGGCCGACGGCGTTCCAGTACATAGGGCCGTTCCAGGCCAACGGGCGGCCGTATCCGCAGATCCAGTTCGAGAGCGACATCGGCGGCTCGTCCAACCTGTGCAACACGGTGACCGGCGCGGGCTGCACCGTCCCGCCGATCAGCGCCCAGTTCTACCCGTTCTGGTCGCTGAGCCCGGTGTCCACGTTCAAGGCCAAGGGGACCGCGTGCGTGTGGAACTTCGGGAACGTGCTGCCGCAGACCATCAATGACCTGGGCGGGGACGCCCAGTACGGTACCCCCGCCATCGCCCGGTACGGCGGCACCAACATCAGCGCACCGATGAAGAATCCGCAGTTCTCCGGCCGCTGCGCGACCTAGCAGCAGCCAGCTGGCCCAGCCCGGGGTGCCCCGCCGCCTGCGGGGCATCCCGCCGGGCCGGCATGTGCTAGCCGCGGACCTCGATGCGGGCGCACTCGCTGTAGGCGATCCGGCCGAAGTACATCACCTTGGCCAGCGCCCACCAGTGTGAGCCCGGCCGGGCGGCGGCGGGCAGCCGCACCGGGTAGCACAGCGTCACGGCCTCCCCGGGCGCGGCGCTGAAACCGCGCGTCCATGGGCCGAGCGCGGGCCAGGTGCCCAGCGGCGAGATCAGCTGGCACTCGCCCCGGATCGCGGCGGCCGTCCGGTTGGCCACCTCGACCGCGAGCTCGCCCGTCCGGCCGGCGGCGACGCGGGCGACGGCGGGCCGCAGGCGCAGCTCCAGCTCGGCCGCGGCCGCCCGCTCGTCGGCCTCGATCAGCGGCAGCAGCTCCGCCAGCGGCAGGTCGAGCGGGGGAGCGGGCGGCTCGCCCACGGTGACGAGCGCGGCGTCCTCCAGGCTCTGGCCGAGGTCGTCGGTGATCCGCGCGGCGAGGTAATAGCGGCCGGGCGCAGCGGCCGGCCGCGCGCGTACCGTCAGGTCCCAGCAGGCGTAGCCACCCCCCCCGAGTTCATAACGAAGCGGCGTGCCACCGCCGCCACCTGGCTCGGCCACCAGCCCCGGCGGGACGTCGATGGTCACCTGGCCGCTGGCCGGGACGGGGCCGCAGGCAACCGTGAGCCGGAGCGAGCCTGTCCCCGGGCCGAGCGCGATCCGGCCCGGGGACAGGTGCACCGCGACCGGCACGTTCCCGGCCGGGGCGGGACCCTTGCCGTGCAGCCAGTACCGGGTGAAGACGGGCTGCGCCGGCTCCGGGGGCACACCGGCAGGCCCGTCCCCGGCAGACCCGCCCCCAGCTGGCCAGTCCCCGGCCGGGCTGTCTCCCGGCCCGGCCAGCGCCAGGGTCACCGTCCCGGAGGTGGGCACATCCACCTCGGCGGCGCCGTCCACCAGCGGCAGCGGCGGGCCGTCGGCGTCCTCCAGCAGGCCGGTCAGGCGGGCGGCGGTGGGACCGGTGAACAGGCGGATCCGGGCGGCGGGCTGTCCGGCGGGGCCCGGCCGCCGGCCCGCGTCCCGCAGCCTGACCGTCACCCCGTCCTCCCGGCGTGGCCGCCCGGGCCGGCCCGAGGCGAGCGGGTTCCCGCGCGGCTTCAGGGCCGTGAGCATGGCCCGCGGGCCATCCGGGCCGGTGACCTCGCACAGGCTGGTGGCGGCGGGCAGCGGCCCGGCGTGCACGCCCGTCTCGCAGGCGAGCAGGTCATGGTTGTACTCCTGGCCCGCCGCGGTGAACCCGGCATCGCGCCAGTCGCCGGCCCCGGTCATCAGGGCGTACTCGAACGTGTGGCTCCAGTGCTGCCAGGCGAAGCTGCTCCCGTCCGGTGCGGTGCGCCGCTCCCCGTCGATCCACACCCCGGCCGGCCAGGCGCTGCTGGCGCGCATCAGCCCGATGTGCAGCGTCCCGTCGGCGCTGACCAGGCTGCTGGGGGTGCCGCGGTTCAGCAGCGCCACGCAGTGACCGGCCAGCGGCGGGTCCGGGGGCGCGCCGCCGGGCGCGAGCTCCGCCTCGATCGCCCCGCCGGCCAGATCGCTGGCCAGCGCGGCGACCGCCGCCGCCAGGTCGGGACCGGTGACGATGAGCACCGGCAGGTCCCGTTCGCCGCGCACGTCGGCGTCTGGCCCGAACACCTCGGCGCGCGGCCGCCAGGCCGGCACCCATACCCGCACCCAGCCCGGGCCGCCGCCCGTGCTGCCGGTCCCCGTGCTGCCGGTCCCCGTGCCGCCGGTCCCCGTGCCGCCAGCTTCTGCCAGCCGGGCTGCGAGCTCACCGGCCGGCCCGAGCGCCGCGAGCAGCCGCGCGGTCCAGGGGTTGACGTCCGGGCCGCCGAGCGCGATCCGGCAGTCGGGCACATTCGAGTCGAGATCGAGCGCGCCGTAGCGGGGGCCGCCCGGCCGGGAGCAGGTCGCGGTCACCCCCTGCCGGGCCAGCGCGGTGACCAGGTCACGGACGGCCCCGCGGCATTCGTTAGGCATAGCGGGGACGATGACCTCGGCGACACCTATCGGCCAGGCGCGGCCACCGGTGACCACGCGCGCAGCCGCGCCGAGGCCGAACCACTCGTGTGCCGGGTTGTCGAGGGTGAAGGCGTGCTGCGCCACGTCGGCGCCGGGCGCGCCGAACGGCCTGCCCACCACGCTGGTGGCGCACTGGTACACCGGCAGCGCGCCCGGCACGTTGGCCGGAAAGCGAACCCGCAGCAGCGCGTCCTGGCCGATCGAGCCGTCCACCTGGGTGCGGAACTCGGCCCGGTTCACCCCGTCCCACAGGATCGTCTCCTGCCTGACCCGCAGCCCGCCCAGGCCGAAGGAGGTGACCAGCCGGGAGCCGATGGCGCACCGCTGCGCCCGCACCTGCGCGGGCGCCTCGGCGGACCCGGTGCCCGGCCCCTTGGGGGACAGCAGCCACGGCCCCTCGCCCCAGCGCGGGTGATAGTCGTACTCGTCGGCGAGCACGAGCTCGTTCCCAGGCCCGCGCAGCAGCTCCACGCCGGTCCGCCGGTCCAGGACCCGGGCCAGCGCGCCGCCCCGGCCGGGATCGGCCTCGATCAGGAACGCCTCGCTGCGGATGGCCCGTCCCGGCGCGGCGGACCAGCCTTCGTCGCCCGGCCCGGCCGCCGGACTCACCCAGTAGGTCCGGTAGCCGAGCGCGGGCACCTCCAGCGCGCGGAACGTGATCGTCACCTCCGCGAGCGTGCCGTCCGGGTGACGGTGCACCCCCTCGGCCAGGAACGGGACGCTGGCGCCGGCCTGGTCGGCCACGGCCAGCCACGGCGTGCCCGGCTCGCCGAAGGCCAGCGTGACCGTGGCCAGCCCGGCCCGCGGCCAGGACACGGTGCTGAACACCACGACCGGCCGCGCCCCCGGCCCCAGGCCCGCGGGCGGGCGGGTGTCGGCCAGCGCGGCCAGGTGGGCCGCGGCGCCGCGGCGGGCGTCGTCGCCTCGCTCGAACGCCTCCCGCCAGCCGCCGAGCAGGTCGAGATAGACCTGGTCGGACTCGGTGCCGGTGATCGCGTCATGGTGCGCGCCGAACGCCAGCTGCCGCCATGCCTTGTCCAGCGAGGCGGCCGGGTAGGCCGCGCCGGCCAGCCAGGCCAGGGTGGCCAGCCGCTCACCGTCCAGCGTCGCCACCTCCGCCGCCCGCTGCGCCTGCTTGGTGTCGATGTAGGAGACGTCCTTGCCCGGGTAGACCGGGTTCATGTCCCTGGTCTGCGGCGTCAGCCAGATGCCACGCTGCTCCGCCTCGGCCGCCACGGCGGCGAAGAACTCCCGCGGCAGCGCGGTCACGCAGCGCGGCCAGAGATAGCGAGCCGCGAAGTCGCGGTGCAAGGTGGTGGCCCAGCGGGCCGGGATCACATGGTCGGCGCCGACCGGCAGCAGCACGTTGCGGGTGGCGGCGACCGGCGCGAGCAGGGCAAGCTGGCCCAGCGCCTCCGCCATGGCGGCGGCGGGGTCAGCGGCCTGGTGGATGCCCCAGCCCGCGCCGTAGTGGTTCGCCATGTAGCTGGTCAGCAGCCCGTTCCCGTCGGGGGAGAGCCACTCGAACTCGGTGGGGAACTGCATCCGGGTGTTGTCGCCCACCGTGCGCCACGGACCCCACTGGTGAAAGGGCCCCCGGGCCCAGGCCGAGGAGGTCAGCCCGGCCGCGGCCATCAGGCCCGGGTAGCCGGGATCGAACCCGAACGCGTCCAGCATCCAGGCGCTGTGCGGGTCGCCGCCGAGCACGTCGCGCTGGTGGCCGATCCCGTAGACGGCGTTGCGGATGGTGGACTCGGCGCAGGTCAGGTTGGTGTTCGGCTCGTTGTAGCTGCCGCCCACGATCTCGATCCGGCCCTGCGCCATCAGCGCCCGCAGGTCGGCCCGGTCCTCCGGACGGGTGTCGAAGTAGGGTTTGAGGTAGTCGATCTCGGCGAGCACGAACTTGTAGTCGGGGTCGGCCCTGGCCGCGTCCAGGTGCAGCCGGACCAGCTCGAAGGCCGTGCGCACCTCCGGCAGGGCGCCGTCCTCACCGGGCAGCAGCAGCCGGGACTGGGTGAACTGGCCCTGGGTGTTCCACCACACCGGGTCGTAGTGGAAGTGACTGACCATCCAGATCGTCCAGCCCGGCTCGGCGACGGTGAGCACGGCTTCGTGCTGCGTGCGGGCGTCGCGGCTCTCGGCGATGACCGTCACCGGCAGCGCGCTGCCCGGGCCGTGCGGCGCGGCGACCGCGACCGCCACCTCGGCCGTGCCGGTGCCACCGGCCTCGTGGCCCGTCATGCGGAACGCCTGCGGCGTGGTGACCCCGGCCCCCTCGGCCCGGACCGCGACCGGGTCGGCCAAAGGCAGGTCAGCGAGGGTGACGCGCATGATCTGGAGCGGGTTGCCGACGGTCCCGGTGAACAGGATGGTCGAGTCGGCGCCGGTGATGCGCATGGCGCCATCGTCGCACGGCCGCCCCGGGTGAGCAGCAGGCCCAGAGCGCGCCGGGCCCCGGGAAATTAATTCGGAACACCTCTTTCGAAATAATTCTTTCGAGCGTAGACTTTCGAAACGTGTCTTCCGAACTGCCGGCCCGAGCGCCGGCCCCCCGTGCCCGGGCCCGCCGCAAGCCGGCCCGGCCAGCCCCGCCAGCCCCGCCAGCCCCGCCAGCGCCCGGCGCGCCGTCCGCCGGCGTGTCCCCACCCAGCGCTGGGCCGGCCTCCGCCGAGGACCCGGGCATACACAAGGTCACCGATGCCCGGGCGATGCGCGCGCTGGCGCACCCGGTGCGCCTGGCCCTGCTGGAGGCGCTGGCGCACGCCGGAACCCTGACCGCCACCCAGGCCAGCGAGCTGCTGGGGGAGAGCCCGGCCAACTGCGCCTTCCATCTGCGGACCCTGGCCAAGTACGGGTACGTCGTGGAGGCCGGGGGCGGCAGGGGCCGGGAGCGCCCGTGGCGGCGCGCGCACGACGTCCTGCAGATCACCACCGACCAGGAGGATCCGCTGGCGGCGACGGCGGCCGAGGAAGTCGCCCTGTTCTGGGTGGACACCGTCCTGGAACGAGCGCGCTCGATCCTGTCGCGCAGCAACTCGTGGCCCGCCGGGTGGAAGCACAACCCGCTGATGGGAGAGAGCCAGCACATCATGTACGTGACCCCGCAGGAGGCCAGCGAGCTCGGGGCGGCGATCAGCCAGGTCTACCGGCGGTACTACGACCGGGTGGACCACCCGGAGCGGCGGCCGGCCGGCGCGATGCCGATCGAGATGCTGGCGCTCGCCTACCCCCTGCTGCACCTGGCTGACCGGCCGGCCCCTGGTGCCGGTGACGCTGCGCCTGACCAGCAGCCCGAGTAACCCGTTTTCCGCCAAGAGGAGTCATCCATGCATCCCGAGCTCACCCGGAGCCTCGCGGCGCAGCACGCCGCCGAACTTCACCGCCTGGCCGGGCGTCAGCGGCTGGCCGCCCAGTGCCGGCGCGCGGAAGGCGGGGATTCCGCTGCCTCGCGCCTGCTCGCACGGGCGCGCCTCGCCGCTGCCCGCCTGCCGGTGCACAGCCTGGCGACCCGCCCGGCACCGGCGCGGCCGGGCCCGGCGCAGGCTGCCCTGCCCGGCGTGTTCGCGGCCGGGCCGGAGGCGTTCGGTGTGCGCACCTACCTGACCGCGGCCGAGGCGCGCCAGCTCGCCGCCGACTGGGCGGACCTGCTCGCCAGGTTCGCCGACCGGGTGGACGACCCATCCTGCCGCCCGGCCGGTGCCGTGCCGTTCGAGGTGGTGGTGTTTGGGCGCCAGGTGCCCGACCTGGTCGGCGCCGCCCGCGGGCTGCCGGGACCGGGCCAGCCCGGCTGACATGCGCGCGCTGCTGGCTCACCGGGACGCCCGGCTCTACCTGGGTGGCCAGGCACTGTCCACCATCGGGGACAGCGCGCTCTGGCTGGCCATGGGCATCTGGGTGAAGATCTTGACCGGCAGCAGCAGCGCGGCCGGGCTGGTGTTCTTCGCCTTCAGCTGCGGCATCCTGCTGGCGCCGGTAACCGGGCTGGTGGCTGACCGGGTCCGGCGCCGGCCGCTGCTGATCGCCGCCAACCTGGCCGCCGCGGCCGGGGTCTGCTGCCTGCTGCTGGCGGGCCGGGGCCAGGTCTGGCTGATCTACCCGATCATGTTCGGCTACGGCGCGCTGAACAGCCTGATCACCTCGGCGCAGACCGCGCTGCTCGCGGTGATGCTGCCGGCCAGCCTGCTCGGCGAGGCCAATGCGGTCCTGCAGATGGCCGCCATGGGGCTGCGGGTGATCAGCCCGCTGCTGGGGGCCGGGCTGCTCGCCCTGGCCGGCCCGGTGCCGGTCGTGCTGCTTGACGCCGGGACCTTCGTGCTGGCCGCTGGCGCGGTGGCCGCCCTGCGGATGCGTGAGCCAGCCCCAGCTCACTCCGGGGCGCGCTGGCGGGCCGAGGTGACGGCAGGGATCCGCTACATCGGCGCCACCCCGGCGCTGCGGCGGCTGCTGATCACCGGCGTCATCGCCCTGCTCGTGTTCGGCTTCTTCGAGACCGTGCCGTACAGCCTGGTCAGCCAGGGCCTGCACCGGGCGCCGGCCTTCCTCGGCCTGCTCGAGGCGGTGCTGGGCGCCGGCGCGCTGGCCGGCGGGGTGCTCGCGGCGCCGGTCATGCGCCGGACCAGCGAACGGGCGCTGCTGGCCCTGGCGCTGCTCACCGCCGCCGCCGCCTGCCTGCTGCTGATCCCGGCCTGGCTGCCGGTGGTGATGGCCGCCATGGTCCTGCTCGGCCTGGCCATCGTCTGGTTCAACGTGGGAGCGATCACCCTGGTCCAGCGGCGGACCCCGGCGGATCTGCTGGGCCGGGTCGACGCGGCACTGACGATCGCGATCGCCGTGCCGCAGACGGCCTCGATCGCCCTGGGCGCGGCGCTGGTCGCGGTCGTCGACTACCGGCTGCTGCTGGCGGTGATGGCGGTGGTGATCGCGATCTCCGCCGCCTACCTGTCCGGCGCCCGGGAGCAGGCGGGTGACCGGGTGGACCAGGTAACCGGGCAATCGCGAGCATCGGTGAGTACCATCGGGTAACACATCTGTCGGCGGGGAGGCGGTTGCCTCGCGCGCAGAGCGGAGCGAGGTGCCGATGACCGATCGCGCTGTTACCCTGCGGGACGTCGCGGCGCGTGCCGGGGTCCATCCGGCCACCGCCTCGCGCGCGCTCAACCCCGAGACCCGGCTGCTGGTCCGGGAGGACACGGCGCGCCGGGTGCTGGAGGCGGCCGAGTCGCTCGGCTACCACCCCAACCCGGTGGCGCGGAGCCTGCGGACCAGGCGGTCCCACACGGTGGGCGTGCTCATCCCGGACCTGACCAACCCGCTGTTCCCGCCGATCGTCCGGGCGCTGGAAGACCGCCTCGCGGCGGCCGGGTACGTCGCGCTGATCGGCAACACCGATGGCGACGGCGAGCGGGAGCGGCTCGTCTTCCAGCAGATGCGTGCCCGGCACGTGGACGGGATGGTGCTGGCCACCGCGCACCTGAGCGACCCGCTGCTCGCCGACGCGGCCCGGGCCGGCCTGCCGGTGGTGCTGATGAACCGGATGGCGGCCGATCACAGCCTGCCCTCGGTGTCGGTGGACAACGAGCGCGGCATGCAGATGGTGGTCGCGCACCTGGCCGCCGAGGGGCACCGCAGGATCGCCCACATCGCCGGCCCGCAGGAGGTGTCGACCGGGCTGAGCCGCTACCGCGGCTTCGTCTCGGCGATGGATACGCACGGGCTGGTGGCCGATCGGGATCTGATCGTCACGGCCAAGGCGTTCTCGATCGAGGAAGGGCTGCGCTGCACCCGGGCGCTGCTGGAGCGCCGCAACGGCTGCACGGCCGTGGCGGCCGGCAACGACATGCTGGCGGTCGGCTGCTTCGCCGCGCTGGAGGAAGCGGGCCTGAACTGCCCGGCGGACATGTCGGTGGTCGGCTTCAACGACATGCCCTTCATCGACCGGCTGCGGCCGCCGCTCACCACGATCCGCTTCCCGCACTATCAGCTGGGGACCGAGGCGGCGCAGCTGCTGCTGGAGCGGATCGGCGGCCAGGGCGGCCCGGTCAAAGTGCTCTACCTGGCCCCGGAGCTCGTTGTCCGGGGCTCCACGGCGCCAAACCGCCAGACCGGGTGATCTGCTGCACACGATTGCGCTACGTTAGCTGCGGCTGCCGGTCCTGCCGATGGCCACCTGAACAGGCTGGCTCGCCTTGCGCAGTCGCGAGGTAACAGCTTGGGAAAGCGGCATTGACACGGTGGCGCGGGTAGGCCAGGCTTTCCCTGCAAACGATTGTTAGGAGTAGGAATGGCCCGGGAGGACGCGGAGCTCCGGCTTGGCTGGCTGGGAACCGGGCGAATGGGCTCCGCGCTGGTCCAGCGCCTGCTCGCCGGCGGCTGTGATGTCGCCGTCTACAACCGGACCAGGTCCAAGGCGGAGCCGCTGGCCGCGCTCGGGGCGACGATCGCCGACTCCGCCGCGGGGCTGGCCGACCGCGACATCGTGTTCGCCACCGTCGGCACCCCGCAGGATCTGCTGGACGCGGTGCTGGGGCCGGCCGGGCTGATCTCCGGCGGGGGCGCCCCGAAGATCGTGGTGGATGCCTCGACGATCTCGGTGGAGGCCTCACAGCAGGTGCGCGAGCAGCTGGCGGATCACGGCACCGACCTGCTGGCCGCGCCCGTGATGGGCAACCCCAAGGTGGCGAGCGTGGGCAGGCTGACGCTGGCCGTCTCCGGGCCCCGCGCCGCCTTCGACACCGCCCAGCCCTACCTGGACATGCTCGGCTCCGGCGCGACCTATGTCGGTGAGGGGGAGCTCGCCCGGACGGTAAAGATTTGTCACAATCTTTTCCTTGGCGTGGTAACGCAGTCGCTGGCAGAGGTCACGATCCTGGCCCAGCGGAGCGGAATCAGCAGGGAAGCGTTCCTGGCCTGCCTCAACAACAGCGTGATGGGCTCGACATTCACCCGTTACAAGTCACCCGCCTTTGTCAACCTCGATTTCCATCCCACCTTTACGGCCACCCTGCTGCGCAAGGACTTTGACCTCGGGCTGGCCGCGGCCCGGGAACAGCAGGTCCCGCTCCCGGTGGCAGCCCTGGTTCACCAGCTCATCCAGTGCCTGATCGGCCGGGGGCACGGCGACAGCGACTTCGCGGCCCTGCTCGAGCTCGAGGCGGCATCGGCCGGATTGGAACTCGTCAGCGAAAACGCGGAAATATCGGATGGGCTGGACCCAGCCGACACGAACAACACCGACAGCGCACATGCAGTACGGTGATGCCCCGGCGCCACTATCCGTGGCCGGCCGTTGACTCGCCCTGCTGGGCCCCCCGCCGAAGCACCCGGTGACCGGGCGCGGGCGGCGGCCGGCTTGACAACTGGTCATTCATTAACTGGAAGGAGGACCGGATGAGACCACACGGCCTCCGGTTCTTGGCTCTGACGGCTGCCGCTTCTGCCGCGGCGATGGTGGCTGCTGCCTGCAGCAGCAGCAGTACCAGCACCACCGGCACCAGCGGCGCCACCAAATCCCCGATCACCATCGGCACCTCCCTGTCGCTGACCGGTGACTTCTCCGACGACGGCCAGGCCTTCAAGCGCGGCTACGAGCTGTGGGTGCAGGAGATCAACAAGAGCGGCGGCCTGCTCGGCCACAAGGTCGTCCTGAAGATCGTGAATGACAACAGCGACCCGGGCACGGTCACCACCAACTACACCCAGCTGATCAACGCCGACCATGCGGCCTTTGTGTTCGGCCCGTTCTCCACTCTGCTGACGGCCCCGGCCGCGCAGGTGGCGGCGCGCTACCACTACGCATTCATCGAGGGCGCGGGCGGGGGGCCCTTGGTGTTCGGGCTGAAGCTGCCGAACCTGTTCGCCGTCAGCCCGGTCATCGCCGACCAGCTGATCCCGTTCGCCGACTGGGTCGCCTCGCTGCCGGCCAGCCAGCGCCCGAAGACCGCCGCCTACCCGATGGTGACCGACCCGTTCGCGGTTCCCATGGTCCAGACCGCGCAGGCGATCCTGCAGAAGGCCGGCGTCAAGACGGTGTACTCCAAGATCTTCCCGGCGGAGAACCCGGCCTACAAGGCGGGCGCCGATCAGATCGCCGCGCTGCATCCCGACATGGTCGTCATCGGCTCACCGGACGTGCCCGGCGTCCAGTCGATCATGCAGGCGTTCATGCAGCAGCACTACAACCCGAAGATCCTCGCCGCCTCGGCAGGCCCGGACCAGGGCGCGGCGTTCCTGTCCGCGATCGGCGGGGCCAAGAACGCCACCGGCACCATGGTGCCCAACGGCTGGTACCCCGGTTTCCAGAACCCGCTGAGCCAGGCGTTCGTCAAGGCCTACAACACCACCTACGGCGGCACGCCGGCCGACATCAACGCCGACGCGGCCGAGGCGTACTCGGTCGGCGAGACGCTCGCGGCCGCGGTCAAGGCGACCAACAGCCTGACCAACGCGAAGGTCATCACCTACCTGCACAGCGGCGTCACCGTGCAGACCGTGCAGGGGCCAGCGAAGTTCAACGCCATCGGCGAGAACGTCGTGGCCGCGCACTACATCTTCCAGTGGCAGGCCGGAGGAAAGTTCGTCCAGGTGCTGCCGACCAGCGCGACTGGTTCGGTGGCGATTGTGAATCCCAAGCCAGCCTGGGGCCAGGGCTGATTCACTGGTGCGCGGGGCGCGCGCGGCGCGCCCCGCGCACCAGCCAGCATGTGAGGGAGGAATTACTATGAGGCGCCCCAGCGCCATGGCCACGCGCCTCGCGGCGGTCACGATCCTGGCCGCCGCCAGCGCCACCGCCTGCGGCATCACCAGCACCGGTACCCCGAGCACCAGCATCAACGGCGGCCCCAGCGGCACCCCGATCACGGTCGGCTTCTCGGAGCCCCTGACCGGCTCATTCTCCGCGGACGGCCAGGCGTCCCTGAAGGGCTACCAACTGTGGGCCAGCGACGTCAATGCCCACGGCGGACTGCTGGGGCGGCCGGTCAAGCTCGTGTACCTCAACGACAACAGCGACCCGAACACCGCCACCAAGGACTACACCACCCTGATCACGCAGGACCATGTCGACCTGACGCTGGGCCCGTTCTCCTCGCTGCTGACGATCCCGGCGGGGCAGGTGACCCACCGGTACGGCTACGCGCTGGTGGAGGGATCCGGCGGCGCGCCCACGGTGTTCAGCGCGAGCCTGTCCAACCTGTTCGGCGTGAGCGCGCCGGTGGCGAACCAGATGGTCCCGTTCGCCAAGTGGGTCGTGTCGCTGCCGCCCGGCGAGCGGCCGAGGACCGCCGCCTACGTGATGGTGGACGACCCGTTCGCCGACCCGCCGGTGGAGACGGCGCAGACCATCCTGGCCAAGGCCGGGATCACCACCGTCTATGACAACTCGGGCCTGCCGGGGTCGACGGCCAAGCTGCTGGAGCCGAACTCATCCGGAACCGTCTCGCCGGCCGTCCTGGCGGCCGCCGCGGACAAGGTGATCGCGGCGAACCCGCAGGTCGTCCTCATCGGCTCGGTGGACGTGCCGACAGTGTCGGGGATCCTCAAGGAGTTCGTCCGGCAGCGCTTCAACCCGAAGATGATCATCGCCGCGTCCGGCCCGGACCAGGGCCAGACCTTCCTCAACGCGGTCGGCACGGGCAACGCGGACGGGATCATGGTCCCGGACGGCTGGTACGGCGGCTTCCCGAACGCGCTCAGCCATGTGATGGTGCAGGAATACATCGCCAAGTACGGCGGCACCGCCTCGGACGTCAACGCCGACGTGGCGGAGGCGTACTCGTCGGGCGAGGTGCTGGCGGACGCGGTCCAGAACGTGGGCCTGTCCAACGCCAAGATCATCGCATTCCTGCACAGCGGCGCGAGGCTGAACACCGTCCAGGGGCCGGCCCGGTGGGGCCGGTACGTCGCTCACCAGCCGAGCGGCATGAACAACCAGGCGGTCAGCTTCGTCTTCCAGTGGCAGTCCGGGGCCCGCTTCGTGAAGGTGCTGCCCGCCGGCGGGGGCTCCATCGCGATCACGGCCACCAAGCCGCTGTGGACGACCGGCTGACGCCTGCTGGGGTGGCATGCACGGCCCAGCACAGCGGCTGAGGCCCGGAAAGGAGAACAGGGCATTCAGGTGAACGGGGCGGCGTGCTGACATGGGATCCCTCATCCGGGCCATCACCGACGGCGTGCTCGGCGGCGGCGTCTATGGCCTGATGGCGGTGGGGCTGACGCTGATCTTCGGCGTGCTCGACATCATCAACATCGCCCAGGGCATCCTGGTCGTGCTCGGCGCCTACCTCACCTATGTGCTCTGGGCCCATCTGCACATCGACCAGTTCCTCGGCCTGCTGATCACCATCCCGGGGATGTTCATCCTCGGGGTGGCGATCCAGTACCTGTTCATCCGGCCGCTGCGGGGCCGCGAGCGAACCTCGATGTCCCTGCTCGCCTGCTACTCGGTGGCGATCATCATCGAGGGGATCCTGTACCAGATCTTCGGGTCGAACTATGTGTCGATCAATGACTACTGGACCAGCCCGCAGGCGACGGTGCAGATCTTCGGGTACTACCTGCCCTACATCTACCTGCTCGGCTTCGCGCTCGCGGTGGTGTCCGTGATGGCGATCTACCTGATGCTGTACCGGACCCAGTTCGGCCGCAGCGTGCGTGCCACCATGCAGGACCACACCGCGGCGCGGCTGGTCGGGATCGATGTGAACCGGGTCGCCGCGGTCACCTTCGGGATCGGGGTGGCGGTGACCGCGGCGGGCGGCATGGTGTTCGGGTCGCTCAACGCCTTCAACCCGAACACCGGGTACGACCTGATCTCCCGGCTGCTGGCGATCGTCATCCTCGGCGGCATGGGCAGCATCGGCGGCGCGCTCGGGGCGGCCGTGCTCATGATCACGCTCGAGTCGCTGGTGGACGTGTACTGGAACCCGGAGTGGTCGGTGGTGGTGTTCTACGCGGTGCTCGTGGCCGTGCTCGTGTTCCGGCCGCAGGGCCTGTTCGGGCGCAAAGAGGCGAGGGCGCAGTGAAGCCCGCCGCCATCTGGCGGGCCGCGGGCCTGGTGGTGCTGGTGGGTGCCGCCGCCGTCATCCCGCTGGCGAAGAACGTGACGGTGACGCACGTCGGGGTGTTCGTGCTGCTGTACGTCGGCGCCGCGGTCGGCTGGAACATCTTCTCCGGGTTCACCGGCTACATCTCGCTCGGGGCCGCCGTGTTCTTCGGGGTCGGCGTGTACACGGTCGCGCTCATCAGCAAGCACCTGGACCTGGTGGGCGGGGTGGTGTTCGCGCTCTACCCGCTGGCCGGGCTGGCCGCCGCCGTGGTCGCGGTGCCGTTCGGGCTGGTCGCGCTGCGGGTCCGCCGGCACACCTTCGTGGTGGTGACCATCGCCATCTTCTTCATCTTCCAGTTCATGGCCTCCAACTTCAGCTGGACGGGCGGGGTGAGCGGGATCTTCCCGCCGTTCCTCGACTGGGACCCGAACACGTTCGACATGCCCTTCTACTACACGGCCCTGGTCGTCGCGGTCGCGTCGGCGGTGCTCGCCTGGGCGATCTGGGGCTCGCGGTTCGGCCTCCAGCTCCGGGCGATCCGCGATGACGAGGACCGGGCCCGCGGGCTCGGGGTCAAGACCATGCGGGTCAAGCTGACCGCATTCGTGATCTCCGGCTTCATCATCGGGATCCTGGGCGGGCTGTACTTCTACTTCCAGTCAGAGGCGCTGCCGGAGTACGCGTTCAACCCGTTCTTCGACCTGACCGTCGCCCTGATGGCGTTCATTGGCGGGTTCGGTACCCTGTCCGGGCCCATCTTCGGCGCGCTGCTGCTCGAGCCCTATCTCGGCTACGCCCAGTACCAGGTGACCAACGCGTACGTGGCCGAGATCGTCCTGGGCGCGCTGTTCCTGGTCGTGATCATCTTCCTGCCGCGCGGGATCCTGCCCACGGCGGGGGAGAAGCTGACCGCCCTGGCCGCGGGCTGGCAGCGGCGGGCGGCCAGCCGGGACACCGGCCCGCCGCCCGGGACGCCCGGGTCGCCCGCGGGCGCGGCGGCGGCCGGCAGTACGGCCAGCACGGGACCGGCGCCATGACGGCGCTGCTGCGGACGGAGAACGTCTCGAAGGCCTTCGGCGGCGTGCAGGCGCTGGCCGGCTGCACGCTCGAGGTGGACCGCGGCAGCATCGCGGGCCTGATCGGGCCGAACGGCTCCGGGAAGACCACCCTGTTCAACATGATCACCGGGTACGGGCGGGTGGACAGCGGCGATGTCTACCTGGGCGGCACCAGGATCACCAACCTGGCCCCGGACAAGGTCTTCGCGCTGGGGATCGGCAGGACGTTCCAGCTGACCCGGGTCTTCTCCCGGCTGACGGTCATGGAGAACATGATCGTCGCCGCGCACTACAAGGAGCGCTCCCGGCAGCAGGGCGGGCGGATCCGCAACCCGTTCGCCCGCGCGGGCGGCACAGCCACCCGGCAGCGGGCGATGGAACTGCTCGAGTTCACCGGCATCGCCAAGCTGGCCGGCGCACGCGCGGAGACCCTGTCCTACGGTCAGCGCAAGCTGCTGGAGCTGTCGTATGTGCTGATCGCCGAGCCGGAGATCATCCTGCTCGACGAGCCGGCCGGCGGGGTGAACCCGACCCTGGTCGGCACCATCGCCGACCGGATCCGCGAGCTGAACCGGCGGGGAACCACGTTCCTCATCGTGGAGCACAACATGGAGTTCGTGATGGGCCTGTGTGACCGGGTGACCGTGCTCGACTACGGGACCGCGGTGGTCTCCGGCACGCCGGATGAGGTCCGCAACGACCACCGCGTGCTCGACGCCTACCTCGGGACGGCAGAGGAGGACGATGACAGCCCCGCAGCCTGAGCAGGGCCGGGCCCCGGTAGGCGGCCCTCCCGGCCCGCCCGGGCCAGCCCCGGGGACGTGCGCGCTCGAGGTGGCCGGCGTGGTCGCCGGCTACGGCGGCGGCGACGTGCTGCGGGGGGTGTCCCTGCGGGTCATGCAAGGCGGCATCACGTGCGTGGTGGGGCCGAACGGGGCGGGCAAGTCAACGCTGCTCGCCACCATCAGCGGGCTGCTCCGGCCGCGGCTGGGCGAGATCACGCTGAACGGCGAGCGGCTGACCGGCCGGACGCCACGCCAGATCCTGCAGGCCGGCGTGGTCCAGGTGCCGCAGAACCACAGCCTGTTCCGCGAGATGACGGTGCGGGAGAACATCTGGCTCGGCGGCTACATCCTGCGCGACCGCGGCCTCGCTGATGAGCGCCTCACCGCGGTGCTGCAGATGTTCCCCCAGGTCACCGAGTGGCTGGACAAGAAGGCTGGCAGCCTGTCGGGCGGGCAGCAGCGGCTGGTGGAGTTCGCCCGCTGCCTGATGCTCGACCCCGGGCTGGTGATCCTGGACGAGCCGTCGATGGGGCTGGCGCCCAAGGTGCTCAAGTCGGTCTTCGACGCGGTCCGGATGATGAACGCGCAGGGCAAGACGATCCTGCTGGTGGAGCAGAACGCGCGGGCCGGGCTGCGCCTGTCCACGCACGGGGTGGTGCTGGAGAACGGCGTGGTGCGGCTGTCCGGCACCGGCCAGGAGGTACTCGAGCACCCGGAGATCGGCGCGCTCTACCTCGGCGGCGCGGTGCCGGGCGGCGAAGCTGCGCACTAACGGCCGACGTCGGACGGTTCACCCATGCCGCAGGCGCCGGGCCACGGCACTTGCCGGCGCGCCTCCGGCACGGCCCAGCGTCAGCGGTGTCCCGGCGCCGAGGACCAGCCTCCCGCCCTGCTGGCTGGCACGCCTGCGGCACGACCAAGCGCAGTATTTCCTTGCGCGCCTTCGGCACGACGCACCGTGAGGGAGGCAATTATGATGAGCGCCGTGCCGGCCACGATGCGGGCCGCGCTGCTGCGCGACTTCGGCTCGCTCAGCGTGGCAGAGGTCGCGACGCCGGTGCCCGGCCCCGGTGAGGTGCTGGTCCGCGTGCGGGCCTGCGGGATCTGCGGCACCGACCTGAAGATCGTGGCCGGCGCCTACCGGGGAACCTGGCCGCCGGAACTGCCGTTCATCATCGGCCACGAGTGGTCGGGGGAGGTCGCCGCGCTCGGCCCGGGCACGGAGCGCAGCGGCCTGGCCGTGGGCGACCGGGTCGTGGCCGAGAACCACACCGGCTGCGGCGCCTGCCCGATGTGCCGGGCGGGCCGCTACAACCTGTGCGAGCGGGTGCGTGAGCCCGGCTTCAAGCTGTACGGGCACACCGCCCCTGGCGCGCTCGCCGAGTACGCGGTCCGGCCCGCGGTGGCGCTGCACACGATCCCTCCCCATGTCACTGACCTGGCAGCCGCGCTGGTCAACCAGGGCGCGCTGGCGGCGCACGCCGCCCGCCGGGCCCGGCTCGGGCCCGGTACGAGCGTGGCGGTCTTCGGGCCCGGGCTGCTCGGCCTGCTCATGCTCCAGGTGGCGCGGGCGGCCGGGGCCACCACCGTGGTGGTGGTGGGCCGGGGCGGGCGGCTGGCTGTCGCCCGCGAGCTCGGCTGCACCGCCGTCGTCGACTATGAGCAGCAGGACCCGGTGGCCGGCGTGCGGGCGGCGGCCGGTGGCCGCGGCGTGGACTGCGTGCTCGACTGCTCGGGCAACCCGGCCGCCGTCGGCCAGCTGCTGCGCTCCGTCCGCCGCGGCGGGACCGTCGCGCTGCTGGGGCTGGCCGGGGGCGCGACCGCGGAGCTCCCGGTCGACCTGGTCACCCTCGATGAGCTGGACGTGCTCGGGATACGTTCGAGCCCGAACGCCTATCCCGCGATGATCGCCCTGCTCGCCTCGGGCGCGGTCCGTACCGAGCCGCTCACCACCCACGTGTACCCGCTCGCCGATGTCACCACCGCCTTTGACGCGCTGGCGCGGCGGGAGGCGATCCGCCCGATCATCACCATGTGACGGAGCCGTCATCACCGCCGCCGGCGCGGCGCAGGAGGAGACCGATGGTGGATTACCCCAGGAGCGAGGCCAAGCGGGCGGCGCGGGAACGGCTCACCGGCCTGTGGGCGGCGATCACCACCCCGTTCGCCGCCGACGGGTCGCTGGACGAGGCCGCGCTGCGCCGTGACCTGGACCGGCTCACCGGCGACCTGCGGATCGACGGGATCTTCTGCGGCGGGGTCATGGGCGAGTTCTGGGCGCTGTCCGGCGCCGAGCGGCGGCGGCTGGTGGAGGTCGTGGTGGACTGCTGCCGGGGCAGGTGCCCGGTCCTCGCGCATACCGGCCACCACTCCGCGGCCGAGACGATCGAGCTGACCCGGCACGCCGAGCAGGCCGGTGCCGACTTCGCGGTCGTGATCAACCCGTACTACCCGCCCGCCTCCGGCGAGGGCCTGCTGGCCTGGTACAGGCACGTCTGCGCGAACGTCAGCATCGGTGTCTGGCTGTTCGACACCAGTTACTCCGGGGTGGCGCTGCCCGACGACCTGATCGCCCGGCTGGCCGCGATCGAGAACGTGGCCGGGATCAAGGTCGGCCGCCCGCACGCCCGCTACCTGGAACTGCTTGGCCGGTTCGGGGACCAGATCCTGGTCTGCTCGCCGCACGAGGAGACCTGGCTGGAGAACATGCGCGACCACGGCCAGCGTCTGTACATGTCCTCGGCGGCGCCCTACCTGTACCAGACGCCGGGCTGGCAGCCGATGCGCGAGTACACCGCGCTGGCGCTGGGCGGCGCCACCGGCAAGGCGGAGCAGGTCGCGGCCACCCTGGACCCGGTGCGGGCGGTCGCGGGCACATGGCTGCGGGGCAGGCAGCGGCAGATCGACAACATCGCCTCGATCAAGGCCTGGGCAGGGCTGGCCGGCATGTCCGGCGGCGCGGTCCGCCCGCCGCTGGTCCCGCATACCCCGGCCGAGCTGGCCGGGCTCGCCGCCGACCTGGCCGCGGCCGGGCTGCGGGCCGGCTGATCCGCGCGGTCAGCGCGCCTGCAGCAGCTGGCTGGCCAGCCAGTCCGCGGCCTGCGGCCGCCACCGGTAGGCCAGGTTCATGCACACGTGGTTGCCCTCGTCGAACAGCCACAGCTCCGCGCTGCGCGCTTCGGCCGCCACCTGGGCCGCATGCTGCCACGGGACGAGGCGGTCGAGCTTGCCGGAGACCACGACCATCGGCTGGGTGATCCGCTCCGCCACGCCCGCCAGCGTCATCTGGCCGGCTACCTCGTACGCCTCCTCCCGGGTGGCGGCACCGCAGGCATAGGCGAACGTCGCGAAGCTGTGCGCCGGGCGGCCCCGGATCAGGGCACCGAAGTCGTAACAGCCGCCGGAGACGGCGACCGCCCGCAGCCGCGGCTCGAACGCCGCCGCCCGGGCGCCGTAGTAGCCGCCCAGGCTGACCCCGAGCAGGCCGGCCCGGCCGCCGTCGAGGTCCGGCCGCTCGCACAGCACATCGAGCACCGCCGCCACCGGGGCCTCGAAGTCCGGCCGGATCTTCAGCCGGGCTGCGGTCTCGCCCTGCCCCGGCCCGTCCAGTGAGAAGGTCGCCATGCCGCGGGCGAGGAAGATGTTCTCCACCGCGAAGAACTCCTCCTTGGTGGAATCGAGCCCGGCGATCAGCAGCACCAGCGGCGGGCGTTCCGCGCCCGCCGGCCGGCGCAGGTGGCCAGCCATGGTGGTGCCGCCGAAGGCCACCTCGATCCGCTCGGCGGCCGGGTCGAGCAGCCGCAGGCCGTTGGCCATGGCGGCGACCGCCCGCGCGGCCGCGGCGTCGTGGGCGGCCATGTCGACCATCCAGACGAACTTCGCGAAGTGGAAGCTGAGCGCCGCGGCGATCCACGCCTCGCCAGCCGTCCGCCAGCAGCCGCGCTCCTCGGCCTCACGGGCGAGTCCCGCGTGCAGGTCGCCGTTGGCGCACCAGGCGCCCAGCCAGTCCTCCCAGCGCTCGATGCCGGCGGTCACCCGGGTGAAGTCATTGACGTCCACACCCTGGGCGGTGAACCTCGGCGCCCAGTTGGCTATGGCGGACCGGACCTGCTCGTCAGGCATGGGCCCGCCCCCCCGGCATGGTGCGGCCCGCGCCGGTCGCGCCGGCCGGGGCGGACATGACCGCGGCCGGGTCGTGGCCGAGGTCGGTGAGCAGCACGATGGCCGCGTTGCGGCCGGGTGCGCCGGTGATGGAGCCGCCGGGGTGGGTGCTGCCGCCGGTCTGGTACAGGCCCGGGATGGGCATCCGGTGGCTCGCCCAGCCCGGTGCCGGGCGCAGCGCGCCGCTGAACGCCGGGCCCCGGTTCCCGCCGTGGAACGCGCCGTGGATCATGTGCGGGTTGAGCCGCTCGATGTCGGCCGGGGACTTGGTCAGCTGGCCGCCGATCACCTCGTCGGTGAAGTTCGGCGCGTGCCTGCGCAGAGTCTCCAGCAGGTGGCGCGCGTGCCGCTCCTTGACGGCGTCCCAGCCGCCCATTCCCTCCGGAAGCTGGTAGGTCTGCGGGGTGAGGACCTTGACCGTGTGCTGGCCGGCCGGGGCGCGGCCCGGGTCGGCCAGGGTCGGGGTCGCCACCAGCACCCAGGCGGGATCGGCCAGGAAGGCGCCGGCCCGCAGGCCGGCACCCATGGAGATCATGTCCTCCGGCCAGCCGGCCATCCCGGCGGACACGGCGCTGCGCGGGCCGTGCGGTGAGGCGAACTCCGGCGCGGCGGTGGCGCAGTAGTAGCTGGCAAACCCGGGCACGCCCACGTCGTATGTGTCGATGCCGTAGTGGAACTCCTCCGGCCAGGCCCCGGCCGGCGCCATGTCCCGCAGGTGCACCGCATGGATGGTGGACACCACGGCGGTGCCCGCCCGGTACCGCTCGCCGCCATCGGTCTCCACGCCGGCGCAGCGCCCATGCTCCAGCAGCAGCCGGGTGACCCGGCGCCCGCACAGCACGGTGCCGCCGTGGTCGGCCAGGTAGCCGGTCAGCGCGGCGGTGAGCCGTCCGGACCCGCCGACCGGGATCGACCAGCTGCGCTGCTGGCGGCCGAAGGTCTGCTGGTAGGGGAGCACCCCGGAGCCGGGTGCGTCGACCGGCTGGAAGACCTGGAACGCCATCCAGAGCAGGAAGGCCTGGACGTGGCGGCTGGTGAACTCGTGCCGGACCACCTCCACCGCGGACAGCTGCCGCCGCCGCGCCCAGATCGGCCCGCGCGGGTGCTCGGCGAGCATCGCCTCCAGCGGCGGGCCAAAGCCGACCGGGGTGAACTGCCACCGGCTGAAGATGGACTTGACCTCGTCGTAGTCGTTCAGCAGGCGGCGGTAGGCAGCAGCGTCCGCGGGGCACAAGCGCGCCACCTCCTCGACCGTGCGCTCGCGGTCCAGCCACATGGTGAGCTGCTCGCCGTCGGGGAAGGCGACCTGGGCCACCGGGTCGGGCTCGGCGTAGCTCAGCCCGTAGCCGGCGATGAGCCCGAGTTCGTCGGCCTGCAGCGCCGGGTTGACCCGGATCATGGTGTGGCCGGTGGCACAGGTGTCGATGCCGAACCCGGGCAGCACGAGCTCCTCGGTGGCCGCGCCGCCGCCGGGGATGTGCCGGGCGTCGAGCACCAGGCAGCGGTAGCCCGCCTTCGCCAGGTAGCACGCGGTGAGCAGGCTGTTGTGCCCGGCCCCGGCCACCACGATGTCGGCATCCGGGCTCACGGGCGCCCCCGGCGCGCTGCCTCTTCCGCCATACTGCAAACCATTGCAGCTCCGGCCGCCCCCGGCAAGACGGGGCCAGCCCGGGCCCGGCCGGTGGCCCCCGGGGTCAGCTGGCGCTGGCGGCGAGCGCGTGCAGGGCGGGACCGGCCAGCCGGTAGGCCGTCCATTCCGCCATTCCCGCCGCGCCCAGCGACTCGTAGAAGCGGCGGGTCGGAGCGTTCCAGTCCAGCACCGACCACTGGAGCCGCGGGTACCCGCGCTCTACGCAGATCCTGGCCAGCTCCGCGAGCAGGGCCCTGCCGTGGCCCTGGCCGCGCCGCTCCGGCCTGACATAGAGATCTTCCAGGTAGATGCCGTGCCTGCCGAGCCAGGTCGAGTAGCTGAGAAACCACAGCGCGAAGCCCACGGCCTGGCCGTCTTCCTCCGCGACATGGCCGAACAGCGACGGCTGGGCGCCCGGCGCGGCCAGCAGCGCCGCGCGCAGGTCGTCCTCGGTCGCGCTGACCTCGCGCAGGCTCCGCTCGTACCCGGCCAGGTCCCTGATCATCTGGTGGATCGCCGGGATGTCGGCCGCCCGCGCCGGGCGGATCATGCTGGCATGCCCGCACCGGCGGGTGTGGCACCGGGGACCGCGGGCCGGGCGGCGACGGCGGCCAGCGCGGCCGCGCCCGGCTGGGCGACCGGGATCCGGTAGCGGAGCGTGAACCGGTCCGCGGAGATCACGATCTCGCTGGTCTCGACGGCCCGCCTGCCCGCCCGGTGCTCGCGGGCCACCACCAGCACCGGCGCGCCGGTGCGGATGCCCAGGGCGGCCGCTTCCGCGGACAGGCACGGCCGGACCGCAACGTCTTCGACCAGCTGGTCGACTGTCACGCCGATGGCCCGCATCCGCTCCACCACGCCCCGGCCTGCGAACGGGCCCTCCTCCGGCGACGCCACGGCGGTCCCGGCGGTCACCTCGGCAGGCTCATAGCTGGTCGCCAGCTGGACCGGGCTGCCGTCGGCGGTGAGCAGGTACCTGGTCCTGGTCACCAGGTGGCCTTCGGCCAGCCCGAGCCTGCGCGCCACCTGCCGGGGCGGCCGCACCCGCTGCGTCTGGTGCTCCCAGGCCATCACCGCCCGCTCGTCCACCAGGCCGAACGGGGACCCGGGGAAGTGCGGCCGGTCGTGCTCGAGACGGGAGATGGTGGGCACCTGGCGCACATACGATCCCGATCCGGCCCTCGCCTCGATCAGGCCCTCGGTGGCCAGCACCTGCAGCGCGTGTTTGGCCGCGGTCTCACCGACCCCGTAGCGGGCGATGATCCCGTTCCGGGAAGGGACCCGCGCCCCCGGCTCCAGCACGCCGTCGCGGATCTGCGCCCGCAGGTCTTCCAGCACCCGGAGATATACCGGGTCGGTACCGGCACCCATCCGGTCATTGTGGCCGACCCGGGCCCGGCCCGTGCCCCGATGACCAACTTGTATGGCTTCGCCGCGATGCATGCCCGGCCGGCGCGCCCGGCTGCCCCGCCGGGCTCACGTCCGGCGGGCCATCGCCAGGCCGTCGGCGATCGGGAGCATCGCCAGCACGACCCGGTCGTCGGCGAGCGCATGCTCGTTGAACTGCCTGACCGCGAGGGCCTCGGCGTCCGGCTCCGGTTCGAAGATACGGCCGTGCAGCAGCACGTTGTCCACCAGGATCACCCCGCCGGAGCGCATGCGCGGGACTATCTCCTCCCAGTACCCGGTGAGCCCGGCCCGGTCGGCGTCGATGAACACGAGGTCCAGCCATGCCCCGCCCGGCAGCGCGCGCAGGGTGTCCAGCGCCGGGCCGAGGCGGAGATCGATCCGGCCGGCCAGGCCCGCCTTCTGCCAGTAGGCGCGTGCCAGCGATGTCCACTCCTGGCTGATGTCGCAGCAGATGAGCTTGCCGTCCGTGGCCATCCCGCGGGCCAGGCAGATCGACGAGTATCCGGTGAAGGTGCCGACCTCGACCGCGTGGCGTGCTCCCATCAGGCCGGCCAGCATGGACATGAACGTGCCCTGTTCCTGGCTGATCTGCATGCGGCCGCGGCCGGGGAAGCGGCGGGCGGTCTCGGCCTTCAGATCCCGCAGCAGGGCATCGGGCGGCGTGCTGTGGCCGGTGAGGTAGTCGTCCACCCCGGGGGCGAGGTGCTCGTTTCCATCGGACATGTGCCCACGCTATGCCCGTCCCAGACGATCTTGTCTGGCCGGATGCTTGCGGCCGGGACCGCGGCGTGGTGGCATTCGTGCATGACCGGGGCGGCGCTGGCCGCCGCCGGATCGGACCGGGGAGGGGACCACGTGACGACCGAGATACTCGAGCAACGGGCCGTGATCGAGCGCGAGATCGCTGGCCGGACGGTCTGCGACCTGATGCGGGAGACAGCGGAGGGCTCGGGCGACGCGCCCGCCCTGTCCAACCAGGCGGCCGGTGACGGCGGGGCGGCCGGCGCGGGCTGGCAGACCCTGACCTGGGGACAGGCCCGCCAGCAGATGCTGGAACTGGCGGCCGGCTTCGCCGCCCTGGGCCTGGCCAGGGGTGAGCGGGTGGCGCTCATGCTCCCCAACTGCGCCGAGCACGTGCTCGCCGACGGTGGCGCCGTGCACGCGGGCGGGACCCCGGTCACCTTCTACGCCACGCTGGCGGCGGACCAGATCGCCTACGTGGCCGGTGACTGTGACGCCCGGATCGCGGTGCTGGACGGCGCCGCCGAACTCGGCCGCTGGCAGCAGATCCTCGACCGGCTGCCCGGCCTGGCGAAGATCATCGTCAGGGACCCGGCCGCCTGCCCGGCGGGGGAGCCGTATATGACCTGGGCCGACTTCGCCGCGCTGGGCAAGGAGCGGTACGCGGCCGATCCCGGCGGCGTCAGCGCGCGAGTCGCGGGCATCCGGCCGGAGGACCCGGTGACCTTGCTGTACACCTCGGGCACCACCGGCAACCCCAAGGGGGTGCTGCTCACCCACCGCAACGTCCTGTACGAGGTGGCGGTGACGATCGCCAACGGCTCTGCCTCCACCCGCGAGCGCCTGGTGTCCTACCTGCCGCTGGCCCACATCGCCGAGCGGCTGCTGAGCATCTACCTGCCCATCGCCACCGCCAGCCACGTCCACTTCTGCCCGGTGCCGACCGAGCTGATCGGGACGGTCGGGGCGGCCAAGCCGACCAGCTTCTTCGGCGTGCCGAGGGTGTGGGAGAAGGTGCGGGCCGGCATCCAGGCGCTGCTCACCATGGAGCAGGACGAGAGCCGCCGGGAGGCGGTCGCCCGCGCCATGGACACCGGGCGGCGCTATGTCGAGAGCCGCCAGTTCGGCCACTCGGCACCGCCTGGCCTGGACGAGGAGTTCGCCCAGGCCGACCAGGCCGTGCTGGGTCCGATCCGCTCGCTGCTCGGCCTGGGCGAGGCGACGGCGGTCTTCAGCGCGGCGGCGCCGCTGCCGCCGGACGTGAGCGACTTCTTCGCCGGCCTGGGCATGGCGATCCTGGACGTCTACGGGATGACCGAGACCACCGGCGCGTTCACCGCCAACACCGCGGACGCCTACAAGCTCGGCACGGTCGGCCGGGTGTTCCGCGGCGTAGAGGCCAGGATCGCCGAGGACGGCGAGATCTGCGTGCGCGGCCCGCTCGTCACCCCGGGCTACCTCAGCCTGCCCGAGCAGACCGCCGCCCTCATCGACGCCGACGGCTGGCTGCACACCGGCGACATCGGCCGCATCGACGAGGACGGGTTCATGTCGGTGGTGGACCGCAAGAAGGAACTGATCATCACGGCCGGCGGGGAGAACATCTCACCCGCCGCGATCGAGAGCCTGTTGGTGGCCCACCCGCTGATCGGGCAGGCGCTCGCGTTCGGCGACCGGCGCCCCTACGTGGTGGCGCTGCTCACGCTGGATGGCGAGGTGGCCCCCGCCTGGGCCAAGGCGCACGGCATCGAGGCCGACTCGGTGGCGGCGCTGGCCGCCGACCCGGCGGTGCTCGCGGCGGTCGGGGAAGCGGTGAGCGCCGCGAACGGGCGGCTGGCCCGGGTCCAGCAGGTGAAGCGCTGGCGGCTGCTGCCGGTGGAGTGGACGGCCGATACCGAGGAACTGACCCCCACCCTCAAGCTGAAGCGCCGCATCGTGCACGCGAAATACGCCGACGACCTCGACGTCCTCTACACCGGCTGACCGGACGGGCCGCGGTCCCTGACGCCGGACGAGCGGGCGGCCCGGGCACTGGCTGACCGGCCTCCCGCCTCATGTGCCGGCCGGCCGGCCGGCGGGCCGCTGCCCATCGCCAGCGCGGGCAAGCCGGGCTATGGTCGGTGGTGGAGGCGCCCGGGTGCCTGGTGGCCCCCCGGTCTTCACACCGGTAGACGGCGCGGCGCGCCGTTGGCGGGTTCGATTCCCGCCCGCCTCCGCCCAGGCTCACCCGGGCGCGCCCGGGCCCGCGGGCAGGTCCTGGCTGCCGCGGTAGCGCCGGTACTCGCGCTCGGGATCGGGCAGGTCCTCGCCGGTCTCCAGGACCAGGTGCGCCGCGCGCTGGAGCCGGTCCGCCAGCAGCAGGGCCTCCTCCGCCGTGAGCAGGCAGGTCGCCCTGGCGGCGGGCCGCGCGCGGTCGGCGTCGGCGGTGTCGTCTTCGGTGATCGTGAGGCCCACGTAGCCCGGGTCGTCATCCGGGCTGGCTCCCATCGTGAACACGTGGTCGACCCAGATCATGGTGTCGTCGTCCACCGGAACGGATCCGACGATGCGGATGCGCTCGCGCTTTTCGCTCACGGCATCGATTGTCCCGTGCGATGCCGACACGCCCGGGCGGACACGCCTGGCCCGTGGCGCGCACGGCGCACGACGGTGCCTGCGCGCACACAGCCGCGAAGCATGATCGGTCACGTGCCGTGTGATGCGATTGTGACCGGTGCTCGCTGCCGTGACGTCCCCGCCCCGGGACAAATACACTGGCGTAATTCCAGATACGACCACTAGCTTCTCGCCGGGCACTCGCAATCCGCAGGCCCCGCGGCGGACGGCCGGGCCGGCCCGCGGCGGATGGCACCGATCTTGAGGTCATGCATCAATGCGTCTTTTCCCGCCAGCCGCCACGTTGCTCGCTGCCGCGGCGCTGCCACTGAGCCTCGCCGCCTGCTCACCCGGTGCACCGGCCGCCACCGCGACCGCCCCGGTCACCACCGCGGCGCCCCCCGCCGCCACCGCGACGGCCCCGGCACCCACGGCGACGGCCCCTGCTGCGACGGCGCAGGCCACACCGGCACCGGCGGCCAGCGCGAATCCGGACGCGAGCCTGCTGACCGGAGCACAGCTCATGGCGCTGCTCGAGCCCGCGTCGTACTTCCCGCCCGGCTACCGGCGCGACCCGGCGGGCACCCGCGATACCGGGACCGGATACCAGGCACCGGGCACCGCCAAAGCCAGCAAGCCGAAATGCCGCCTGCTCGGCGTCACCGCCTGGACGTCGATCACCGGTATCGGCGGGGTGTCGTTCGCGCAGGACGACTACGTCGACAGGCACATCCCGGCGGAGATCGCCCAGGAGATCGACGTGTACCCCGGGACCACGTCCCGGGCCGTCATGCGCAAGCTGGGCGCGATCTCCGCTATCTGCCCGTCCTACACCGATCCGCAGACGGGCAGCCGGGCGCAGGTCCGCGAGCAGCCCAGCCCGCAGCTCGGGGAGGGCGGGTACGTCATCACCGTGACCGACCCCGCCTGGCGCGGCGGCACCACGCTGGTGGCGGCGCGGGCCGGGACCGCAGTGGTGACGGTGCTGGCCACCGGCGGCGCCGACAACGGGCACGCCAGCGCGGTGAGGCTGGCCCGGGCGCTGGTGGGGGTGCTCCGGGGCATGACCTGACCGGCGGCGGGGAGCCGACGCCGGGGAGCCGAGGGGGCGCCGGTGTCGCGGGCAGCACCGGTCCGCGCCGGCGTCGCGGGCAGCACCGGTCCGCGCCGGTGTCGCGGGCAGCACCGGTCCGCTCCGCGTCGCGGGGCAGCGCCGGTGGCATGCCCCGCACAGCGGATTAGGAGCGGCGGGCTACCAGCCAGCGGCCGAAACCGGGGAGGGAGCGCGGGCGGCCGGTGCTCGTGGTGGCGGTCTTGGCCGAGGTGGTGGTCGTGGTGGTGGCCGTGTCGGCGGTCACCGGCTCCGGCTCCGGCTCGGCTACGGGCGCGGCCCGTTCGGCCAGCCGGGCGTCGCGGACACCGACCACGGTCAGGCGGCCCAGCGCGAGCGCGGCCACGAACACGATCACGACCCCCAGGCCAGTGAAGAACCCGAGGTGCTCAAGCTGCCGGATCAGCGTGGTGGTGCCCGCCGGCGAACCCGGGCTCAGCGCGCTCGCCGCCGGCCAGATCGGGCTGAGCACCGTGCCGAGCGCGAACCACGCGCCTCCAGCGGCCGCGAGCCAGGCACCGAACATGGCGGTCGGCCGTGAGGCGCTGACCATCAGGAAGAACCCGCCAACCAGCACGGCCGCGCCGGGCACGATCTCCAGCCAGATCCGTCCGGCCGTCAGATGCCAGGCGGCATCGGGTGTGTAGGCATAGTGGAAATAAGGACCGGCAAGCGGGATCAGCGCACCCCACAGCCCGAGCAGCATCAGCAGCAGGCCGCTGACGGCGCCGCGGCTGCGGGGGACTTGCAGCATCGATGTCATGACATTCACTCCCTGCGGGGACGGTACCTGCGGGCCACGTCTACCCAGCGGGCTGGCTGTTATGCGGCGCGGGGCCGGGCAAGATCACCGGTGGGCGAACCGGGCGCTGCTCCAGGCGGAGGCCTCGGCCGGCGGCTGGTCGCTGGCGATCCAGCGCGAGATCACGTGTGCGGTGATCGGGGCCATGAGGATGCCGGTCCGGAAGTGCCCCGAGGTGAGCCAGGCGTTGTCCAGCCCGGGGACGCGGTCGATGACCGGCCGGCCGTCCGGATGGCGCGGGCGGAAGCAGCACCACTGGTAGGCGGCCTTCAGGCCACGGACGGCCGGCAGGGTCGCGTACAGCGCCGCGAGGATGGACTCGATCACGTCCGGCTGGACCCGGGGGGTCTCGTCGCCGGCGTCGAAGGTGCCGCCGACCAGCAGCCGGCCGTCTTCAAGCTGGGTGGCCACCGGCGCGACCGTGCCCGGCAGCCGCAGCGACGTCGGCTCGGTCGCCAGCAGATGGCCCTTGACCTGGCTGGCCGGCAGGTCAAGCGCCAGCCCGTCCAGGAGCGGGGGCAGCCCGGTGGCGAACACCACCGCGCCGGGATGGATGTCACCCGAGGTGGTGGTGACCGACACCACCCTGCTCCCGCTGACCGCGACCGAGATGGCCGCGATGCCGGTCGCGACCGCGGGCAGGCCAGCGGCCAGCCGGGCCAGCGAGCGCAGCGGGTTGACCCTGGCCTGGTGGCGGATGAGCGCGCCCGCCATCGGCCGCGCCAGGCCGGGGACCAGGCTGGCGACCTCGCCCGGCTCGAGCCATTCCACGGCGGGCTGCAGGTGCGGGGCGAATCCGCCCGGGTCGGGCGCCAGGCCGATCCAGTCCAGCTCGACCAGGCCGACCCCGCCCGGCACGCTCTGGTCGAGCTGGCTCCACCGGTCCAGGCTGGCCCGGGCCAGCTCCACGAACGGCTCCGGGTCGCTCCACTCGTGCGGCTCGGGGGTGAGCAGGCCGGCCGCGCCGCCGGTGGCGCCCGAGCCCAGGCGTCCCGCCTCGATGAGGAGCACGGAGCCGAGATCCGCCTCATGGCATGCCACCGCGGTGGCCACTCCCGCGATCCCCCCGCCCACCACCAGGATGTCCGGGCGGGCGAGCGGGATGACGCCAGCACCGCGCCCGAGTTCGGCCCGCTCCTGTGCGGTGAGCTGATCGCGCCAGATGGCAGTGTCTGTGGCCATGACCCTATTCTCCGTGACTAGATCACTGTCCAGCACCACATTGGGCCCCAACAGGCGTGTCTGCCGCTGCGTGGGTGGTGGCGGGCGCGGCGCGGAGAGGACCACACTGTCGCGGCAGCCGCATAGGCTGAGGAATGCCAGGGCGGTTGCTGCGGTTGCTGCTGACCAGTGCGGTTGCGGCCGCTGAGGAGGTGACGGGAGATTGCTCGCTGATTCGTACGGACGGATCGCGACCGATCTGCGGGTGTCCCTGACCGACCGGTGCAACCTGCGGTGCGCCTACTGCATGCCGCCGGAGGGCCTGGACTGGCTGCCCGCCCCGACCCTGCTGACCGACGACGAGGTGGTCCGCCTGGCCCGGATCGGGGTCGAGCGGCTGGGGATCACCGAGATCCGCTTCACCGGCGGGGAACCGCTGCTGCGCCGGGGGCTGCCGGGCATCGTCGCCCGCACCGCCGCGCTCCGGCCCCGCCCGGAAATCTCGCTGACCACCAACGGGATCGGGCTGGCCCGGGTCGCTGGCGCCCTCGCCGAGGGCGGCCTGGACCGGATCAACGTCTCACTCGACACGCTGCGAGCTGAGGTCTTCCGCTCGCTCGCCAGGCGGGACCGGCTCGCCGACGTGCTCGCGGGGCTGGCCGCCGCGGCCCAGGCCGGGCTGACACCGGTCAAGGTGAACGCGGTCCTGATGCACGGCATCAACGACGACGAGATGGTGCCGCTGCTGCGCTTCTGCCTCCAGCATGGGTACCAGCTGCGGTTCATCGAGCAGATGCCGCTGGACGCGCAGCACGGCTGGCGCCGGGAGAACATGGTCACCGCCGACGAGATCCTGGCGGCGCTGTCAGCGGAGTTCTCGCTCACCCCTGACGATTCCCGCACCCGGGGCTCGGCGCCCGCCGAGACGTTCCTGGTGGACGGCGGGCCCGCCCGGGTAGGCGTGATCGGGTCGGTGACCAGGCCTTTCTGCGGGGCGTGCGACCGGGTGCGGCTGACCGCGGACGGCCAGGTGCGCAACTGCCTGTTCGCGCGCACCGAGAGCAACCTGCGCGACCCGATGCGGGCCGGGGCCAGCGACGAGCAGCTGGCCGGGATCTGGCAGCGGGCGGTCGCCGGGAAGCTGCCCGGTCACGGGATCAACGAGCCCGGCTTCCTCCAGCCGGCCCGGCCGATGTCGGCCATCGGCGGCTGACCACAGCGGCAGGCGAGCCACCAGCGGCGCCTTCCTGCCTGGCTGCTGACGCGCCCGGGCAGCGGGCCAGCCCGCAAGCTCACTCCACCCACGCCTGGCCCGGGACTTGCCCTGAAGAGTATTCCGATATATCGTTGAGATGTCTAGAAGTAAAGCGATGGTTCTGGGAAGTGCGATGAACGCCGCCGGGACCAGACGGAGGGAGCATGGCCATGCATGACGAAGAGGCATGGGAAGAGCGGGGCGAGCACGAGGGCCGGCGGCACCGGCACGGTGGCCGGACCAGGATGCGGACGGGCCCGCCCGGGCCCGGCGGCCCGCGCAGGCGCGGTGGATGGGGCCCCGGCTTTGGCCCGGGACCGGAGATGTGGTTCGGGCGCGCGAAGTTCATGCGCGGCCCGCGCGTCAAGCGCGGTGATGTCCGCGCCGCCGCGCTCGCGCTGCTGGCCGAGGAGCCGCGGAACGGCTATCAGATCATCCAGGAGATCGGCGAGCGCAGCGGGGGAGTCTGGCGGCCCAGTCCCGGGTCGGTCTATCCCGCCCTGCAGCAGCTCGAGGACGAGGGACTGGTCCAGGCCGAGACCCCCGAGGGCGGGCGCCGCAGGTACACGCTGACCGAGGAGGGCCGCGCGTACGTCGCGGCACACCCGGATGAGGTCAGCGCACCCTGGGACGTGGTCGCCCGCAGCGTGGGCGACGACGCGATCGAGCTGCGGGCGCTGATCGGGCAGGTGGCGATGGCGGCGGTCCAGGTGACCCAGGTGGGCAGCGACCCCCAGGTCGCCCAGGCGCACAAGATCCTCACCGACGCCCGGCGCAGCCTGTACCGGATTCTCGCGGCTGACGACGAGCCGGCCGGGGAGCAGGACGGCGGGCCGGCCGGGGAGTAACCGGCCAGGGCGGCGGCCGGACGAGGGGCGTGTCCCGGTGGATCTGCGCGTCCGCGCAGCGGGCCGGCGGCCCGCGGGACATGCCCTAAGCTCGGATTGGATCTAGGGAGGCGGCACAGGTGGCAGTGCATGGTCCGCGCGGCGCCGCGGGCGGAGTGGACGGCAGGGACGGGGCCGGCGGCACGGCAGCGGCGGCGGATGCGGGCAGCGCCGCGGCCGCGGCCGGCCCGGTCGCCGCTGGCAACGGGCAGGGCCCGCCGATGGCGATCACGGTCGCCGGCCTGACCAAGAACTACGGCGAGATCGAGGCGGTGCGCGGCATCGACTTCGAGGTGCCCGTCGGGCAGACGTTCGGCTTCCTCGGCCCGAACGGCGCGGGCAAGTCCACCACCATCAAGATCTTGTGCACGCTGGCCCTGCCCACCGCCGGATCGGCGCGGGTCGCGGGCCACGACGTGGTCAGGGAGCGGGACGCGGTCCGGCGCAGCATCGGGCTGGTGTTCCAGGACACCACGCTGGACAACTACCTCACCGGCGCCCAGAACCTTCGCTTCCATGCCGAGCTATACGGGGTGCCGCCGGCGGCGGTGGCGCCGCGGATGCAGCAGGTCATGGAGATGGTCGGCCTGTGGGAACGGCGGGACAGCCTGGTGATGACGTACTCGGGCGGCATGCAGCGCCGGCTCGAGATCGCCCGTGGCCTGCTGCACGCACCGCGGGTGCTGTTCCTTGACGAGCCGACGGTCGGCCTTGACCCGCAGACCCGCACCTCGATCTGGGAGTACATCAACGAGCTCAAGAGCCGCGAGGACATCACGATCTTCCTCACCACGCATTACATGGACGAGGCCGAGCACTGCGACCGGATCGCGATCATCGACCACGGGAAGATCGTGGCGATCGACACGCCGGAGGCGCTCAAGGCGAGCGTCGGCAAGGACCGGGTGCAGATCCGCACCGGTGACGACGCGGCCGCCATCGCCGAACTCGGCCGCGAGTTCGGCATCGAGGCGGGCGTCCACGAGGGCGCGGTCACGTTCTCGGTCGACAGCGGCGAGCAGTTCGTGCCCCGGCTGTTCGCTGGGCTCTCGGTTCCCATCCAGGCGGTCAGCGTGTCCCGCCCGTCGCTCGACGACGTGTTCATGTCCTACACCGGCAAGACCATCCGCGACGCGGAGGCGACGGGTGCTGACGCGATGCGCCAGATAGCGGCACACTGGCGGGGGAGGCGGTAGATCATGGCGACCCAGACCACCCCGGTGGCGACGGCCACGGACGAGGCGGCCCTGGCCGGGCAGATCAGGGTTGCGGTTCCCGAGCACAGCCTCCGGTCGGACCTGCGGGCCGTCAGCATCGTCTGGCGGCGGGAGCTGATCAGGTTCCGGCGTGACCGGCTGCGGGCGGTCACCTCGCTCATCCAGCCGCTGCTGTTCCTGCTCGTGCTCGGGACCGGCCTGTCGTCGCTCGCCAGCCACAGCATGCCGTCCGGCGTGAACTTCAAGACCTTCATCTACCCCGGCGTGCTGGCCATGTCGGTGATGTTCACCGCGATCTTCTCGGCGGCCTCGATCGTCTGGGACCGGGAGTTCGGGTTCCTGCGGGAGATGCTGGTCGCCCCCGTGAGCCGGTCGGCCATCGTCGTCGGCAAGATCCTGGGCGGCGCGACCATCGCGACCTTCCAGGGCATCATCATGCTGGCGCTGGCCGGCCTGGCCGACGTGCCCTACAACCCCGTCCTGATGATCACGCTGGCGGGCGAGCTGTTCCTGCTCGCGTTCACGCTGACCGCGTTCGGCGTGATGATGGCGGCCAGGATCACCCAGTTCCAGGCCTTCATGGCGCTCACCCAGATGCTCGTGCTGCCGCTGTTCTTCCTGTCCGGCGCGCTCTACCCGCTGCACGGGCTGCCAGCCTGGCTCAGCTTCCTCACCCGCATCGACCCTCTCACCTACGTCGTGGGCCCGATGAGGCACGCGGTGTTCAGCCACCTGAACCTGGGTGAGGCCGCCATGCAGGCGCTGTCGCCGGGCATCACGTGGGCCGGCTGGGTGGTGCCGATAGGCCTGGCGCTGGGGATCGTGGCGGTCATGGGGCTGGTCATGATGGGTGTGGCCATTGTCACATTCAGTAGGCCTGAGTAGTGGCTCTCGGTAATAGCTAAGAAATAGTTAATTTCCCCGTCTCGTAATGAGTCAGTTCGGCCATACCGAACGCTGCAGTTTGCTGTCCGGAAATGGCCGTGGCGGTAGTGCACGCCGGTTGTGGATTGCGCGCGAAGTCCCGCCGTGATGGCGGCGAAGGTTGCACTGCAAGAGGGCAGGACGGCACCCCGGCTACGCACCGTGCTCGGCGGGCGGAGCGGACGGCGGCCCGGCCGGGACGGGGCGCCACGGGTGTGGACCGAGGGGCGGCCGGGGCTCCGGAGGCGAACATAAGGTAACAGCGGGACAGTGGGCGAGGCGGGCGACCAGGGTGCCCGGCAGCGGAGCCGGGCGGCTGGCGGCCCGGCGCGGCGATCGGCGGGCACGTCCCAGCAGCGGCGATGCGAGACGGCTGGGGCGCCTAGGGAAATAGCGCGGGCTAGGGCGAAGCCGGCTAAATGTCACCGAAGATGGGGCGACGCCGGGTGGCTACGGGGGCAAACCACCCGGCGTCGCATTCATCGGCGTTCCGACGGGGGCCCGGAACGCCGGCAGGTGCTCCGACGGGGGACCAGAGCACCATGTGCATGGTACACCGAAACCCCCCCTTGTACGTCAAGACCGGATTACGGACTCACCGTGCCGGCGGTGTTTTTTCTAACCTCGGCACAGGGTTGTCCGCACCGGGCATCCGGTCTCCGGCGGCAGCCGGTTGCTGGCGATCCCGGGGCTAAGTGCCGCCGCCGGAACTGCCATCACCTGGCCCGTGGCCGTCCGGGCCGCCAGCGGCGGAATCGTCGCCCGGTGGATGGTAAAGCGACGGCAAGTTCGGTTCATAGGGATGGAAACCCGCAGTGCTGGTGGGCTCGCGGCCGCCGTTTGCGAACACAACGGCGAAATACGGGATCGCGATGGCGCCGGCGGCGGGGATGGCCGTCAGCCAGCCGCCGCCTTCGGCGAACACGATCACCGCAACCACGAAGCAGGCCACCCGGATCGCCATCATGATCAGGTACCGGCGCTCGCGGTAGGAGATGTCCGCTGACTTCGACCGTTGCGCCTCGGTGACCAGATGTGCGCTGGGGCGGCGGACCCTGCGCCTGACCATCACCACTTCAAGCTATGCCCACCCGCCGGCCACGTCATCCCCCCGGGCCCGGGATCCGGGCCTGCGGGGCGGCGGTCCGGGTGTGCCTGGGGCGGGTCCGGCCGTGCCCGGTTCAGCGCGTGTCCCGGGATAGGCAAGGCCGGGGACGTCGGCCAGGCTGGCGGCGCCCGCCAGCGCCATCGCGTGGGCCAGGCCACCAGTCAGGCCGGTCAGCAGGTCCCGCACCCCGGGCGCGCCGCCGCAGGCCAGGGCCCAGAGCACCGGCCGCCCAACGAACACCGCCGCCGCGCCCGCCGCGAGCGCGGCCAGCACGTCTTCCCCGGTGCGCACGCCGCCGTCCACGAACACCGCTGACCGCCCAGCGGGGCCGGCCGGGCCGGCCGGGGCTGCCCCGTCCCGGAGCGCGCCGGCCACCGGCGCCAGCGCGAGCGCGGTCGGCAGCGCCCGGTCGAGCTGGCGGCCGCCGTGGTTGGAGACGATCACGCCGGCCGCGCCGGCCGCCACGCAGGCCTGTGCGTCATCGGGCCGGAGCACGCCCTTGACCAGCACCGGAATACCGCCGCCCAGGCTGGACAGCCACCCGATGTCGGCGAATGTGACATCCGCGGCCTGCTCCGCGTCTCCCGCATCGGCCAGCGGCCCGGTGTTGACGAAGAACTCCGCGGGCGTGACCACATCCTCACCGCGGTCGCGCCGCTTGCGGCCGATCACCGGCGCGTCGGCGGTCAGCACCAGCGCCGCCGCCCCGGCCGCGACCGCGCGCCTCACCAGGGCCGCGGTGAGGCCGCGGTCACGCATCACGTAGACCTGGAACCACCAGGTCCCGCCGGGCTCCGCCACGGCGGCGCCGACGTCCTCGATCCGGCAGCTGGAGCGGGTGGAGAGCACGAACAGCGCGCCCGCCTGGGCGGCGGCCGCCGCGGTCGCCACTTCACCCTCGGGGTGGGCCAGGCGCTGGAAGGCGGTGGGCGCGACCGCGACCGGGGTCCGCAGCGCCGTCCCCCACAGTGAGAGGCTGGTGTCCACGCTGGACACATCGCGCAGCACATGGGGCAGCAGCCAGCGGCGCCGCCAGGCCTTCACGTTGGCCCGCAGCGTCTCCTCACGCCCCGAGCCCCCCGCGTAGAAGTCATAGATCTCGCGGGGGAGCAGCGCCCGCGCGCGCCGCTCCAGCTGGGCGATATCGGGAACCATAGCGACAACGATGCCATGATCATCGAGCGGGCACGGCCCTGGCGCGGCGCCCGCGGATGGTGAACAGGCAGCACTGGGACGGAGGGATCATGACCGACCGCACGTACCGAGTGACGGAGATCGTCGGCACCTCGACCGAGGGCGTCGAGCCCGCGATCCACAACGCCCTGCACCGGGCGGCGCAGACCCTGCGGCACCTGGACTGGTTCGAGGTGACCGAGATCCGGGGCCAGATCGAGGACGGCCGGGTGGCCCACTACCAGGTCAGCCTGAAGCTCGGGTTCCGGCTCGAGGACGCCTGAGGGACCAGCCCTAGCTCGCCTGGCTCACCGACGACATGTTGAAGCCTTCCACCCGGAGCGGCGGCATGGCCGTGCGGGTGAAGTAGTCGCCCCACTCGCGGGACAGGGCCGGCCTGGTGGCGCCCACCTCCGCCGTCCTGGCCAGCATGCCCACCGGGCTCTCGTTGAAGCGGAAGTTGTTCACGGCCGCGGTGACCTCACCGCTTTCCACCAGGTAGATCCCGTCCCGGGTCAGCCCGGTGAGCAGCAGCGTCTGCGGGTCCACCTCGCGGATGTACCACAGGCAGGTGAGCAGCAGCCCGCGCCCGGTGCCCGCGATCATCTCGTCCAGCGACGCCGTGCCGCCCCCGTCGAGCATGAGGTTCCCGATCGCCGGGGTGGCCCCGAGCCCGGTCAGGCCGGCCGAATGCCGGGTCTGGATGAGCGCCGCCAGCTCGCCGCGGGAGATCCAGTCGGTCGGCTGGAGCGCCAGGCCGTTGTCGAACACCGACGATGTCCGGGTGGACGCGTGCGCAATCACGAACGGTGCGCAGCCCAGCCCGGGCGCCGCGGGGGGCGCGGGGTCACTGCGCAGGGTCAGCGGCAGCCCGGACAGCCGTTCACCGACCCTGGTCCCGCCGCCCGGCTTGCTGAACACCGTCCGCCCGTCCAGCGCGTCCCTGGCCCCGGCCGACCAGTACAGATAGATGAGCAGATCGGCGACGGCGGCGGGAGGGAGCACGGTCTCGTACCGCCCCGGCGGCAGGTCCACCCGGCGCTTCGCCCACTCCAGCCGCCGGGCGAGGTCGGCGTGCAGGGCGCCCACGTCCACGTCGGTGAAGTCGCGGGTGCCCTGCCCGGCCCAGGCCGACCGGGCCAGGTCGGCCGACTTGGCGTTGATCTCCAGCGTGCCGGCCGGCTGGTCGTGCCGCAGCCGCAGCCCGGCGGACGTGCCGACGAACGTGCTCGTCACCGAGTGCTCGGCGAACCCGTACAGGCGCTGGCCCGCGGCCCCGGCCGCGTCGAAGGCCGCGCCGAGCGCCGCCGAGAAGGACCCGAACACGCCGATCCCGGTGCCGGCGACCGGATCATCCCAGGCGATCTGCCCGGTGCCGGCCCGGCCGCCGTCCCCCGGCGCCAGCAGGGGCTGGGCGTCCTCGGCCGGGGAGCTCTCCGCGGCCGCCTTCCCGGCCGCGCGCACGACGTCCTCGATCTGGTCCGCGCGGACCCCGGCCCGCGACACCACGCCAGCGCGGGTGTCCCGCCCATCCCGGCTGATCGCGACCACGGTCAGCTGGCGGGACCGGGACACCCCGTTGGTGGTGAGCGTGTTCCCGGCCCAGCGCAGGTTCGCCGAGGAGGTCTCATCCGCGATCACCACACAGCCGCCGGGGCGGGCTGCTGCCAGTGCCCGTTCCACGGTCTCCTGCGGCGAGATGCCGCCTGGCGCGGTCATGCCCCCTCCTCCACGGTGTTGAGGACCCGCACGCCCCGCATCAGCACCGCCGGGCAGCCGTGGCTGACCGGCGCGACCTGGCCGGGCTGGCCCTTGCCGCAGTTGAACGCGCCGCCGAGCACGTACGTCTGCGGGCCGCCGACCGCCGCCATCGAGTTCCAGAAGTCCGTGGTGGTCGCCTGGTAGGCGACGTCACGGACCTGGCCGGCGAGCCGGCCGTGGGAGATCTTGTAGAAGCGCTGGCCGGTGAACTGGAAGTTGTACCGCTGCATGTCGATCGACCAGCTCTTGTCGCCGAGGATGTAGATGCCGTCCTCCACGCCGGCGATCAGCTCCTCGGTGGACGGGCCGCCCTCGGCCGGCTGGAGCGACACGTTCGCCATCCGCTGGATCGGCATGTGGGCGGGGGAGTCGGCGAACGCGCAGCCGTTGGAGCGGCCGAACCCCTGCATGCGGGCCATCCGCCGGTCCAGCTGGTAGCCGGTGAGCACGCCGCCCGAGATGAGGTCCCAGGACCGGGTGGCGACCCCCTCGTCGTCGTAGCCGATCGTGGCCAGGCCGTGCTCGGCCGTCCGGTCGCCGGTCACGCGCATCGGCGGGGAGCCGTACTGCAGGCTGCCGCACTTGTCCAGGGTCGCGAACGAGGTGCCCGCGTAGGCCGCCTCATACCCGAGCGCCCGGTCGAGCTCGGTCGCGTGGCCGATCGACTCGTGAATGGTCAGCCACAGGTTGCTGGGGCCGATGACCAGGTCGTAGCGGCCGGGCCGGATGCTGGGCGCCGCCAGCTTCCCGGCCAGCAGCTCCGGCATCTGCGCCAGCTCGGCGGGAAAATCCCAGGCACCGGGGCCGGTCCAGGGACTGCCCCCCAGGTACTCCAGGCCGCGCCCGGCTGGCGGCGCCAGGGTGCGCATGGTCTCGAACCGGCCACCGGGATCGACCGCGACGGCGGTCACCTCCGGGTGAAGCCGGACCCGCTGCTGCAGCGCGGTGGTGGCGCCGTCGGCGTAGAACTTGCACTCCCGGACCAGGTGCAGCGAGGCGTCGGCGTGGTCGATCCGGTCGTCGCCGAGCAGGCCGGAACTCCAGCCGGCCAGCAGTGCGACCTTGTCGGCGACCCCGGCCTCGAACGGGTCCACCTCATAGGCGGACACCCAGCTGACGTCGCCGTAGGCGGGCTCGTCGGCGAGCTCGATGCGCTCGGTGTTGATCGCCGCCGCCACCTTCGCCACCTCGACCGCCTCCTCGGCGGCGCGCAGCGCGGCGGCCTGCGTCAGGTCGACCGCGGACGCGAACCCCCAGGTGCCGTCCAGCACGACCCGCACCGCGAGCCCCAGCTCATCGCCGTCGAACAAGGTCACCAGGGCGCCATCGGACAGGCCGATCTGCTGGCCCCGGATGCGCTCGGCGCGGAAGTCGGCGTGCTGCGCGCCCAGGTCCGTGGCGCGCTGCAGGGCGGCCGCGGCCAGCTCACGCAGGGGGTAAGCGGTGAACTCGGGGTCGATCCGGCCATCGCCGGCGCCGGGGTGGTTGCCCCCCGCCCGGCTGCCCGTGGCCCGGTCAGCGGTGTTGTCAGCCACGACTGGCAACCTATCCCACGCCGGCGCCGCCTGGCCTGCCGCGGCCCTTCCGCCGGAGGGTACGCTGCGCAGGACCCGTGCATGCACCCCGACCGCGGAGGCAGGAGCGCAGATGAGCCGATCAATCCTGGTGACCGGCGGCAACCGGGGCATCGGGCTCGCGATCGCCCGGCGGCTGGCGGCCGGCGGCGACGCGGTCGCGGTGACATCGCGCTCGGGGGAGAAGGTGGACGGCCTGGTCACGGTCGCGTGTGACGTGCGCGACGCGGCCTCGGTCGACGACGCCTTCGCGAAGGTCGAGGCGGAGCAGGGACCGGTCGAGGTGGTGGTCGCCAACGCCGGGATCACCCATGACCAGCTGCTCGCGCTGATGAGCGAGGACGACTTCACCTCGGTGCTCGACACCAACCTGACCGGCGCCTACCGGGTGGCCAAGCGCGCGGTGCGGGGCATGATGCGGATGCGCCGCGGGCGGCTGATCTTCATCTCCTCCGTGGTCGGGCTGCTGGGCTCGGGCGGCCAGGCCAACTACGCGGCGTCCAAGGCCGGCCTGGTCGGGCTGGCCCGCTCGCTGGCCAGGGAGCTCGCCTCCCGCAGCATCACCTGCAACGTGGTCGCCCCCGGTTTCGTGGACACCGACATGACCGCGTCGCTGCCGGACGAACGCAAGGCCGCGATCCTGGCGCAGGTCCCGCTGGGGCGGCTCGCCTCGGCGGACGAGGTGGCAGGCGTCGTCGCCTTCCTGGCCGGAGACGACGCGGCCTACATCACCGGCGCGGTCATCCCGGTCGACGGCGGCCTGGGCATGGGGCACTGACCGGCGCGGCACTGATCTCGAAGGGACTCCAGATGGGCATCCTGGACGGCAAGCGGATCCTGGTGACCGGCGTGCTCACCGACTCCTCCATCGCGTTCCACGTGGCGCGGATCGCGCAGGCCGAAGGCGCGACGGTGGTGCTCACCGGGTTCGGCCGGCTCAGCCTGGTGGAACGGATCGCGCGGCGGCTGCCTGACCCGCCGCCGGTGCTGGAGCTCGATGTGACCGACCAGGCCCACCTGTCGTCACTGGCCGAGCGGGTGTCCGCCCACGCCGACCGGCTGGACGGGGTGGTCCACGCCATCGCGTTCGCGCCGCAGGCAGCGCTGGGCGGCAACTTCCTCAACACCGAGTGGCCCGACGTGGCGACCGCGGTGCAGGTGTCGGCCTACTCGCTCAAGGCGCTCGCGATGGCCGCGCTGCCGCTGATGGGCGACGGGGGCGCCATCGTGGGCCTGGACTTCGACGCGTCGGTCGCCTGGCCCGCCTACGACTGGATGGGCGTGGCCAAGGCCGGCCTGGAGTCGTGCGCCCGTTACCTCGCGCGCGACCTGGGGCCGCGCGGAATCCGGGTGAACCTGGTCGCGTCCGGGCCGGTGCGCACCATGGCGGCCAGCAGCATCCCCGGCTTCGCCGACTTCGAGGAGGCGTGGCCGAAGCGGGCGCCGCTGGGGTGGGACATCACCGATCCCGGCCCGGCCGCGCGCGCCTGCGTGGCGCTGCTGTCCGACTGGTTCCCGGCCACCACCGGTGAGATCGTCCACTCCGATGGAGGCGCCCACGCGATCGGGGGCTAGCTAAAGGTGCGCCGGGACCGGATATCTCACCGGATGGCCCCCCTGTCACGTGCCTATTTCCCGCCACGAAGGCCGGCGGCAGCATCAATTGATAACGAATCGTGACATTTTCTGCTTCGCTCCGTGAGCCGCCTCCACCTAATCTCATGGCGAGCCGTTGGACAACGGAGTCGCTGATGCGCGGCGCTGCTATGAGCTGCTTGTGGGGCCGGTGCGCACTGTCACCAGGACGGTGCGCCGTGGCCGCAGGAGCTGACGCCAGGCGCCGGTCGCGGTGGCCCGCGGCTTGCCTGCCGGGCTGCCCCCGGCAGCCGCGACCGAGCCCGCCTGATGCAGCGATACCGCGGCGATCGCTCATGGATCACCGGCACCAGGCGCCTGCACACGCCATCACGAAGGAGCCCACATGAATCCAGGAAGACGCAAGCGGCGTTTCGCGGGAATGGCCGCGGTGGCCATCGCCGCCCTGCTGGCGGCCGCCTGCAGTTCCAGCAGCGCGCCCCCCAGCTCGTCGGGCGGCACCAAGGTCACAGGCGGGACGGCCACCTGGGCCCTGCCGCCCAGCACGACGCCGAACTGGATCTGGCCGTTCACCCCGATCACGAACTACAGCGTCTACAACGCACAGACCTTCCAGTGGCTCATGTACCGGCCGCTGTACATGTTCGGCGGCAACAACAGCTCGATCTCGGTCAACTACCCGCTGTCGACCGCCAACGCGCCGGTGTACTCCAACGGCGGCAAGACCGTCACGATCACCATGAAGGGCTGGAAGTGGTCCAACGGCGAGACCGTCGACGCCTCCGACGTCGTGTTCTGGCTGAACATGATGGAGGCCGAGAAGGCGAACTACGCCGGGTACGCCCCCGGTACCATGCCGGACAACCTGGTCTCCTTCAAGGGGTCCGGCAACACGGTCACGCTCCAGCTGGACAAGGCCTACTCGAGCTACTGGTTCACCTACAACCAGCTCGCCGAGATCACGCCCATGCCAGCGGCCTGGGACGTCACCAAGCTCGGCGCCGCGGGCGGCAGCGGCGGCTGCGCAACCGACACCGCGGCCGACAAGTGGGCCAAGTGCAAGGCGGTCTACAACTTCCTGGTCGCCCAGACCAAGGACACCAGCACCTACGCCAGCAGCCCGATCTGGGCCGTGGTCGACGGGCCGTGGAAGCTGTCGTTCTTCAACACCTCCGGCAACGTCACCTTCGTGCCGAACCCGAAGTACTCGGGCAGCCCGAAGCCGACGCTCGCGCAGTTCAAGCAGGTGCCGTACACCGATGACTCGACGGAGTACACGGCGCTGAAGACCAACGGGATCGACGTCGGTTACATCCCGTCGGCGGACACCCCGCAGAAGCCGGCCGGCTCGGCGGTGCCAGCGACCAACCCGCTCGGGTCGGGCTACACGCTGCAGCCGCTCTACAGCTACGGCATCTTCTACTACCAGCCGAACTTCAACAACCCGACGTTCGGCGCCGTGTTCAAGCAGCTGTACATCCGGCAGGCCCTGCAGGAAACGGTCGACCAGCCCGGCATGGACAACGCGATCTACCGCGGCTACAGCGTCCCCACCTCGGGTGGCGTGCCGACCGTGCCGACCAACCAGTGGACGCCGTCGATCCAGCGGGAGAACAACGGCCAGGGGCCGTACCCGTTCAGCGTCTCCAACGCCACCTCGCTGCTGACCAGCCACGGCTGGAGCAAGGTCAACGGGGTGATGACCTGCCAGAAGGCGGGCACCGGCTCGGGCCAGTGCGGCGCGGGCATCGCCAAGGGCACGGCGTTCAAGTTCACCCTTGACTGGGCGACCGGCCAGGCCTCGACCCAGCAGCAGGTCGCCGTCTACAAGTCGGACGCGTCGAAGGCCGGCATCGACATCAACCTCGTCGGCCAGTCCTTCAACACGATCATCGGCGAGTCCACGCCGTGCAAGCCCGGCCCGAAGTGCACCTGGGACGCGCTGATGTACGGCGGCTGGCTGTTCAACGGCCCCGGCTTCCAGCCGACCGGGGAGCCGCTGTTCCAGACCGGGGCGGGCTCCAACTCGGGCAGCTACTCGAACTCGCAGATGGACAGCCTCATCGGGCAGACGCACACCAGCAGCAGCCTCAATGTGTTCCACAACTACGCGACGTACCTGGCGCAGCAGCTGCCCTACATCTGGATGCCGAACGCGTACGCCATCCAGGCGGTGAACAGCAAGCTGCACAACGTCACGTTCAACTCGCTCGACACCCTCCTGCCCGAGTACTGGTACTTCACCAAGTAGCGGGCAAGAGCCGGGCCGCCGGCCGCCGTCCCACTGCCGGGACGCGGCCGGCGCCCGGATGACCTGGCCAGACGCTCTGGCCAAGGGCGGGTGTATGAGAGATCCTGAACTGAACTGCCGCCCGGCTGCGATGAGGCGGGCGCCGGCGGGAGCCGGCGCGAGACCGGAGGTGCCGATGACCAGCACCGGGGTGACCGGCGGCCGCCGGGGCCGGGCCGCGGCCGGCGACGGGCGGAGGCGGGCCCGGTGACCGGGTTCCTGATCCGCCGGTTCCTGCAGATGCTGCTCGTGCTGTTCCTGGTGACCCTGTTCACCCTGCTGCTCGTGCGGCTGCTGCCCGGCGGCCCGGTCCGGGCGCTGGTCGGGCCGCGGGCGACCGCCGCGCAGATCGCCTACTACAACCGGCTGTACGGCTTCGACGAGCCCATCTACATCCAGTACGCCAAGTGGGTCTGGCAGTTCATGCAGGGCAACTTCGGCTACTCGGTGAAGCTGAACCAGTCGGTCGCCAGCCTGATCGCCAACAAGCTGCCCAAGACCATCATCCTGGTCCTGCTGGGCCTGGTGGTGTCGCTGGTCCTCGGCATCCCGCTCGGCATCTACCAGGCTGTGAAGCGCTACACGGTCGGCGACTACGTGCTGACTGGGATCTCCTTCCTCGGGTACGCCACCCCGACCTTCTTCTTCAGCCTGCTGCTCGTCGAGTGGTTCGCCATAGACCTCCACCTGTTCCCGCCGTTCGCCCCACAGGGCCAAACTGTGGCGCAGATACTCTCCGATCCGCGGGCGCTGGTGCTGCCGGTGATCGCCGAGGGGTTCCTCGGCTACGCGCTGTGGAGCCGGTTCATGCGCTCCTCGGTGATGGACAACCTGGTGCAGGACTACGTCAGGACCGCCCGGGCGAAGGGCGCCAGCGAGCGGCGGGTGCTGTGGGGGCACATCTTCCGTAACTCGCTCATCTCGATCGTGACCCTGCTCGGCCTGTCGCTGCCGTCGCTGGTGGCCGGGACGGTATTCGTCGAGGTCGTGTTCAACTACCCCGGCATGGGGCTGGCCTTCGTCCAGGCCGCGGCCAACGTCGACTACCAGGTGCTGCTCGGTATCACCGTGGTCACGGCGGTGGCGACGGTCTTCGGGAACCTGCTGGCCGACATCGGGTACGCGGTCCTCGATCCGAGGGTGAGGTACAGCTGATGTCGATGATCACCCCGCCCTCGGACCCCGCGCCCGTCGAGGAACTGGCCGAAGTCCAGCAGGTAGACCCGAATACGTTGACCGCGGTCGAGGCGGCCGAGCTCGGCCTGACGCCGACCGCGAAGCCGCGCAGCATGCTGCGCCGCGGCTGGGAGGTCTTCGCCGAGAACAAACTGGCGCTTGCCTCCCTCGTCGTGCTGATCGGCATCTTCCTGTTCTGCTACGTCGGGCCGCTGATCTACCACACGAACCAGGTGAACACGAACCTGGCGGACTACCTGTGCAAGCCGAGCGGCCAGCACCCGCTCGGCTGCAACGACGTCGGCTACGACCAACTCGGCCGGCTCATGTTGGCCGGCCAGACCTCGCTGGAGGTCGGGCTCGCCGCCGCGTTCGTGGCAATTGTGATAGGGACCCTCTACGGCGCGCTGTCCGGCTTCGTCGGCGGGTCGGTGGACTCGTTCATGATGCGCATCGTGGACGCCGGCCTGTCGCTCCCGTACATCATGGTGATCATCATCCTTTCGGTGATCTTCCAGCCGAACTCGCTCACCATGATTTTCATCATCGCCGTGTTCTACTGGCTCGGGGTGGCCCGGCTGGTACGCGGCGAGACCCTCAGCCTGCGCACCCGCGAGTACGTCCAGGCGGTCAAGGTCGTCGGCGGTGGCGGCGGCCGGGCGATCACCCGGCATATCCTGCCGAACGCCATCGGCACGATCATCGTGCAGGCGACGTTCGCGGTCGCCGACTCCATCCTGATCCTGTCCGGCCTCGGCTTCCTCGGGTACGGTGTCCAGCCGCCAGCGGCCGACTGGGGGTCCATGCTGTCGAACGGCCTGACCTACCTGCAGAGCGGCACCGACTACTGGTGGCTGATCTACCCGCCGGGCATCGCGATCATCCTGACCTGCATCTGCTTCAACTTCATCGGCGACGCGCTGCGCGACGCCTTCGAGACCCGGCTGCAGCGCCGGTAGGAGGGCGGGCTGGTGGCGCCGCTACTGGAGATCGAGGACCTGCGCACCGAGATCAATCTCAAGCAGGGCACGGTGCACGCGGTCGGCGGCGTGTCCTTGCATGTGGACCCCGGCGAGACGCTCGGCATCGTGGGCGAGTCGGGGTGCGGCAAGACCATGACCGCGCTGTCCATCATGAACCTGCTCCCGGTCGGCGGGCACATCGTGGGCGGCAGCATCCGGCTGAACGGTCGCGAGATCAGCAATCTGGGCGATGACGACATGCGCAGCATCCGCGGCGACGAGATCGGGATGATCTTCCAGGACCCGCTGACCTCGCTGAACCCCACCATGACCGTCGGCAGGCAGATCGCCGAGGCGGTCATCCTGCATCGCGAGGTCAGCAAGGAACAGGCCTACGACCGCGCGGTGGAGGTGCTGGACCTGGTCGGGATGCCGAAGGCCAAGGAACGGATCGGCGAGTACCCGCACCAGTTCTCCGGCGGGATGCGGCAGCGCGTGATGATCGCGATGGCGCTCGCCTGCGAGCCCAAGCTGCTCATCGCCGACGAGCCGACGACGGCCCTGGACGTCACGATCCAGAAGCAGATCCTCGAGCTGATCGACGACCTGCGGCTGCGGCTGCGGATGTCGGTCATGCTGGTGACCCACGACCTCGGGGTGATCGCAGGCCGCGCCGACCGGGTGGCGGTCATGTACGCGGGCGAGATCGCCGAGACGACCAGCACCGGCACCCTGTTCGCCAACCCGCGGCACCCGTACACCGAAGCGCTGTTCCATGCCCTGCCGGACAAGGCCGCGGATCGCCACGAGGTGCTCTATTCGATTCCCGGGGTCCCGCCGGACCTCGTCAACCCGTCGGCGGCGTGCAGGTTCGCGCCGCGCTGCCGGTACGCCACCGACCGGTGCCGGGCCGACAAGCCGCGGCTGCTCGGCGAGAGCCCGCAGCACCAGTTCGCGTGCTTCTACCCGGTCGGCCAGACGGAGAAGGCGGAGGGCGCGCTCGTCACCGCTGCCGCGCCGGCCGCCGCCGGGGCAGCCGTGGCCGGTGACGGCCGGGCCGCTGCGGCCGGCCCGCCCGGCCCGTTGCTGATCGTCGAGCACCTGGTCAAGGACTTCCCGGTCACCAAGGGAGCGGTGATGCAGCGGCGGGTCGGCTCGGTGAGCGCGGTCGCCGACGTCAGCTTCGCCGTCCGGCACGGCGAGACGTTCGGGCTGGTCGGCGAGTCCGGCTGTGGCAAGACGACGATCGGCAGGGTGATCGTCGGCCTGGACAAGCCAACCAGCGGGGTGATCAACTTCGAGGGCAAGGACCTGGCGAAAGTCAGCAGCCGCGCCTACCGGCGCCAGCGCCGGAAGATCCAGTTCATGTTCCAGGACTCCTATGCGTCACTCGATCCCCGGATGCGGGCCGGCGCGATCCTGCGCGAACCGCTGGTGGCGCAGGGCATCGGCTCGCGCAAGGAGCAGCAGCGCCGGGTGGAGGAGATGCTCGATCATGTCGGGCTGCCACGGCAGGCCACCGAGCGGTACCCGCACGAGTTCTCCGGCGGCCAGCGGCAGCGGCTCGGCTTCGCGCGGGCGCTGATCCTGTCGCCCGACCTGATCGTGGCGGACGAGCCGGTGTCCGCCCTCGACGTCTCGATCCAGGCCCAGGTGCTCAACCTGATGACCGAGCTGCAGCGCGAGCTCGGCCTCACCTACCTGTTCATCTCGCACGACCTGGCGGTGGTGCGCTACCTGTCCACCCAGATCGGGGTCATGTACCTCGGCAAGCTGGTCGAGGTCGGCCCGGCGGACGCGGTCTACGGCTCCCCGGCCCACCCCTACACCCAGGGGCTGATCGACTCCGCGCCGGTCGCCGACCCGCTGGCGGAGAAGGCGAAGGTACGGGCGGGGGTCACCGGGGAGCTGCCGAGCGCGATCTCGCCGCCATCGGGCTGCCGGTTCCGGACCCGGTGCCCGTTCGCGCAGGACCGGTGCGCGGAAGAGGAGCCGCTGCTGCGCCCGTTCGGGCCCAACCACCTCGCGGCATGCCATTTCCCGCTGATCGCCCCGGCGCCGGACACAGCGGCCACGGCGGCCGCGGTGCCGGCGGCCCCGGCCGCCGACGGCGAGCGGGCGGAGCCCGCCTGACGGCCCGGCCGGGAGCCGCCTCACCGGCGGTTCATGACTAACGCTGAGTAGCGATAACCGGCCGGGCAGGCGGATTACTGCGGTTACCGGGTATACGCCCCACGACAATACGACTTTCCGGCAGCGCGGTATTGTCACGGCGCGGTTGCGGTTGCGTAACCCCTCTTGACCACTTCGTCCTGCTGCCTAGACAGCGGCCGGACCAGGCGTGTAGTCACGAGGGGTGATCACACTCATGCCTGCGCTCAGCGCCGGGTCAGAAGGAGCATGCTCATGAGACGCCTGCCTAAGCTCTACGCTGCGGCGACCGTGGTGGCGGTAGCCGCCATGGGCCTCGCCGCGTGCGGGGGGTCATCCAACAACGCGTCGTCGTCGTCCGACAACACACCCGTCAAGGGCGGCACGCTGAAAATGATCGCGGCCAGCGGCTTCGACCACCTGGACACCGTGTCGGCCTACTACACAGCCGACTACGAACTGGAGCGCGCCTACGCCCGGCAGATGCTGGCATACCCCTACGCGGTGCCCACCACCATCAACTCGCCAGGCTGGAAGAAGGCGGTCACGCCGGCCGCTGACGTGGCGACCGTGGTCCCGAGCGTCGGCAACGGCGGGATCACCAACGGCGGCAAGACCTACACCTTCCACATCAGGCCCGGCGTGGACTGGAACAGCAGCCCGGCGCGCCAGGTGACCGCGGCCGACTTCATCCGCGAGTTCAAGGCGTTCGGCAACCCGGTGAGCCCGGTCGGCAACGCGCTCTACTTCACCGACACGATCGCCGGGATGGGCGACTACATGAACGCGGAGGCGAAGTTCTTCGCGAACAAGGCCAACAAGCCGACCGCGGCGAACATCGCCAACTTCCAGAACACGCACTCGATCTCCGGCCTCACCGCGCCGAACTCGTCCACCCTGCAGATCACCCTGATCAGGCCGGCGGCGGACTTCCTGTACATCATGGCGATGCCGTTCACCTCGGCCCGGCCGGTCGAGTACGACAGCTACGTCCCGAACAGCGCGCAGCTCAACCAGCACATCATGTCGGACGGCCCGTACGCGATCACCTCCAACGTGCCGGGCAAGTCCCTCACGATGAACAAGAACCCGGCGTGGAAGCAGTCCACCGACCCGATCAGGCACCAGTACGTGAATGAGATCACGCTGACGATCGGGGTCACCTCGGCCACCACCCAGCTGGCCGACGAGAAGGCGGGCACCTACGACCTGGTCAACGACACCGGGTTCGACCCGGCCTCCATCCCGGGGATGCTGGCCAGCCACAACCCGAAGTTCCGCATCTGGCCGTGGAGCACCATCCTGCCCTACCTGGTGTTCAACCTGCGCAGCCCGGACTCGAAGGGCGCCATGGGCAACCTGAAGGTGCGTGAGGCCATCGCCGTGGGCATCAACAAGAACGCCGTGCAGAAGGTCAACGGCGGTCCGGCGGTCGCCAAGGTCCTCAACTCGGCCATCCCGCAGGGCAACGTCGGATACGTCAGCACGAACCCGTACCCCGACAACAACGGCAACGGCAACATCTCCCAGTGCAAGGCGCTGCTCTCCCAGGGCGGCTTCCCGAACGGGCTGACGCTGACCACGCTGTACGTCGACGACAGCATCAACACGCGCAACTTCGAGCAGATCCAGGCCAGCCTCAAGCCGTGCGGGATCAACCTGTCCGGCAAGCCGGAGCCCGGGTCGAGCTTCTTCGTGGACCTCGGCAACGCCCCGGCGAACAACAAGCCGGGCCAGTGGGACCTGTCCACCAGCGCCGGCTGGATCCCCGACTGGTACGGCCTCAACGGCCGGACGGTCATCCCGCCGTTCTTCCAGACCAACTGCGTGGAGAACACGATCAACTACGGCTGCTACAGCAGCAAGCAGATGGACTCGCTGATCAGCCAGGCCGAGTCGGCCACCAGCGCGACCCAGGCCGGGTCGCTCTGGCAGCAGGCCAACGAGCTGGCCCTGAAGGACGTGGTGATCGTCCCGCTGCTGAATGAGCAGGCGCCGTACTTCTCGAGCACGCGCGTGCACAACCTGGGCTCAACGGCGATCGCCTACCAGCCCAACATCGGCGGGCCGGACATCACCAACGTCTGGCTCAACCCGACCAGCTGACCGGTCGGGCAGCAGGTCCGGCCGGGCATGCCAGGCATGCCCGGCCGGACCTGGCATAGCGCTATCGGGGATTTCGTGTCACGCTTGCCCAAACCGCCCACGTGCCGTCACAGCGGGCCGGTGGGCGCCGGGGCAGATAGCGGAGGAATGACGCAGTGACCCTGCTCGATGTGAAGAACCTCGCTGTCAACTTCCCGACCGCCGATGGTGTGGTCAAGGCCGTCCGGGGGGTGTCGTTCAGCGTCGACGCCGGCCGCACCCTCGGGATCGTCGGCGAATCGGGAAGCGGCAAGACCGTCCTGACCCAGACCCTGCTCGGGCTCACCCCGGGCGGCGACGTCTCCGGCCAGGCGCTGTTTGACGGGACCGACCTGCTGGCGCTGACCGACGATGAGATGCGCAAGGTCCGTGGCGCCCAGATCTCCGTCATCTTCCAGGATCCGCTGACCAGCCTCCATCCGCTGTACAAGGTGGGCTGGCAGATCGAGGAAATGATCCGGGTCCACGACCGCTCGGTCAGCAGGAAGGAGGCCACCGACCGGGCCGTCGACCTGCTGGAGAAGGTCGGCATCCCGCAGGCCAAGCAGCGGGTGAACGACTACCCGCACCAGTTCTCCGGCGGGATGCGCCAGCGGGCCATGATCGCGATGGCGCTGTCGCTCAGCCCCAAGCTGATCATCGCGGACGAGCCGACCACCGCGCTGGACGCGACGGTCCAGGCACAGATCCTCGACCTGCTGCTGCGGCTCCAGCAGGAATCGAACACCGCACTCATCATGATCACCCATGACCTGGGAGTCGTCGCGGACATCGCCGACAACGTCATGGTCATGTACGCCGGGCGGGCTGCCGAGACCGCCAGCAAGCACGACATCTTCTACCAGCCGCACCATCCCTACACCAAGGGCCTGCTCGAGTCGATCCCGGGCAGCTCGGCCGGAGCAGAACGGCTGAAGCCGATCAGCGGCCAGCCCCCGAGCCTGATCCGGCTGCCGCCCGGCTGCGCCTTCCACCCCCGGTGCACCTACGTGATGGACCGCTGCCTCACCGAGGAGCCCAAGCTGGTCGCCGTGGGCAGCGCGGGGGCCCACCGCTCCGCCTGCTTCCTGCCCGTGTCCGCGATCGGCCTGGGCGGCGACACCGAGGAGCTGCGCAAGAAGGCCGTCAGCGAGCACCGCCGCGCCGCCGCCGCCGAGGTGGCGGAGAAGATCGCCGCCGCGCCCGAGTCCGAAGGGAGCGTGATCGTATGAGCGAGACCCTGCCGCGTGACGCCGCGGCCGGCACGATCCGCGATCCCGACTTCGAGGATGACGTGCTGGTCCGGGTGGACAACCTGGTCAAGCATTTCCCGGTCAAGGCCGGCGGGCTGATCAGCCGGACGGTGGGTCAGGTGCAGGCGGTGGACGGGGTCTCCCTGCAGATCGGCCGGGGCCAGACCGTGGGCCTGGTGGGTGAGACCGGGTGCGGCAAGTCCACACTGGCACGCTGCATCGCCGGGCTGATCCCGGTGACCTCGGGCAAGGTGACCTTCGAGGGCCAGGACATCACCAACCTGAGCCGCCGGGCGATGCGGCCGTACCGGCGCGAAATCCAGATGATCTTCCAGGACCCGTACGGCTCGCTGAATCCCCGGCGCAGGGTCGGGGCGATCATCGGCGATCCCTTCACCATCCACCGCACCGCCACCGGCGCCGAGCGCAAGAAGGCCGTGCAGGAGCTGATGGAGCGGGTCGGGCTCAACCCGGAGCACTACAACCGTTTCCCGGCCGAGTTCTCCGGCGGCCAGCGGCAGCGGATCGGCGTGGCCCGGGCGCTGGCGCTGCGGCCCAAGCTGATCATCTGCGACGAGCCGGTGTCCGCCCTCGACGTGTCGATCCAGGCCCAGGTGCTCAACCTGCTGGCCGACCTGCAGGCCGACTTCGGCCTCTCCTACCTGTTCATCGCGCACGACCTGTCGGTCGTCCAGCACGTGAGCAGCGCGGTCGTGGTGATGTACCTGGGCCGGGTCGCGGAACAGGGCCAGAAGGACCAGGTCTACACGAGCCCCCGTCATCCCTACTCGGCGGCGCTGCTGTCCGCCGCACCAGCCGCCGACCCGGAGGCCGCCGCCGCGCGGCACCGGATCATCCTGACCGGGGACGTGCCGTCGCCGATCAACCCGCCCAGCGGCTGCCGGTTCCATCCCCGGTGCCCGAAGGCACAGGAACTGTGCAGCCAGCAGGACCCGGCGCTGGAGAACAAGGCCGGTGACCCGCCCACTCATCTGACCGCCTGCCACTTCCCGGTGCAGGCCGACGAGGACCTGGCCAGGGTCGGCCGGAGGGAGCCACGATGAGCGTCACCGAGCTGGAATTCCAGGCACAGCAGGTCGAGACCGCGCCCGAGCAGGCCATCCTGGGCCGCAGCCAATGGCAGCTGACCTGGCGGCGGCTGCTCCACGACAAGATGGCTGTCGCGTCGTTCATCGTCATCCTGATCATCGCATTGCTGGCCATCCTGGCGCCCGTGGTCGCCGGCCTGCTGGGCCACGGGCCGTATCAGGCCTTCTCCGGCAAGGGGCTGAGCGCGGACGGCCTCCCGGTCGCCCCCGGCACCAACGGTTTCATTCTCGGCACCGACTACATCGGCCGGGATCTGCTCGTCAGGATCCTCTACGGGGCCCGGATATCGCTGTTCGTCGGGCTCACCACCACCGCGATGGCGACCGTCGCCGGGGTCCTGGTCGGCCTGGTCGCCGGGTACTACGGGGGCTGGGTGGACACGGTGCTCGCCCGGTTCATCGACGCGGTGCTCGCGTTCCCGTTCATCGTGCTCGCGCTCGCGCTCGCCGCGATCTACGGGTCGAGCCTGCTGATCGTGATCGGCGTGATCACCTTCTTCGCCTGGGCCGGCATCTCCCGGATCGTGCGCGGCCAGACGCTGTCCCTCAAGGAGAAGGAGTACATCGAGGCCGCGAGATCCCTCGGCGCCGGGCCCTGGCGGATCATGATCATCGACATCCTGCCCAACCTGATGGGGCCGGTGCTGGTGCTGGCCACCCTGTACATCCCTACCGCGATCGTCGTCGAGGCGACGCTGTCCTTCCTCGGCATCGGCATCCCGGCGCCGACCGCGAGCTGGGGGGTCATCCTGTCCGAGGCGCAGCAGTTCTACCAGGTGTCGTGGTGGTACGTGGTATTCCCGGCCGCGGCGCTGCTGATCACCACGCTCGCCTTCAACCTGCTCGGCGACGGGATCAGGGACGCGATGGACCCGCGGACCGAGCGGCTGTTCGCCGGCAGCAAGCGCCGCAAGCGGCGCGCCCGTAAGACCGCGGCCGCGGAGCCGGGGGCCCTGCCGCCGCTGACGGTCTCGGAACTGGGGGAGTGAGCGGCGATGGCCTTCACCCGATTCCTCATCCGGCGGATCCTGACCGGCATCATCGTGCTCTGGGCCGTGGCAACCGGCACGTTCTTCCTGTTCTTCGCGCGCCCGGTCGACACCGTCGCCCGGCAGCTGGCCGGCCGCGCGGCGACGCCGGCGGTCATTGCCCAGGTAACCAGGAACCTCGGGCTGGATCAGCCGATCCTGGTCCAGTACTGGCACTTCCTCACCAACATCCTGCACGGCAACCTGGGCTACTCGTACTACAACGGTGAGGCAGTCAGCACGATCATCGCGCAGGACCTGCCGATCACCCTCTCGGTCGTGGTCGGCGGGGTCGTCCTGTGGCTGGTCGTCGGGCTCACCGTCGGGATCGTCAGCGCGACCAGGCCACGGAGCACCTTCGACCGGGCGTCCACGGTCGGGGTGCTGGCGGGCCTGTCGATGCCCACGTTCGTGCTCGGCGAGCTGCTGATCATCCTGGTGTTCGTGCCGCTCAACCAGCGCGGCTTCACCTGGATCCAGACCGGCTACGCCCCCCTGTCGCAGGGCCTGATCCCGTGGATGGGGCACATGATCCTGCCCTGGATCACGCTGGCCGCGGTCCAGGCGGCCATCTACACCCGGCTGTCGCGCGGGTCGCTGCTGGACACGCTCGGCGAGGACTACATCCGCACCGCACGCGCCAAAGGCCTGTCCGAGCGCCGGGTGATCTTCAAGCACGGCGTGCGCGCGGCGCTCACCCCGGTCGTCTCGCAGCTGGGGGTCGACATCGGCGCCCTGCTCGGCGGCGTGATCGTCGTCGAGCAGGTGTTCGGCCTGAGCGGTCTCGGCCAGGACTCGGTGGCCGCCATCGCCACCGGCAACCTGCCGCTGATCATCGGGTTCGTGCTGGTGGCGTCGGCGTTCGTGGTGGTGGCCAATATCATCGTGGACGCGCTGTACGCGGTGCTCGACCCCCGGGTCCGGATCAGCTGACCAGCCCGGGCCGGCCGCGTCAGGTGAGCAGGACCACGATGAGCGCCAGCGCGGGCAGGATCATCGCCGCCAGGGACGGCCACGCCCAGCTGATGACCGGCGAGCCGCCGGCCGCCCCGGCGGCACGTTCCCGCCGCGCCCGTTCATCCAGCTGCCTGGCCATGGCCTGAACCGCCGTCATCGACATCAGGCTCCTGGCCTCGTCGGATACCTTCGAGCCGGCCGCGAACGCCCGGACCTGCGCGGTGCGCCCGGCCCGGCGCCTGAACCGGGCGGGCGCGAACAGCGCCCAGCAGTCGATGATCTTGCCCCCGGCGGCGCCCGGCGCTGGCGCGCAGTGCACCCGTACCCAGTCGCCGACGTCCACCGCCTCGACGGCGCCCCACGGTATGCGGTAGTCGCGGGCCGGGTTCCGCACCACCAGCCCGGCGCCGGAGGCGAGCACCCGTGGCCGCAGCGCACAGGCATAGGCCACACCGGTGACCGCGACCAGGAGCGCCGTGACGGCGACCGTGAAGTGGCCCGACCCCTGGACGGCCAGGTCGGCGACGTTGAACAGGGCGAAGGCCAGCCAGACCCACCAGAAGACCACCGGCCCGGTGCGGCGGTAAACCTCGGGCCTGGCCGTCGGCGGCGCCGCCGAGAAGATGGGCACCTGGCGTACTCCGGTCGCTGACAGCAAGCCCGGCTGCTTGCCCGTGGTCCCACTGTAGCCACCGGCGGCCCGGGCCGTGCGGGACCGGCCGGGCGCCCGGTCGTGCCTGGGCACCGGCGCTGCGGGACGCCCGGCCAGCCGGGCGCGCAGCAGGCTGGGGATCTGCCGGGCATGCCCTAGAGTCGAGGGCGTGACGTTGGTTCTGCTGGTGCGCCACGGCCTGACCGCCGGGACCGGCACCGTGCTCACCGGCCGGACGCCGGGCATCCCGCTCGACGACCGCGGGCGGGAGCAGGCGGCCGCGCTGGCCGCCCGGCTGGCCGGCGTGCCGCTGGATGCGATCGTCACCAGCCCGCTGGATCGGTGCCGCCAGACATCCGAGGCGATCGCCTCCGCCCGCAACAGCCACCCGGTGGCCGTGCACGAGGACGAGCAGCTGGCGGAGGTCCGGTACGGGGACTGGACCGGCAAGCCGCTCAAGCGGCTCGCCAAGGAGCCGCTGTGGCGGGTGGTGCAGGCCCATCCGAGCGCGGCCCGGTTCCCGGGCGGCGACGGCGAGTCCATGCTGGACATGCAGCACCGGGCGGTCAGCGCCATCCGCGGCTGGAACGACCGGCTCGGGGCCGGCGCCGTCTACCTGGTCTGCTCGCACGGGGACGTGATCAAGTCGGTGATCGCCGACTGCCTCGGCATGCACCTGGACATGTGCCAGCGCATCCAGGTCGATCCCTGCTCGCTGAGCGTGATCAGGTACACACCGTTGCGCCCGTTCCTGCTGCGGATGAATGATACCGGCGGAGGGGTGATCGCCCTGGCCCGGCCTGGTCCGCCCGGCCGGGGGCAGGCTGGCGCGCGGGAGTCAGCGGGGGAGGGCCGCGGCGGCCGGCGCCGGGAAGGTGACGCGGCCATCGGTGGCGGAGCGGGAGGATAGGACCATGCCGGTCTACACATACGACCCGCCGGACAGGTTCGTCGCCGGGGCGGTCGGCCAGCCGGGGGAGCGGACCTTCTATCTCCAGGCGAGCGCCGCCGGGCGCGTCACCAGCGTCGCGCTGGAGAAGTTCCAGGTCAGCCTGCTCGCTGAGCGGCTTGACGAGCTGCTCGACGAGGTTCTGAGGCGCACCGGCGGGCAGGTCCCCGTGCCGGCCACCGCCCCGGCCGAACTGGCCGACGACGCGCCGCTCGACCTCCCGCTGATGGAGGAGTTCCGGGTCGGTGCCATCGCCCTGGCGTGGGACGGTGAGGACGAGCGGGTGGTCATCGAGGCACAGGAGGAGACCGAGAACCCGGTCGAGCCGCTGGCCGAGGAGGTGCCCGAGAACGGCCCCGCGGTGCTGCGGGTGCGGATCACACCGGCCGAGGCCCGTGCCTTCTCGCAGCGTGCGCTGCAGGTCGTTGCCCAGGGGCGTCCCGCCTGCCCGCTGTGCGGGCTGCCGCTGGACGCCGAGGGCCACATCTGCCCGCGGCAGAACGGGCACCGGGCCGGCGATGCCTGAACCGGTCTCGGGCAGGCGCGCGCAGCGCCCGGGCCGCCCGGCCCGCCCCGTGCGCGCCGGGCGGGCGCCGCGCAAGCCCGCCGTGCCCGCCGGGGACGGGGAGCGGCCGCCGGCCGGGCAGGCCGCGCCGGGCGACGAGGCCGCGCTTGAGCTGCTCGCCAGCGGCACCCTGGAGGTGGAGGGGCGCCTGGTGGAGGCCTCCAACGCCACGCTGTACTGCAGCGTCAGCCACCGGGGCGTGCAGGCGGCGTGCGTGTACAAACCGGTGGCGGGGGAGCGCCCGCTCTGGGACTTCCCGCCCGGCACGCTGGCGGGGCGGGAGGTGGCCGCCTACGCGGTGTCCCGGGCCGCCGGCTGGGGCATCGTGCCGCCCACCATCATGCGTGACGGGCCGTTCGGCCCCGGCATGTGCCAGCTCTGGATCGACGCCGACGCCAGCACCGACCTGATCGCGCTCGCCCGCAGCTGCGATCACTCCCAGCTGCGGGACATGGCCGTGTTCGATGCGGTGGTCAACAACGCCGACCGCAAGATCGGGCACCTGCTGCCGCTGCCCGACGGGCGGCTGTACGGCTGCGACCACGGTGTCTGCTTCGGTGAGGAGTACAAGCTGCGCACGGTGCTGTGGCAGTGGCGCGGCCGGCGGCTGCCCGGCCGGGCGCTCAGGGCCCTGGCGCGGCTGCAGGAGAAGATGGCCAGCGGCGGCCTGGCGGGCGAACTGGCCGCGCTGCTGTCACCGGCCGAGGTGCGGGCCACCACCGAGCGGATCGACCTGCTGATCCAGCACCGCGTGCATCCCTACCCGCCCGAGAACTGGCCGGCCGTCCCCTGGCCGCCGGTGTGAAGAGGGGTCAGCGGCCGCCGCGGTCACCCGGGTCGCGGCGGCGGCGCAGGTACCGCTCGAACTCGCGGGCGATGGCGTCCCCGCTCGCCTCGGGCAGGTCGGTCGCGTCCTTGGCCTCCTCCAGGGTGCGCACGTAGTCCGCGACCTCGCTGTCCTGCTCGGCGAGCTCATCGACGCCGCGCTCCCAGGCCCGTGCCTCCTGGGGCAGGTCGGCCAGCGGCAGCGACACGTCGAGCACGTCCTCCACCCTGCGGATCAGCGCCAGCGTCGCCTTCGGGCAGGGTGGCTGCGCGACATAGTGCGGCACCGACGCCCACAGGGAGACCGCCGGTATGCCCGCGTCCGCGCACGCGTGCTGGAGCACGCCCACGATCCCGGTAGGGCCCTTGTAGTCCACGGGGTCGACGCGGAGGTCGGCGGCGAGCGTGGGATCCGACGCCGCGGCCGCCACCGGCACCGGGCGGGTGTGCGGTGAGTCCGCGAGCAGCGCCCCGAGCAGCACGACCAGCTCGGTCCCGAGCGAGGAGAAACAGGTGACCAGCTCGGAGCAGAAGCCCCGCCAGCGCATGTTGGGCTCAATGCCGTGCAGGAGCAGCAGGTCGCGGTCGCTGGCTTCCTGCCTGCCGGACAGCAGCCGGGTGGTGGGCCAGATCAGGCGCTCGGTCCGTCCCTCGGTCACCTCGGTGACCGGCCGGGTCACCTGGAAGTCGTAGTAGTCCTCCGGGTCGATAGCACCGACCGGCGCCGCCTGCCAGGCGAGGCTCAGGTGGTTGATGACCCCGCTGGCGGCCTCGCCAGCGTCGTTCCAGCCCTCGAAGGCGGCGATGATCACCGGGGAGGTGAGCTTGCCGATGCCGTCGAGCTCGATCACTCACCACCTCCTTCCTTACTGCCGCGGTGCCAGGAGAGCACGATTCCACACTACGGCTCCCGCATGATCGCTGGGTACCCTGCCCGGCCCGGACGCTGGGCACTCCGCCATGAGCCTGGGCGGTCCGCGATTAGAATGGGGGGCCTATGACGACGAGCGACCGCCCGCCCCGGCAGGCAGCCCGCCAGCTGCGTGCCGCCCTGGCCCAGCGGGTGGTCGTGGCCGACGGCGCCATGGGCACCATGCTCCAGGCCAGCCCGGTCACCCTCGGCGACTTCGACGGCCACGAGGGCTGCAACGAGATCCTCAACCTCACCCGGCCCGACGTGGTCCGGTCGATCCACGATGCCTACCTCGAGGCCGGGGTCGACTGCGTCACCACCAACACGTTTGGCGCGAACCTCGGCAACCTGGGCGAATACGGGCTGCAGGCGCGGATAGCGGAGCTGTCCGAGGCCGGGGCGCGGATCGCCCGCGCGGCCGCCGACGCCGCCGCCACCGCGCGCCACCCCCGGTGGGTGCTCGGCTCGGTCGGCCCCGGCACCAAGCTGCCGACGCTCGGCCACGTCCGTTTCGCCGATCTGCGCGACGCCTACCAGCGCAACGTGGCCGGCCTGCTGCGCGGTGGGGTGGACGCGATCGTGGTGGAGACCTGCCAGGATCTGCTGCAGGCGAAGGCGGCGGTCATCGGCGCCCGGCGCGCCATGGCGGCGGACGGCAGCGACGTCCCGCTGATCGCGCACGTGACCATCGAGACAACCGGCTCCATGCTGCTCGGGACCGAGATCGGCGCCGCGCTGACCGCGCTGGAGCCGCTCGGCATCAGCCTGATCGGGCTCAACTGCGCGACCGGCCCGGGGGAGATGAGCGAGCACCTGCGCTACCTGGCGGGCCACGCGGCGGTGCCGGTCTCCTGCATGCCCAACGCCGGGCTGCCGGTGCTCACCGGCGACGGCGCCCACTACCCGCTGACCCCGGGCCAGCTCGCCGACGCGCACGAGACGTTCACCGCCGAGTTCGGGCTGGCGCTGGTGGGCGGCTGCTGCGGCACCACCCCCGAGCACCTGGCCGTGCTGGTGGACCGGGTGGGGGGACGGCCGCTCACCCCGCGGCGGCCGCGGCCCGAGCCCGGTGTCGCCTCGCTCTACCAGCACGTGCCGTTCCGCCAGGACACCTCGTTCCTCGCCATCGGCGAGCGCACCAACGCCAACGGCTCGAAGGCGTTCCGCGAGGCGCTGCTGGAAGGCCGGTTCGACGACTGCGTCGGGATCGCCCGGCAGCAGACCCGCGACGGGGCGCACATGCTCGACGTGTGCGTGGACTACGTGGGCCGGGACGGCAGCGCGGACATGGCCGAGGTGGCCGGCCGGCTCGCCACCGCCGCCACCCTGCCGCTGGTGATCGACTCCACCGAGCCGGACGTGATCCAGGCGGGCCTGGAGATGCTGGGCGGCCGGGCGGTCGTGAACTCGGTCAACTACGAGGACGGGGACGGCCCCGGATCCCGGATAGCCAGGGTCATGCCGCTGATCAGGGAGCATGGCGCGGCGGTGATCGCGCTGACCATCGACGAGCGCGGGCAGGCGCGCACCGCGGAATGGAAGACGCAGGTCGCCACCCGGCTGATCGAGGACCTCACCGGCAACTGGGGCATGCGCGTATCCGACATCATCGTGGACTGCCTCACGTTCCCGATCGCCACCGGGCAGGAGGAGACCCGGCGGGACGCGCTGGAGACGATCGAGGCCATCCGCGCCGTCAAGCGCCGCTACCCGGACGTGCAGACCACGCTGGGGGTGTCGAACGTCTCGTTCGGCCTGAACCCGGCGGCACGGGCGGTGCTGAACTCGGTCTTCCTCGACGAGTGCGTGCGGGCCGGGCTCGACTCGGCGATCGTCCACGCGTCGCGGATCATGCCGATCGCCCGGATCGGCGGGGACCAGCTGCAGGCCGCGCTGGATCTGGTCTACGACCGCCGGCGGGAGGGATACGATCCGCTGGCGCGGCTGCTTGAGCTCTTCGAGGGGGTCGACGCGGCGGCGGTCAAGGCCAGCCGGGCGGCGGAACTGGCCGGCCTGCCGCTGTGGGACCGGCTCGAGCGCCGGATCGTCGACGGTGAGCGGGCCGGGCTGGAGGCCGACCTCGACGAGGGGCTCGGCCAGCGGCCCGCCCTGGAGATCGTGAACGACGTCCTGCTGGCCGGGATGAAGACCGTCGGGGACCTGTTCGGCTCCGGCCAGATGCAGCTGCCGTTCGTGCTGCAGTCGGCGGAGGTGATGAAGACGGCGGTCGGCTACCTCGAGCCGCACATGGAGCGGTCCGGCGAGGCCGGCAAGGGCCGCATCGTGCTGGCGACCGTCAAGGGGGACGTGCACGACATCGGCAAGAACCTGGTCGACATCATCTTGTCCAACAACGGCTACGACGTCGTCAACATCGGCATCAAGCAGCCGCTGTCGGCGATCGTGGACGCGGCGACCGAGCACGGCGCCGACGTGATCGGCATGTCCGGGCTGCTGGTCAAGTCCACCGTGGTGATGAGGGACAACCTGGCCGAGCTGAATTCCCGCGGCCTGGCGGCCCGGTGGCCGGTGCTGCTCGGCGGCGCCGCCCTCACCCGGGCCTACGTGGAGCAGGATCTGGCCTCGCTGTTCGACGGCCAGGTGCGGTACGCGCGGGACGCCTTCGAGGGGCTGCGGCTGATGGACGCGGCCATGGCCATCAAGCGCGGCGAGGCGGGCGCGCGGCTGCCCGCGCCGCGCGAGCGCCGGGTCGCCCCGGGCGCGCGGCTGAGGGTCACCGAGCCGGACGAGATGCCCGCCCGGTCCGACGTGGCCACCGGCAACGAGCTGCCCATCCCCCCGTTCACCGGCGACCGGGTGGTGAAGGGCATCGCGCTCGCCGACTACGCGGCCTTCCTCGACGAGCGCGCCACCTTCATGGGCCAGTGGGGGCTCAAGCCGGCCCGGGGCGGGGACGGGCCCAGCTACGAGGAGCTGGTGGAGACCGACGGCCGCCCCCGGCTGCGGATGTGGCTGGAGCGGATCCAGACCGAGGGCCTGGTCGAGGCCGGCGTGGTCTACGGGTACTTCCCGGCCGTCAGTGAGGGCGATGACCTGGTCGTGCTCGACGGCCACGGGCGGGAGCGGGAACGGTTCACCTTCCCCCGCCAGCGGCGCGACCGGCACCTGTGCCTGGCCGATTTCTTCCGCCCAGCCGGGTCGGGTGAGCTCGACGTGGTGGGATTCCAGCTGGTCACCGTCGGGACGAAGATCAGCCAGGCGACCGCGGAGCTGTTCGCGAAGGACGCCTACCGCGACTACCTGGAGCTGCACGGGCTGTCGGTGCAGCTGACCGAGGCGCTGGCCGAGTACTGGCACAGCCGGGTCCGCACCGAGCTCGGGCTTGCCCGGTTCGACCCGCCCGGGCTGGAGGACATCCTCAAGGTCGCCTACCGCGGCTGCCGCTATTCGTTCGGCTACCCGGCCTGCCCCGATCTGGAGGACCGGGCCAAGGTGGTGCGGCTGCTGCGCCCGGAGCGGATCGGGGTGAGCCTGTCGGAGGAGTTCCAGCTCGCCCCGGAGCAGTCCACCGACGCGCTGATCGCCCATCATCCCGAGGCGAGGTACTTCAGCGCTTGAGCGGCGAGAACACGCCGGGGAAACCGGATCCGGCGCTGCGGGCGGTCCTGTTCGACATGGACGGGCTGCTGGTGGACTCCGAGCCACTGTGGTTCGAGGCCGAGTGCTCGGTGATGGCCGCCATGGGCGGCCCGTGGACCCGGGCCGACCAGGTGCAGCTCACCGGCGGCTCGCTCGCGCACTCGGTCGGGTACATGCGGGCCAGGGCGCTGCGGCCCGCCGAGCCCGAGCAGATCGGCAGGTGGCTGCTGGATGCCATGGCCGCCCTGATAGCCGGGCGCGGCGTGCCGTTCATGGCGGGCGCCGCCGAGCTGCTGGCCGAGCTCACCGCCGCCGGGATCCCGATGGCGCTGGTCACCTCCGCGCAGCGCCGGATCATGGACGCGGTGATCGCCAGCACCGGCCTGGCCTTCGGCGTCACCGTCTGCGCCGAGGACGTCAGCATGGGCAAGCCCCACCCCGAGCCCTACCTGCGGGCGGCGGCGGCGCTGGGGGAGCCGCCCGCCGGGTGTGTCGTGCTGGAGGACTCACCCCGCGGGATCGCCGCGGCGCAGGCCGCCGGCTGCCCGGTGATCGCCGTGCCGAGCGTGCCGCTGCCAGAGGCGATGGGCACGTCCGGGCCCGGGCTGCTGATCGTGACATCGCTGGGGGAGGTCGATCTCGCCCGCATCCGGCAGCTGGTGGCGGTTTCCGCCGCCAGCGGGCTGTGACGGCAGCGGGCCCGGCCGCCGCTGTCCCGCCCGCGGCGCGTGGTCGGCGCACCGGCCACGGTGTGCAACGATGAGAGAGACGGCACAACTCCAGGGGAGGCGGTCGTGTCGACTTATGACCAGATCGCATGGCTGCCGCTGACCGCCGGGCTGACGCTGATCGGGCTCATCGCGAGTTTCATCGTGTGGCGCCGCCGGGGAGCGGCGGCGGGCCTGCGTGGCGTGGCTTGGTCGCTGCTGCCGCTCGCCGCCTACCTGATCGGGGCGATCGAGCTGCTGTGGCGGTTCGGCACCGCGATCGGCAGCTTCGCGTCGTCGTTCGTGTTCTCGCCCCGCGTCTGGGCCGGCTTCATCGTCCTGATCGTGGCGGTGATGCTGTTCGTCATCTCCGGGGGCCTGCGCGGCCGGGCCCGGCGGAGGTCCGGCGGGCAGGCGGCCACCCGGGCGGGTGCGCCCGCTGGCGCAGGCGTGCCGGCCACCAAGCCGTCCAAGGCGGTCAGCACCGGCAAGCGCCAGGCCACCGGCGTGGACGATGACGATCTTGGTGACGTGGCGGAGATACTCCGCCGCCGCGGCATCAGCTGAGCAGAGCCGGTGGGGGCGGCCCGCCGGGACGTCAGCGGGCCGTCTTGGCGGCGGCCTTGAGGGACTGCTTGTAGGCGCGCACGGCGGCCAGGGAATCGGCGTCGGTGATGTCGGCGACCGAGCAGTGCGAGCCCTCCTCGCCGAAGCGGCCGGCCGCCTCGCGCCAGCCGTCAGGGCGGATCCCGTACTGCTTGCCGAGCAGCGCGACGAAGATGCGCGACTTGTCCGGGCCGAAGCCCGGCAGCTGCGAGACCCGGGCGAGCAGCTCGGCGCCGGTGGCCGCCCCGGCCCACACGTTCGCGGCGTCGCCCTGGTACCGGCCGGCGATCAGCGCGCACAGCTGCTGCACGCGGCCCGCCATCGCCCGGGGGTAGCGGTGGAGCGCGGGCCGCTCGCTGAAGACCGCCACCAGCGCATCCGGGTCGTAGTCAGCCAGCTCCTGCGCGGTGGGCTCGTGGCCCAGCCGCCGCACCAGGTCGCGGGGCGAGGTGAAGGCCTTCTCCAGCGTCACCTGCTGGTCGAGCAGCATGCCGATCAGCAGCGCCAGCGGGCTGCGGGCGAGCAGCTCGTTGGCGTCAGCGTCGATGGGCAGCGAGAGCGTCATGGTTCCCTCCGGGTACACCGGCTATCCTGTCAGGCCGCCAGGGCGGCCGGGTACCGGGCGTCCGGACTACCGGAAGATTGTCCAGCGTTGATAGTGATAGTCCAGGATGAGTGGAGTGGACGGGTCGGCGCGGCGGAGCGGCGCTCCCCGCGCAGAAGGAGGCATAGGTGTCTGGTTTCAGCAAGGCGGCCATCGGCGTCGCGGTGGTCGGCCTGATCTTGATGTTCTTCAACTTCTGGCTCGGCCTGATCGTCATCGCCGCCGGGATCGCCATCCCGGTCGGCGCCTACCTCATGCTCGATCCCTCCCAGCGGCGGCGCCTGCGGGACATCCGCCGCCGCCGGCAGATCGGCCACTGAGCAGCGCGGCTCCCGCCGGGCGAAGACCCCGGGCGGCCGGTAGGAGCGGCCGGGAATCAGGCCGGCCGGGGCCGCATTCTCCCTGACAGACCGCCGCCCCGGGCACAGGCAGGCCCGGGGCAGAGACACCCCCGAGCCGGGAGGCTTGCGATGGCCGTGCGCCGCCTCAACCATGCTGTCCTCTACGTCCACGACCTGGCCAGCGCCGTGGAGTTCTACACCACGACGCTCGGGTTCGAGATCCGGACCGAGATCGCCGGCCAGGCCGCCTTCCTCCGGGCGCCCGGCTCGGAGAACGACCACGACCTGGGGCTGTTCGGCATCGGCGGGGCCGGCATCCCGGCCGGCTCCCCGCCCCGCCCCGGCCTGTATCACCTGGCCTGGGAGGTGGGCACGCTGACCGAGCTGGCCCAGATCCGGCAGGCGCTCGCCGCGCGCGGCGCGCTGGTCGGCGCCAGCGACCACCGGGTGTCCAAGTCCCTGTATGCCAAGGACCCGAGCGGGATCGAGTTCGAGGTGATGTGGCGGGTGCCAGCCGAGGACTGGGAGGCCGAACTCCAGCGGGGCACCATGATCGCGCCGCTGGACCTGGAGGCCGACCTGGCCCGGTGGGGCGGCCGGGTGACTGGCGCGGCCGCTGGCTCGGTCACCTGACCGCCGCGCCTGGCCGGTGGCCCGCCGCCACAGCGCCTGGCCGGCCCGCCCGCGCGCCAGGCGCGGGCGGTGTGTCAGCTGCGGCGGGTGACCCGGATCTTCGCCTGGGGGTGGCCCGTCTCCTCCCAGTCCGCCATGAGCTCGGCGTCCAGGCCGTGGCTGTTCGCGAGCCCGGTCAGGGTCTCGGTGCGGTAGTAGAAGTCCTCGCGCAGCACCTGGTGCTCGGTGCCCTCGGTCCGGTCGAAGGTGAAGTCGAAGATGGCGTCGGCTGTCATGACCCGGCCCACATGAGCCAGGCATTCGTCGATCACCTGGAGCGGCGAGTGGGCGAAGACGCTGTGCGCGTGCACCACCGTGAACTTGCCCGCCGGGAGGAACGTGAACTTCAGGTCATTGACCAGGATCAGATGCGGGAGCTTGGCCTGCAGGCCGGACTCGGCCAGGACCTGCTGCGCGTCCAGCAGGATGTCGGGCGAGATATCGACGCCGTAGTAGTTGCCCGGGTTCAGGTAGTCGATGAACAGCCTGCCCGCCCGCAGGTTGCCGCAGCCGATCTCCAGCATCCGGTCACCCGGCTGCAGGCCGTGGCCGACCAGGTAGTCGAACTGCAGCTGGCCGATCTTGAGCCACTCCTCGTGGGTGGGGCTGCCGACCGCGCCCTCGGCGCAGCGGGCGGTGTCCGAGGCCATCACGCCCCGGTAGTAGCTGACGTGGTCGGCCGACTTCATCCCCAGCAGCGCATCCCGGCCGCGGCGGCGGGCGTAGGGAATCACCCGGCCGGGATGCCGGAACGCGTAGCCGAGCTTGTAGGCCATGCGCGAGCGGTCGTGATCTGGCACGGTTACCGATTCTGGCATGACCCCGTCACCGTGCGTGTGCTCAGTCGCTAATCTCGCCCGCCGCGGGCTGCCGCATTTTCCTCGTCACCACCCGGGTGGCCGCCATCCGGGCCGCCTGGATGCCCACTCCCATCACCATCGCCCAGCCCAGCGCCTCCGCCCAGCTGACGCTTGGGTCCTGGTCACCTGGCGGTTCCTTGCCGGTGACCTTCGTCCAGCCGAAAATGAGGGCCTTGCGGGTGATGAACGCCGCGCCGAAGGCGGCCACGGCAACCATCGCCTTAGTGCCGATGTCCCCGCCCCCGCCATTGTCTGACATGCCAGCTCCTCCCTGATGCCCGGTGCCGCAGTCCTCGCAGCGTTGCTGCTCGATCATCCCACGGTGGTGCCGCCGGCCCGGGCAGCGGGCCGGGCCGAGGTGATCGCGGCAGCCAGCTCGGCCGGGTGGCGGGTTCCCACCACCCAGTAGGGGGTGCTGGCCGCGGGCCCGGTCACCTCGACACGCGGCCGCCACCGCCGCCACCGGAGCCGCCGGTGGGCGATGGTGCTGGCCGCGGGGTCGGTTACCTCGATGTACACAGCTTCCCGCAGGTAGGACCTGATCAGCGTGAAAGCGGCGGGGTCGGCCCGTGGGCCGGTGATCGCGCGGGTCTGGGTCCGGTCCAGGGCGCTCACCTCCCCGGCCCCGGCCAGCGCGAGCCGCGCCCCGCCCGCGATCAGCTCGGCACCCGCGACCTCGACGCCCGGCCGCCCCCAGGAGAGCAGCATCGCGGCCCACCCGGCCAGCAGGATCGCGTAGATCGCGGCCACGACCGGCCAGCCGAACCCGGCGGCGAGCTCGGTGCCGAGGATCACGATCACCACCAGGCCGAGCAGCCACCATGACACCGGCACCCAGAGCCGTTCGTGGTAGACACGCATGAGACCACGTTAGTTGGTTAGCTGGGACGTGATGGTGCGACTGCGATGGCACGGGCACCGGGACGAGGGCGGGCAGGCCGCCGGGAGCCCGGACAATGGCCTGCGTCTGGAGCGGAACGGCCCGCCGATGACCGGCTGGGCACGCCCGGCCAGCGGCGGCCAGCCGCAGGTGCCCGGCTGGCTGCAGCTGACAGCGGGCTGGGCATGGCGGCTGCTCATCCTCGGCGTCGTGATCTACGTGACCTTCCGGCTGGCCAGCGTGCTGCGGGTGGTGGTGCTGCCGTTCATCGCCGCGCTGCTGCTCACGGCGCTGCTGCAGCCGCTGACCCGCCGCCTGCGGCTGGCCGGCCTGCCGGCGCTCGCGGCGACCTGGTGCACGCTGCTGGTGGCCGTCGCGGTGCTCGCCGGAGCGGGCGTGCTGGCCGCCACCCAGACCTCGGCCGACTACCAGACCCTCGTCCACGAGCTCGGGAACACCGTCAGCGACCTGCAGCGGTGGCTGGCAGGGCCGCCGTTCCACTTCCGGCAGTCCAGCCTGGAGCAGCTGTCCAACCGGATACTGGCCTTCCTCAAGCAGCACCAGTCGGCGGTGGCCGGCACGGTGCTGAGCGGGGGCAGGATCTTCCTGGAGATCCTGGCCGGGCTGGTGCTCATGCTGTTCGTCACCTTCTTCCTGCTGAAGGACGGTGACCGGATCTGGGCCTGGCTGACCGGTTTCCTGTCCGCCGACGCCGGGCAGCGCGCACGGGGAGCCGGCGCGGCAGCCTGGCAGGCGCTCACCTACTACGTGCGGGGCACCATCGCGGTGGCGGCCATCCACGCCGTGGTGATCGGCACCGCCCTGTGGGTGATGGGCGTGCCGCTGCTGGCGCCGCTGGTCATCCTGGTCTTCCTGGCCGCGTTCATACCGCTGATCGGCATCCTGGTGGCCGGCGCGCTCGCGGTCGCGGTCACCCTCGGCACCAGGGGCTGGGTCGCGGCCCTGGTGCTGGTGGTCATCTTCATCCTGGAGAACCAGCTGGAAAGCCATCTGCTCCAGCCGCTGGTGGTGGGCCGGATGGTCCGGCTCCACCCGCTCGCGATCATCCTGGCGCTCGCCGTAGGGGCGGCGATCGCCGGCATCGCCGGGGCCATCGTCGCGGTCCCCATCACGGCGGCGCTGGTCCGCGCCGGGCCCTACCTGCGGGGCCGGCCGCCTGCCGGGCCGCTGCCAGCCCACGCCGGCCGGCCGCCGCCCCCGCCTGGCGAGCCAGGGCAGCCTCCGCCGGCGGGTGAGCCAGCGCAGCGCCCCCAGGCAGGCGAGCCCGGGCAGCCGCCACGCGCCGATCAGCCGGGGCAGCAGCCGCACGCCGATCAGCCGGGGCAGGCGCGCCAGCGGGGGTAGGGTGCCCACCGTGGAACAGGATGTCCCCGTGCTCATCAGGCGGCTCGATCCAGGCCTGCCGCTCCCGGCCCGCGCCCATCCCGGCGACGCCGGGCTCGATCTTTTCGCCGCCGCCGATGTGAGGCTGGAACCGGGGGAGCGGGCCGTCGTCCCCACCGGGATCGCGATCGCGCTGCCCCACGGCTACGCCGCCTTCGTCCATCCACGGTCAGGGCTCGCCGCGCGGCACGGCGTCACCCTGGTCAATGCGCCGGGCACCGTGGACGCAGGGTACCGTGGCGAGATCAGGGTCACACTGCTCAACACCGACCCCCGTCACGCGGTCAGCTTCCAGCGCGGCGACCGGATCGCCCAGCTGGTCATCCAGCAAGTGGCCCGGGTGGCGCTGCACGAGGTGGAGTCGCTGCCGGGCTCGGCACGTGGTGACGGCGGCTTCGGGTCAACCGGCGGGCACGCCGCCGGGCAGCCCGCCGCGCAGGCGCCGGGCGGATGAGCGGGACACCCGGGCCAGCGAGAAGGCAGACCAGCCAGGACATGGACAGGCAAGGAGTGGGTGACAGTGTTCCGCCGCCGTCGTGCCGACACTGACCAGCCCGAAGACGACCCGTACGAGGTGGGGGGCGACCACGGGGACTGGCAGGATGCCGCCGCCGCCCCCGGGGCGGCCGGGGCAGGCGGCCCGTGGGACGCCGATGAGGACGTGCCCGAGCAGGAGCGGATCGACTTCGGCAGCCTGCTGGTCCCCACGGACGAGGGCATTCAGGTCCAGGTCAGCGTGGTGGAGGACCAGCCAGCCTGGGTCACCGTCATACGCGGGCAGAGCAGCCTGCAGCTGCAGGCCTTCGCCGCGCCGAAGAGCGGCGGCCTGTGGGACGAGGTCAGGCAGGAGATCGCGGCCGAGGTGGCCAGGAGCGGCGGCCAGAGCATCGAGGCCGACGGCCCGTTCGGGGTGGAGCTGCGGGCGCGGATCGCCCCGGCCGACCCGGTCCACGGGGACCGGCGCGGTGCGCTGGAGCCGGCCCGGTTCCTGGGGGTGGACGGGCCCCGCTGGTTCCTGCGCGGCCTCATCAACGGCCCGGCGGCCAGCTACCAGGACCAGGCCAGGCCGCTGGAGCGGGTGTTCGCGGCCGTGGTCGTGGTCCGCGGCGATCACCCGGTCCCGCCCCGTGATCTGCTGGAGATCCGGCTCCCCGACGAGGCGCTGCAGGCGCTCGGCCAGCAGGCGCCAGAGCCCGAGGAGGACCGCTGGCCGCTGAACCCGTTCGAGCGTGGCCCGGAGATCACCGAGACCCGGTAACGGCGGGCCGGCCGCTGGTGCGTTTTACCCGTTTGTAACAAGAAGAAGCCGGCAGGTAACACCTGGTCAGCACGAACCCGCTACGGTTGATCTGTGAAGATCGTCACAGCGGACCAGCGGGCCGGGGCCCGGCCGCGGGTGCGGGTGTCCGGGCCGGTGCGCCGGGTGCGGGCGAGCGGCCGCGACGGGCTGCCCATGCTGCGGGCGGAGCTCGGCGGCGGCGCCAACCGGATCACGGTCGTCTGGCTGGGGCGCAACCGCATCGCCGGCATCGAGCCGGGGCGGGTGCTGGCGGTCGAGGGCATGCTGAGCGAGCAGGGCGGCCGCAGGATCATCTACAACCCGCGCTACGACCTGGGGGAAGGCCCGGTGGCCGGCCCGGCACCGCGGCCCTGACCCCGCGCCCCTGACTCCGCGCCCCTGCCGCCGCGGCGGGTCAGTGCCCGTCGGACAGCAGCCGTGCCAGGTCGTCCTCCACATCCTCGCTGGTCACGAACAGCAGCTCGTCGCCGCCGGAGAGCGGGTCGTCGGAGCTGGGGACGATCACCCGGCCCTCCCGCAGGATCGCCACCAGGGCCGTATCGACCGGCCACTGGATGTCCCCGATCCTGGTGCCCGCCAGCGGGGCGTCGGCGGCCATGGTCAGTTCCACCAGGCTCGCCTCGCTCTGCCGGAAGGTCATCAGCCGGACCAGGTCGCCGACGCTGACGGCCTCCTCCACCAGCGCCGAGAGCAGGCGTGGGGTGGACACCGCCACGTCGACGCCCCACGACTCGTTGAACAGCCACTCGTTCTTGGGGTGGTTGATGCGGGCGACAACCCGTGGCACCCCGTACTCGGTCTTGGCCAGCAGCGACACCACCAGGTTGGCCTTGTCGTCGCCGGTGGCGGCGATGACCACGTTGCAGCGCTCCAGCGCGGCCTCATCCAGCGAGGTGATCTCGCACGCGTCCGCGAGCAGCCACTCCGCCCTGGGCACGCTGTCGACCGCGATGGACCGGGGATTCTTGTCGATGAGCAGGACCTCGTGCCCGTTTTCCAGCAGCTCACTGGCGATCGACCGGCCGACCGCACCGGCGCCGGCGATGGCGACCCGCATCGCTATGACCCCTTCCCGTGTGACCTGGAGCCCGGGATGTTGCGGGCGAACGCCGCCGAGATGCGTTCCAGGTCGCGCTCTGGCGCGATGACATACAGCACGTCGCCTTCCTGGAGCACCGTCCCCGGCGCGGGCAGCATGGCCTCGCCGAGCCGGGAGATGAACGCCACCCGGGCCCGCGCCGCCTCCTCCAGCGCCTGCACCTTCTCGCCCACCCAGTCCTGGGAGTAGGCCACCTCGGCCAGCACGATGGCGCCGGTCGGGTCGCGCCAGAGCGGCTCCGAGCCGTCGGGCAGCAGCCGGCGCAGCATCTGGTCGGCGGTCCAGCGGACCGTCGCCACCGTCGGGATGCCCAGGCGCTGGTAGACCTCCGCGCGCCGGGGATCATAGATGCGCGCCACGACCCGCTCCACGCCGAACGACTCGCGCACCACCCGGGCGGCGATCACGTTCGAGTTGTCGCCGCTGCTCACCGCGGCGAAGGCGTCCGCTTCCTCGATGCCGGCCTCGGTCAGCACATCCTGGTCGAAGCCGACACCGACGATCCGCTTGCCCTTGAATCCCGCGCGCAGCTTGCGAAACGCCTCCCGGTCCTGGTCAATCATGGCGACCGAATGGCCCTGTTCCTCCAGGATGTGCGCGAGCGTCGAGCCAACGCGCCCGCATCCCATGATCACGATGTGCACGGCCGCCCTCCAGTGACTACGGTGCTCAGCCACGGTATTCCCCCATGACCGGTCCGCTGACGCCGGCCGGCATACTGGGGGCAGCCTGTCTTGCGCGCAGCGGCCGCCCAGGCCCGAGCGGCGCGGGCAGCATGGGCCGCATCCGGGCGAAGGCCCGCCCATGACCTGGAGAAACAAGACAGAGGAGCAGCGTGGACACCTCGATCACGGCGGCCGATGGCCCGCCCGCCGGCAGCGGCGAGGGCCTGCTGGAGCTGGCCGTCGGCGAGGTCGCGCACGGCGGCTGGTGCGTGGCCAGGCAGGCCGGTGGCCGGGTGGTGTTCGTCAGGCACGCGCTGCCGGGCGAGCGGGTCCGGGCCCGGGTCACCGGCACCACGGCCAGGTTCGCCCGCGCGGAGGCGGTCGAGATCCTGCAGGCCTCGCCGGACCGGGCGGGGCCACCGTGCCCGCATGCCCGCCCCGGCGGCTGCGGCGGGTGCGACTGGCAGCACGCCACCCCGGAGGCGCAGCGCCGGCTCAAGGCCGAGGTGGTCAGGCAGCAGCTGCGACGGATCGCGGGCCTGGAGCGTGAGGTCACCGTGGAGCCGCTGCCCGGTGACAGCGGCGGCCTGGGCTGGCGGACCCGGATCAGGTTCTCCGTCGGCCCCGGTGGTGTCGCCGGGCTGCTCAGGCACCGCTCCCATGACGTGGTCGACGTCGGTGCCTGCCCGATCGCGCACCCGCTGGTGAACGAGACCGGGGTGACCGGGCAGCGCTGGCAGCGGCTGTCCTCGCTGGAGGTCGCCGTGGCGCCGGGCTCGGGGGAGCGGGCGGTGATCGTGACACCGGCCGCGGGCAGGCGGCGGCGCGGCGGCGGCCCGGAGGCCAGCGACGGCGGGCACGGTGCTGGCGGGCACGGTGCTGGCGGGCACGGTGCTGGCAGCGGGCCCGGGGCCGGCGGCGGGCCCGGGGCCGGCCCGCGTGGGGCAGCGGAGACCGCCGCGGGCCGGGCCGCCGCAATGCTGGCCGGGCATGGCGGCCCGCCCGGCACGGTCCTCGCCGCCGGCCGCGGCGGCAGGCTCACCCCGCTGCGCGGGCGCGGCTACCTGCACCAGCATGCGGCCGGGCGGACCTGGCGGGTGGGGGCCGGCACGTTCTGGCAGGTCCACCCCGGCGCGGCGGACGCGCTGGCGGCGGCGGTCCTGGAGGCGCTGCGCCCCGCGCCCGGTGACGTGGCGCTCGACCTGTTCTGCGGGGCGGGCCTGTTCGCCGGCGTGCTGGCGGAGGCGGTCGGGCCGGATGGGGCGGTGATCGGGATCGACGCGGACCGGCGCGCGGTCCGCGATGCCCGTCACAACCTGCGCCGGCTGCCGTGGGCGCGCATCCACCACGGCGACGTGACCAGCGTGCTCGCGGGGGGCACCGTGCCCCCGGGGCTGGCGGGGCTCGCCGTGCTCGACCCGCCCAGGGCCGGGGCGGGCCGCCCGGTCATCGAGCGGCTGCTGCGGCCGCCGCCCCCGGCCGGGCAGCACCCGGACCGGGACAGCGGCCGGCCGGGCACCGGCGGCGGCCTGCGGCGGGTGGCGTACGTCTCCTGCGACCCGGCCACCCTCGCCCGCGACCTCGCGGTATGCGGCGAGCTGGGCTGGCAGCTGGCCGGCCTGCGCGCCTTCGACGCGTTCCCGATGACACACCACGTGGAATGCGTCGCGGCCCTCACACCCGCCTGACCTGCCAGGGCCGCGCCAGCCGCCCGGATGGGCCAGGATGGGAGCATGCAACTCCGGATCTTCACTGAGCCGCAGCAGGGCGCCGACTACGGCAGGCTGCTCGCGGTCGCGCGGGCCGCCGAGGAGCTCGGCTTCGACGCGTTCTTCCGCTCCGACCACTACCTGAAGATGGGCGACGGCAGCGGCCTGCCCGGGCCCACGGACTCCTGGGTCACGCTGGCCGGGCTGGCCCGTGAGACGGCGCGGATCAGGCTCGGCACCCTGATGACCGCCGCGACCTTCCGCTACCCGGGGCCGCTGGCGATCGCGGTCGCCCAGGTGGACGAGATGAGCGCGGGCCGGGTCGAGCTGGGGCTGGGGACCGGCTGGTTCGCCGCCGAGCACGCCGCGTACGGGATCCCGTTCCCCGCCGTGGCGGAGCGGTTCGACCGGCTGGAGGAGCAGCTGGCGATCATCACCGGGCTGTGGGAAACCGCGGAGGGCAAGACCTTCTCCTTCGACGGGTCCTACTACACGCTGGCCGACTCGCCCGCGCTGCCCAAGCCGTCCCAGCGCCCCCGGCCCCCGATCCTGGTCGGCGGGCACGGGCCGCGGCGGACGCCCCGGCTGGCGGCGCGGTTCGCCGACGAGTACAACACCGCGTTCATCAGCCAGCAGGAGACCGGTGAGGCGTTCGGCCGGGTCCGGGACGCCTGCGCGGCGGCCGGCCGTGACCCGGCCTCGCTGGTCTACTCGGCCAGCCAGGTGGTGTGCTGCGGCCGGACCGGCGCGGAGGTGGCCCGGCGGGCCGCGGCGATCGGCCGCGAGGTGGCCGAGCTCGAGGCCAGCGGGCTGGCCGGGTCGCCCGGGCAGGTCGTGGACAAGCTGGGCGGTTTCGCCGGGGCCGGCGCGTCCCGGATGTACCTGCAGGTCCTCGACCTGCATGACCTGGACCACCTGGAGCTGATCGCGGCTGAGGTCATGCCCCAGGTGCGCTGATCCGTGCGGGCCCAGAGTTTCCTCAGATGAAACAACCAGCATCCGTGCAGGAATAGGCGGGAGCCTCGTCCAGGAGCGCGAGACGCCGCCCCGCGCGGGCGGCTGGCCAGGAGGTGTGCCCGGTGGTTTCTCATCGTCGCCGCAGCGGCTGGCTGCGGTGGGTGCTGGTGGCGGGGGCCGCGGTGGTGGTGCTCGCCGTGGGCGTGCCGTTCATCTACATCCACTTCATCGAGGGACCGGCCCCGGCGCCGCTGGGCCTGGGCGCCACCAGCAGCGCCGCGCCGTCCGGCGGCACGGCATCCGGCCAGGCGGCCGCGGACACGCCGCTGCCCGGTACCTGGACCGTCGCGACCGGGTCCAGGGCGGGCTACCGGGTGAACGAGGTGCTGGCAGGCCAGAACAACGTCGCGGTGGGGCGGACCAGCTCGGTCGCGGGTCACCTGACCATCAGGCAGACCACCGTGACGGCGGGCACGTTCACCGTGCAGATGTCCACCATCCACAGCGACGAGAGCCAGCGGGACGCCCAGTTCGACGGGCGGATCATGGACGTGGCCACCTACCCGACCGGGACGTTCACCCTCAGCCGCAGCATCAGCCTGGCGCCGGTGCCGGCCACCGGGCAGGTCAGGAGCTACCGCGCGACCGGGAACCTCACCCTGCACGGCCACACCCGGCAGGTCACGTTCAGCCTGAGCGCGCAGCGGACGCCCACGCAGATCCGGATCTCCGGCTCCATCCCCATCACGTTCGCCGACTGGCAGATACCCAATCCCAGCTTCGCTGGCTTCGTCACCACCCAGAACCACGGCGTGCTGGAGTTCCTGCTGGTCCTGCGGCGGGCGTAGGGAGGCTGGCCCCGGGCGCGGGAGGCTGGGCCGGGCCCGGCCCCTGGCGGCCTAACCCACCAGGGGCGTCAGCGCTTCGGCCAGCGGGGAGAGGATGCCCGGGTCGGCGTTGAGCGGCAGGTTCATGATCGCCAGATCGGCCCCGGCCTCACCGTAGGCGGCGGCGAGCCCGGCGGCCGCCCCGATGCCGGCCGCGTCCTCGATCCGCACGTTCACCGAGCAGGTGATCTCGCCGGGATCACGGCCGAGGTCCGCGCAGTGGGACCGGAGCGTCCCGGCCAGATCGAGCCAGTCCTGCGGGTCGCTGGTGATCGCGTTCCACTGCTGGGCCCAGCGGGCCACGGTCCGCAGGGTGCGGGTCTTGCCGCGCCCGCCGATGGTGATGGGCGGATACGGCCGCTGCACCGGCTTGGGCTCGCAGCGGGCATCGGTGAGCCGGACGTACCGTCCGTTGAGCGTGGTGGTCTCCTGGCTGAGCAGGCGGGCGATCGCCTCCACGCCCTCATCGAAGCGGTCGAAGCGTTCGCGCAGCGGCGGCAGCTCGATGCCGTAGGCGTCGCATTCCATCTGGTTCCAGCCGGCCCCCAGGCCCAGTTCCAGCCGGCCACCGGAGATGATGTCGGTGGTCGCGGCCATGTTCGCCAGCACCGCCGGGTGCCGGTAGATCATGCCGGTCACCTGGCAGCCGATCCGGATCCGGCTGGTGGCCTGCCCGAGCGCGGCGAGCATCGTCCAGGCTTCCAGGTTCGGCCCGGTCAGGTCGCCGGTGAGCGGGTAGAAGTGGTCCCAGTTCCAGGCCGACTCGAACAGGGGGATCTGGTCGGCAGCCAGCCAGACGTCCCGGATCCGCTCCCACGGGGTGTGCTCCGGCCTGGTCTTGATCGCGAAGCGCATCGGCTCCTCCTGTCGGGTCGCCCGCTCCTGCCCGTTCGCCGCCCCGGGGTGAGGCTATCGCGGCGGGCCGGCCGGGCCGGCCGGGCCCTGCCGGTACGCCGCCCACGGGTCGTAGTCCACCTCCAGCTCCTCCTGCGGCGGCCGCTGCGCCTGCGGCACGTGCCGCAGGTTCAGCCGGATGCGGGTCCAGGTGGAGCTGCGCCCGCGCATCGCGTCGACCAGGATGTCGGCGGGCTCGAGCAGCGGCCAGATGTCGGCGTGCCGCTGCTTCCAGCGCTCCAGGCCCGCCCGCGCCTCCGCCTCGCTGGCGGCGCGGGCCACCTCGATGAGCGGCATGCTGGACCGCCGCCGCCCGGTCGGGCCGCTCGTCTTGCCCGGCGCGGGCGGCGGGGCGCTGGCCGCGCGCCGCTTGGAGGGCTGGACCCGGGGCGGCTCACCGGCCTGCTTGTCGTAGTGCGGCGGCCAGGGAGCATCACCGAGCCCGGCCGCCTCGTGCTCGCCGGCCAGGGCGAGCAGCGGCTCCAGCGAGCCCGCCGCGGCGTCCATGTCCTGCCACGGGTCGCCGAGCTCGGCGAACCGCTGCGGCACGGTCCCGATGGTGAACGCCTCCGGGTCGCAGCCGGGCACCTCCGGCCACGCCAGCGGGGTGGACACCCGGGCGTCGGGGGTGGGGCGGATCGAGTACGCCGACGCGACCGTCCGGTCCTTGGCGTTCTGGTTGTAGTCGACGAACACGCCGTGGCGTTCCTCCTTCCACCATTTCGCGGTGGCGTCCTGCGGCGCGCGCCGCTCGATCTCCCGCGCCAGCGCGACCGCGGCCCGGCGGACCTGCGTGAAGGTCCAGCGGGGCTCGATCCGGGCGTAAATGTGGAAGCCGCGCGAGCCCGACGTCTTGGGCCAGCCGGTCAGGCCGAAGTCGGCCAGCGTGTCCCTGGCGACCAGGGCGACCCGCAGGATCTGCGGCCACCCGATCCCCGGCACCGGGTCCAGGTCCACCCGCAGCTCGTCGGGATGGTCGAGGTCGGCCGCCCGGACCGGATGCGGGTTGAGGTCGATGCAGCCCAGGTTCACCACCCAGGCGAGCTGCGCCGGGTCGCTGACCACGATCTCGTCGGCGCTGCGGCCCGACGGGAAGCTCAGCGTGACGACCGGCATCCAGTCGGGGCGCTTGTCGGGGGCGCGCTTCTGGAAGAAGGCCTCGCCGGCGGCGCCGTGCACGAACCGCTTGAGCACCATCGGCCGCCCCGCGACCCCCCGCAGCGCCCCGTCGGCGACGCTCAGGTAGTAGCGGACCATGTCGAGCTTGGTGACGCCGCTGGCCGCGAAGAAGACCTTGTCCGGGTTGGTGATCACGACCTGGCGGCCCGCCACCTCCAGGATCTCCTTGCGGTCCGGCATGGGGCCACCTTAACCGCCCGTGCGTGAACGGCCCGTGCGTGAACGGCCCGTGCGTGAACGGCCCGCGCCGGGGCCGCCAGCCGCCCGGGCGGGGCAGGATAGGTGCCGTGAAGATGGTGGTGCTCGCGGATACGCACGCCCCCCGGCGCTGGCGCACCTGCCCGCCGCGGGTGGCCGGCCAGCTGCGTGGCGCGGACCTGATCCTGCACGCGGGAGATGTGTGCACCGCCGCGGTGCTCGACGAGCTGGCGGCGTACGCGCCGGTGCGGGCGGTGCGCGGCAACAACGACGGCCCGGACGTGGCCGCCTGGGGCGCCCCGGACAGCCTGGAGATCGATGTCGGTGGCGTGCGCCTGGCCATGATCCACGACTCCGGCCCGAGGGCCGGCCGGGCGGCCCGGCTGCGGCTCCGGTTCCCGTCCGCCGACCTGGTGGTCTTCGGCCACTCCCACATCCCGCTGGACCAGGCCGCCGACGGCCAGCGGATCTTCAACCCGGGCTCGCCCACCGACCGGAGACGCCAAGCGCACGGGACACTCGGCGTCCTGGAGATCGACGGCGGCCGGCTGGTGGCGGCCACCATCGTCGAGGTCACCTGACGGGAACGTTCCCGGTCAGCCGCTCCCGGCGGCCAGGACCGTCTGGCCGTTGCCGTCCCGGTGGTGGTGATGACGGTGGAGCATGACGGCCACGGTCACCAGGATGACGCTGGCCGGGCGCACCTTGCCGTTCGGCTGCACCGCCAGCACGGTACCGGTCTCCTGATGCGACGGGTTGCGCTGCACTTGGACGACCAGCCCCAGCAGCTGCAGCTGCTGGCGTACCTGGTCCAGGGATTCCCCCACCAGCGACCCCGCGGCGACCTCCACCGTGTTCGGCGCGGCGTGCGTGCTCGCCGACGGTGACGGGCTCTGCGTCGCTGGCGAGCTCGGCGCGGCGGCCGGGGCCTGGCTCCCCGCGCTCCCCGCGCTCCCCGTGCCGGCCGGGCCTGCCGCGCTCGCCGCCCCGCCGGAGGGCTTCGGCGCCGCCAGCGCCACCACGGCCAGCACGACCACGGCGGCGGCCGCCGAGGCAGCGGCCGCGATCCACCGGGTCCGCTTCCCCCGGGTGGCCCGCCCGTGCGGTCCGGGTGGCCCGGCGGGTGTCGCCCGGGTGGGAGGGCCGGTCCGGCTGGGGGGCGCGGCCCGCCCCGCTGGCGCGGCCCGCCTGGGCCGCCGGGGGCGGCCGCTGGGCGGCGGGGACTGCCACCCGAGCGTGGGGTCCGGGGTGGCGGCCGGGCCGGTCACCGGGATGTCGGCCACGGTCGCCGGGATGCCGTACTGCCACGCGGGGGAGGCGGCGCCCACGCCGCCGGCCATGTCGTCACGCAGGCTGCTGGCCCGGGCGGCGACCTCCTGCGCGCTGGCGGGCCGGGCGGCGGGATCCTTGGCGGTCATCTCCCCGACCAGCTGCGCCACCTCGGCGGGCACGGGATAGGGGAAGGGCGGCAGCGGCCGGTCCCGGTGTGCGGCCGCGACCTCCAGCGGCTGGCCGGTGAAGGGAGCGCACCCGGCGAGGCACTCGTAGGCGACCACGCCGAGCGAGTACAGGTCGGTCGCTGGCGTGGCCGACGCGCCCGACACCCGCTCCGGGGCCAGGTAGGCGGGGGTGCCCATGACGATGCCGGTGCTGGTGACCGGGACCGACCCGGCCACGTGCGCGATCCCGAAGTCGGTGATCTTCACCTGGCCGTCCGTGGCGAGCAGCAGGTTGGCCGGCTTGATGTCACGGTGCACCAGCGCGGCCGCGTGCGCCGTCTGCAGGCCCGCCGCCACCTGGGCGACCACGTCCATGGTCTGGGTGGCGGTGAGCCGCCCGGCCGCCAGCAGGGCGGCCAGTGACGGCCCGTCCACCAGCTCCATCACCAGGAACGCGGGTGCCGGCGGTGCCGGGTCACGGTAGTCGAATACCCGGGCGATGGCAGGATGCGAGAGCGCGCTGGCGTGCCGGGCCTCGCCCCGGAACCGCACCAGTGTCTCGGCGTGGCCGGCGTACTCGGCCCGCAGCAGCTTGACCGCCACCGGCCGTGTCAGCTGTGTGTCCGTCGCCCGCCAGACCTCACCGACACCGCCGGCCGCGATCTGGCTTTCCAGGCGGTACCGGCCTGCCAGCAGCGGGAGCGATGGCATGACAGCATTTGACCTTACTCGCGTGCCACCAGGCCAGTGCGACACTGGGGAAGATCTGCCCAGCTGGGGGATTTGACCGGTCGTGCGAAGATTTCCGGTGCGGCAGAGTGCAGCGTGAGTGATGGGGTCAGCGTGCTGACAGGGCCAGCCCAGGAATGGGCCGGCGCGGGAAGCGAGGGGACAGCGTGACGGGAGAGGGCAGCTGAACCTGGAGCCGGGGGAGGCGCGGCGGCGTTTCGCCGCCGCCAGCGTCGCCCGCCTGGCCACGGTGACTCCCGGCGGCAGGCCCCATATCGTCCCGGTCACCTTCGCCGTGGACGGCGACGTGATCTACAGCGCGGTCGACGCCAAGCCGAAGACGACCACCCGGCTGGCACGGCTGAGCAACATCGCGGCCGAACCCCGGGTGGCCGTGCTCGCCGACCACTACGAGGCGGACTGGGACCGGCTGTGGTGGGCCCGCGCCGACGGCACCGCCACCGTGCTGGCCGCACCCGCCACCACGGCCGCGCCGCTCGCCCTGCTGGCGCGGCGCTACCCGCACTACGGGGCCAGCCCGCCGTCCGGCCCGGTGATCCGCGTCCACGTCGAGCGGTGGACCGGGTGGGCCGCGTCGGCGGGCTAGCCCGGCCCAGCCAGGGCCGCGGCGGTGTTCACACCCCCATCGGCAGCCGGGTCAGCGCGTCCTGCACGGCTTGGGCCGGCAGGTCGAAGTCGGTCACCTGGCCGGCCTGGTAGGCGCTGTAGGCGGGGAGGTCGAGCAGGCCATGCCCGCACAGGGCGGTCAGGATCACCTTCTCCTCACCGGTCTCCTTGCAGCGCAGCGCCTCCTCGATGCAGGCGGCGATCGCGTGGGTGGGCTCGGGCGCGGGCAGGATGCCCTCGGTCCGCGCGAACCGCAGCCCGGCCTCGAAGCACTCCGACTGCGGCTTGGCAACCGCCTCGATCAGGCCCAGCTCGTAGATGTGCGACAGCAGCGGCGACATGCCGTGGTAGCGCAGCCCGCCCGCGTGGATCGGGTCCGGCACGAAGTCGTGCCCGAGCGTGTGCATCTTGAACAACGGCGTGGTGCCCGCGGTGTCACCGAAGTCGTAGGCGTACACGCCGCGGGTGAACGACGGGCAGGCGGCAGGCTCGACCGCCCGCAGCACCGGGTTCATCCGGCCCGCCAGCTTCTCCCGCAGGAACGGGAAGACCAGGCCGGAGAAGTTGGACCCGCCGCCGGTGCAGCCGACGATCACGTCCGGCGTGTCGCCCGCCTGGGCGAGCTGCTTGATCGCCTCCTCGCCGATGACGGTCTGGTGCAGGAGCACGTGGTTCAGCACGCTGCCGAGCGCGTACCTGATGGCCGGGTCGGGGCCCGCCACCTCGACCGCCTCGCTGATCGCGATGCCCAGGCTGCCGGTCGAGTCCGGGTGCTCGGCGAGGACCGCGCGCCCGGCCGCGGTGATGTCGGAGGGGCTGGGGTGGACCGTCGCCCCGTAGGCCTCCATCAGCAGCCGGCGGTAGGGCTTCTGGTCGTAGGAGGCGCGGACCATCCAGACCTCGCACTCCAGGCCGAACAGCGCGGATGCGAACGCCAGCGCGCTGCCCCACTGGCCCGCGCCGGTCTCGGTGGTCAGCTTGGTGACGCCCTCCTGCGCGTTGTAGTACGCCTGCGGCACGGCGGTGTTGGGCTTGTGCGAGCCGGCCGGGCTGACGCCCTCGTACTTGTAGTAGATCCGGGCCGGGGTGCCCAGGTCCTTCTCCAGCCGCCGGGCCCGGAACAGCGGGGTGGGCCGCCACAGCCGGTACACGTCCAGCACCGGCTCCGGGATCTCGATGTACCGCTCCGGCGTGACCTCCTGCTCGATCAGCGCCATCGGGAACAGCGGGGCCAGGGCGTCCGGGCCGACCGGCTCCCGGGTGCCCGGGTGCAGCGGCGGCGGCGGGGGAGCGGGCAGGTCCGGGATGATGTTGAACCACTGCCGGGGCAGCTCGGATTCCTGCAGAAGATATTTGACCTGGTGGTCCATGGATGCCTCCGGGCGGCCAGGGCGAAAGGTGATCAAGTGCGACATTAGTCGCTCCCATGCCCAGGTGGCACGCCTTCCTGGCGGGGGATCTACGAGGCCGCCGACCTGGCCCGCAACGCCGGCAGCGGCAAGCTCCGCCGCTTCATCCCGCTGGCCCCCATGACGCGCAACGGATGAGCGTGGCCGGTGCCCTGCCCCGGGCAGGTGGCGGCCAGGCGCCGGACTGGCGGGCAGCCAGATGCGGCCGTGGCAGGGGAGGCGGGCGGGGCACCTCGTTGCGCAATCCTGGTGATGGTGGCGGGCAGTCCGGTGCCCCGGCGCGGCCCGGCAGTCGTAGGGGTTGTCTAACCTGGTAGATGTGTCGCAGCGAGACGTCGGACTGGAGCAGGCCTACGTAAGCATGCTCTACGACCACCTCGACGGCCTGCGGGACCGGGCCGCGGGGCGGCTCGCGCAGACGCTGCGCCAGACCGGGGGGACCCCGCAGGCCCGGACCGAGCGCGACGTCAACGCCGTCATGTACACGCAGCGGATCGCCCAGCTCGACGCGGCCGAGAACGGGCTGTGCTTCGGCCGGATCGACTTCCACGACGCCGGGCCGCGCTACATCGGGCGGATGGGCATCCGCGACGAGGCGGACGACTATGAGCCGCTGCTGCTGGACTGGCGCGCTCCGGCCGCGCGCCCGTTCTACCTGGCCACCCCGGTATCGCCGGAAGGGGTGCGGCGGCGGCGCCACATCAAGACGCTGCGCCGGGAGGTGATCCGCCTCGACGACGAGGTGCTCGACCTCACCGACGCCGGGCGGGACGGGCCGCACGACGGCCTGGCCGGCGGCCTCACCGGGGAGGCGGCGCTGCTCGCCGCGCTGAACGCCAGCCGCACCGGCCAGATGGGCGACATCGTCGAGACCATCCAGGTCGAGCAGGACTGGATCATCCGGTCCCCGCACAAGGGCGTGCTCGTGGTCCAGGGCGGCCCGGGCACCGGCAAGACCGCGGTCGCCCTGCACCGGGCCGCGTACCTGCTCTACACCTACCGCGAGCAGCTCGCCCGGCGGGCGGTGCTCATCATCGGCCCGAACCCGACCTTCCTGCGTTACGTGGGCCAGGTGCTGCCCTCCCTCGGCGAGACCTCGGTGCTGCTGTCCACCATCGCCGACCTGTACCCGGGGGTTACCGCGCGCCGCGAGGAGCCCACGGCCGCCGCCATGGTCAAGGGCAGGCTGGACATGGCGAAGGTGATCGCCGCCGCGATCCGCGCCCGGCAGGGGGGACCGCGGTCCGGGCTTGAGGTGACCTTCGAGCGCGACGTGCTGCGGCTGGACCGGCGGGCGTGCGCCCGGATCAGGGACCGGGCCCGGCGCACCCGGCTACCGCACAACCAGGCCAGGCCGGTCGCGCAACGGCTGCTCATCGACGCCCTGGCCGGCGAGGTGGCGGACCGGATCGGGTTCGACGTGCTCGGCGGCGGCAACCTGCTCAGCGCCGAGGACATCGAGGACATCCGCCAGGAACTGCGGGAGAGCGTGCAGGTGCGGGCCGCGCTGGAGCAGTTCTGGCCCCGGCTGACCCCGGAGGGGCTGCTGACCGACCTGCTGTCGTCACCGGAGCGGCTGGCGGCGGCGGGGCGCGGCCTGCTCACCGCGGAGGAGCGGTCGGCCCTGCTGCGGCCCGCTGGCGGCGGGTGGACCCCGGCGGACGTCCCGTTGCTGGACGAGGCGGCCGAGCTGCTCGGTGAGGACCAGCGGGCCGCCCGCGCCCGCGGCGAGCGGGAGCGGCGGCGGCGGATCGCCTACGCGCGCGGGGTGCTCGACCTCGCCTACAGTTCCCGGTCCGTGGACCTGAACCCCGAGGAGGAAGCGGAGATCCTGTCCGCCTACGACATCATCGACGCCGAACGCCTGGCGGCCCGCTACGAGTCCGACGATGACCGGACCGCCGTGGAGCGGGCCGCCGCCGACCGGACGTGGGCGTTTGGCCACATCGTGGTGGACGAGGCGCAGGAGCTGTCGCCGATGGCGTGGCAGATGCTCATGCGGCGCTGCCCGGCCCGGTCCATGACCGTGGTCGGGGACATGGCGCAGGGCAGTGTGCTGGGCGGCGGCTCGTCCTGGCAGGACGTGCTCGGGCCGCACCTGGACGACCGGTGGCGGCTGGAGCGGCTGACCATCAACTACCGCACTCCCGCCGAGATCGCGGACGTGGCCGGGGATGTGCTGGCCGCCATCGACCCGGAGCTGAACCCGCCGCGCCCGGTCCGGGAGACCGGGGTCGTGCCCTGGTCGCAGCGGGCCGGGGCAGGGGAGCTGCCCGTCGTGCTCGGGTCGCTGGCCGGGCTGGAGGCCAGCCGGGTCGGGGCCGGCCGGCTGGCGGTCATCGTCCCCGGCTCACGGCTTGCCGAGCTGACGGCCGCGGTGGCGGAGGTGGTGCCGGACGTGATCAGCGCGGAGGCCCCCGACCTGGACCGGCCGGCCGTCGTGCTCAGCGTCGCCCAGGCCAAGGGCCTGGAGTTCGACTCCGTCCTCGTCGCCGACCCCCAGCGCATCCTGGCCGACTCACCCCGCGGGCTGAACGATCTCTACGTGGCGATCACCCGGGCGACCCAGCGGCTGGGCGTGGTGTATGAGGAAGACCTGCCAAAGGTGCTCTCCCGCCTGCACCCCCTGGACGAATCCGACCTAGCCTGAGCCGGGTCTTTCCTCAGCCCTGCGCACCCCACTCTCGCCGGAAGCTTTGGACCAGCCGTTCAGCGTCCTCTCCACTGATCTCAACCAGATCTGCTCCCATCTCTTCGCCACGCTCCCACTCATAGATCGCGGAGTCGCGGGCCCAGGTCAGGTCACGGCGGAGTGTTTCGTCCAGTCGGCCTTCAGGCGTCATGGTCCGGCGCGCAAGCCCGGAGGGATGCTCGAGGCCGTCGCCGTCCCGGACAATTGCGAAGTACTTGACGTCGCTCACCACCTTCGCTACCTACCCTTCTTGTAGGCGGGAATGTCGAGGGCACCTGGAGGAATCCGCACTGTAGCTGAAACCTCGCTCTGATAGGCACGCAGGCGTTCCACTTCCTCAAGGGGCGCGCTGTTTGACCTGATAGTCTCGTAGGCTTCATGAGTTGTTTGCTTCGCAGTCCAGCTCTCCCTTGTATGGAACTGGACTTCGAATCTGATACCAGAAGTCGGGTCGCGCCACTGGCTGTTAACCCCTTTATACTCCTCTCCGTGCCATCCTGGCTTCGTCTCGATCTGATCATAACCAGCCTCGGCCAGGTGGTTCTGAGCTAGCTCAACGCTCTGCGTATAGTGCTCAAACTCAAAAATGAACGTGTATCTAACCCCATCATGAATTTCTGCCGCTAGATCGTTAGGGTCAGCTTTCGGGAATCGTTCGATCCTGTCGGCAAGCTTCTCTCTGAAGCGCTCGGGATCCTTGAGCGCGTACTTCTCTGTCTCATCGGCCAGCTGGCCATGTTCGAGCTGCGATTCGATGTGGCGCATGGCAGGGGTGAGGCCCTGCTCCCCATAGTTGCCGTCCGCGTCACGGCCTTCAGCTTCGCGGCACTTCTGCAGCGCTTGGTCTACGATCCGCGAGCGATCATCGCC